>NZ_WXYH01000389.1:523475-524734 GCF_009872365.1 Rhodococcus sp. T7
GCGTTGTACTGGCCGCTGAGTCCGGATGCGTGCAGGTCGTAGCCGTGTTTGCGGAGAATGTTGACCGGTTCGACGTTCGTCTCCTCGGTCACCCACGTGTACACCTGGGTGATCGGCATCTTCGCAGACGCCGCCGCCAGAAACAGAGCGGTGAGCAGGTCCTGGCCCTCCGGGTCGAAGAAGGAATCCTTCTTCGCGTCCAGGCCGTCGTCACCGGCAGCGAAGTGCGCGGCCAGGTCCGCGGCCCGGACCTCGTCGGTCACCCACGACAGCGGATCCCACCACCAGGTGTTCTGCCCGTCAGCGACCTTCTGCGGGTCGAAGATCCACACCTTCCCGCCCTTGGCTTCACGCGGGTCGCGGGTGGCATCGACCACGTCCCGCTTGTTCGAGGTGGTCAACACCGCACCGGGCGCCTCGAGGATCGCCGGAATCACCCGAGAACTGCTCTTTCCCGAGCGTGGACCCCAGATGTCGACGTGCATGTCCTCGTACTTGGCGTACAGGTTCTGCCCTGACAACAGGTGCTTGCCGATCGGAACCCCCGGTGCCGCATTCTCGGCGAGGACGACGCCCAACCGGTCCGACTCCGTTCGGCACTGCTTTTCGGTCAGCGATCCCACGTCCCGCAACCGGCCCATGTGCTTGGCCTTGTCGTCGACGCGGGTGCGCTTGCCACGGCTGCTGGCCAGGAGCACCAGGATCACGGCCGCCGCCGCCAGCACCAGCACCGTGTACACCGCGATGATCACCGTCGCGGCCGTCGACCACCCCAGATGTCCCTTCACCAGGTGGATCAGGACCACCACCGGGTTCGCAGACACCTCCTGATCGGTGCCGAAGCGCAGCGCCAGCATCACACCGCCACCGACCACTCCGACAACGGCTATGACCGCACCGATCAGATACAGCTCCCGGGCCGAGTTCACCGGATCCTTCACACCACGCTCACTCATCGCGCTCCCCCTCCCGAGTCCCGCATGTCAGGTTGAGGTCCAGCGGGGCCGCCTGGGCATGTAGTTCGCGGGCACGAGCGAAGACCGTGTCCACGTCGTTGCGGGCCCCGTCATAGAACTCGGCCAACCGCACCGCGGCGTCGCCCAACCCGAACCTGTCGAGGGTGAACACCGCTTCGACGTCGGCGCAATCGGCGAGCCACCCGCCGATGCGGGATCGGTGCTCCTGCCATGAGCGTGCGTCGATCGACGCGGCCAGCGCCATCAGGGCGAGCAGTCCCTCCGCCTGCTCGCCGTCCTCCG
>NZ_WXYH01000389.1:524834-527216 GCF_009872365.1 Rhodococcus sp. T7
CGGCGTCAGTGGACGGTCAGTGCGCTCACCCGCCACACCCCGAGACGGGTGGCTGTCATGTAGACCGCCAACGTGGATTCATCGAGAACGGCCCCGCTGGGCGCGGTGGCGGTCTGGGTCACCGCGACCACTCGCGAGACCTTCGCCGGTGCGTCGGCAGGGTGATCGTCGCTGGTTACTGCGGCGCGGGCCGTCACCACGGCGTTCTCGCTCGCCCACCGATCCCACTGCCTGCCTGTGATCGGTGCGAGCACGGTGAACGCGGGCTTGTTCTCGGCGTAGAACCGTTCATCGAGCAGCGGCGCTGCCCGCTCCGCTCCCGCGGCCTGGCTCGGGTCCGTCGCCGGCGTGTAACTGAACAGGGCCTGCGCAGCAGCAACCATCACCGACTCCGGATCATTCTGATCGACCGCGGCGAAGCGGTCCGGCAGTGCCGGTGGAGGTGGGGTCGTCAACACGCTCGTCGGCCCACCGGAATCCATCGGTTCGTGGCCGTGATCGTGATCAGCACCGTCGGAGCCGCCGCACCCGGCAACCGCTGTCATCACCACCAGTGCCGCGGTGACCAATCCGACTCGACTACGTGTCCGGACCTTCGTTGTCATCGCACTTCCGATCTCTCATATCGATTCACGGCCAACGGCTTTCGGTCCACACTACCTATGGGGTACGACAAGAAATGTTCGAAAGACTGCGTGCCCGAATCGGATTCGCCAATCTCCATGCGGCCGGGAAGCCCGTCATCGCAGAGCAAGGACAGAGGCAACTGCTGCGACGAATCTCGGACCGTTGCCAGTCTCGGTAACAGTTCTCATCACAACGTTCCTTTCGGATCACTCGTCGTCGCGGCCGCGGTGGGGACCCAATTCGGGTGCGTGGTGTGGGACCGGCTCCAGAGGAGAGCGGCGGCGAAGGTCGCCGCCAGGGATTCGGCGTCTGTTTCGCAGAGAGCACGAGCTTCGTCGGCTTCCCACGGGTGTCCGTAGCGGTCGAGTATGTCGAGGGGAGTGCGGACTGCGGTGCTGGTGAGCCAGCTGTCCCGAAGCTGTTCCGCTGAGTGTCTGCTGCGGAACGGATTCACCCTCTTGATGTTCGCGTGGTGCTCACTCAAGACCGCGGCGCGGTGTATCAGGCACGCAAGGCGTTCCCCGCGCACGTCGACGAGAGCTGCGGTGTCGGTATCGGTGTTGTGCATGTCGATCTCCTTGCCGGTGGGCATGGTTACGGCCTTTCTTCAGGTGGGATTTCGCCGAATCGGCGGACGTACATTTCTTCGCCGGCCCAGTTGGAGAGGGGTTGGATGGAGACGACGTCGCCGGATTGGGGTGCGTTCAGGAGCATGTCTTGACCGTTTTGCTGGCCGTGGTAGATGCCGACGTGGTGGGTGTTTCCGCCTGCGCCGAAGAAGATCAGGTCACCGGGCTGCTTCTGGTCGAGCGGAATGTCCTGCCCCCGGGGGTCGTAGAGCTGTCCCGGATTGGAGTGGTCGCCGGTGAAGTGCGGCAACGTGATCTGGCCGCCCGATGCCTGGTAGACGGCGTAAAGGGTCAGGCCGGAGCAGTCGAAGCCGGTCTTGTTCGGGTCACCGTGCGCGTCGCCGGCACCGCCGCCGTCGCTGATGCCGTGGGTGGGTCCGTTGACGTCGCCGCCGCCCCAGGCGTACTCGGTGCCGAGCCACCGTGATGCCGCCTCGATGATCTTCTGTCCGAAGGGGCCCGCGGCGAGGGGCGCGTGCGGGCTACCGGTGGCGCCGCCGCAGGGGTCGGGCAGGATGCCGCCCGCGGCGACGGCGGTTGCAGCACCGGCTTTGGAGATCTGGGCGAGCTCGTCGGGAGTCAGTTCCTTGCTGGCGCCCTTGAACTCGCGGTACATGATGGTGGCGGCTTGTTCCCACTGCGCATACGCGTCGGGGTGGGCCGAACCTTGAACTGTCTGGGCGGCCACGGTGACGGGCATCGACTCCCACCCGTCGATCTGGAGAAGGGCCTGGTAGAACTTCACGTTCGCGGTGATCGGGTTCATCAGCTCGTCGACGGTGCCCCAGATATCGACCTGCTGTTGATACTGGTTGACGGACTTGTGGTCGCTGCCTACCCCGTCGTGCGGGTAGTTCAGCGATTCCGGGACCACGGAGCTGGCGAGCATTCGGTAGGTCGATTCGCGGCCGACGGTGGCCAGGGCCACGGTGATACCGCGCTCGGACAGTCCCATCGCTTCCCCGACCGCGACGACCTGCTTCGCGATGGCGACCTGGCGGGCGTTGTAGACCTCGAGGCCGGGTGCCGAGGAGGTGCCGCCTTCTCCGGGCTGGCCACCGTTCGAACCGGGGTCGGTGGCCTGCGGACTGGCCTGGCCGGGTTCTTGGGCACGCTCGATCCACGG
>NZ_WXYH01000389.1:527316-530293 GCF_009872365.1 Rhodococcus sp. T7
CGATCTGGTGATCGAGGACGATCCAGTTCCCGAAACCGCTGGCCTGCCCGGCGGCGATGACCCTGCCTTCTGTGAACGCGTAGATGGGGGTGCCGACGTCCCCGGCGAAGTCGACGCCCTTGTGCTCGGTTCCCCACCGCGGCCCGAAGGGTGACGACAAGGTGGCCGTGCCGGTCTTGGTCGGTTTGACCAGCGACCCGGCCGGAGCGGTCGTCGCCGCACCCGGTCCTGCGGGAACGGCGCATTGGTTCTCATCGTCGGAGGCGATGATGACCAGGAGCATCACGATCGCGACCATCACGGCGACGGCTCCGGCGAGCACCTTCTTCGTAGCGTTCACAGCGGCAATCAGCCTCGCCCGTTGCTGCTCTGCAGCCGGTGCGAGAGTTCGGCGATCATCTCCGAGGCGGCGGCAAGGGCGGCGTCACGTTCGCGTAGCTCTCGTTCGAGATCCCGGCGCGGTGGCTTCGGCCCGCCGGGGTGTGCCTCGACCCAGTTGCGCAGTGTGTTCGGGTGCACGCCGGTGGCCTCGGCGACGAGCTGGATCGCCCGCCACCGGGAGGAGACGATGCTTTGCAGCTCGGAGACTTTCTTCACCGCGGCTGCCCGCAGTTCCGGTGAGACATCCCGGTAGCGGCGTTGTGGGATCACGCGGCGTCCTCCTGCGTCTCGTCGGCGATGTTGTAGCGGGCGTTGGTGTTGTGGATTCCCGATTCGATCTCGGCGCGGGTGAAGATCACGTGCACCGGGATTCCGGGGGCGCGTTCGTCGTCACCGGTCTTGATCAGCACGTTTCCGGTGCCGGGCGGCGGCGGCGCCGACTCACCTTCTCGGGGTTGATCACCGGTCATCGGCGGCGGGGAGGACCACTTGGTGACCATGTCGACCTCGGTGTCGGTGAAGGTGACGACCCCGTTGAGACGCTCGATTTCCTTCGGCGGGATCGGGCCGATGACCTTCACCCGGGCGCGTTCGAGGAATCCGACTGCGCGATCGGTGGTGGCTCCATCGGAGGCGGTGGTCAGGTCGGCCATCGAGTGGGTGATCATCCACAGCCCGACCGCGATCTGCCGGTTCAACCGGGTCAGCGCGTTGATCCGGTCAATCATGAAGGGCCCCAGACCTAACACATCCCAGATTTCGTCCATCACGGCTTCGAAGAAGCGTTGCGGGCCCAGGCCGGCATCGAACAGGGCGTGCGCGGCGTCGATCAATGCGAACCCGTCCGACCAGCACACCAGCATGACCGCCGCCCGCAACTTCTTGTCACCGTTGGGAATGTGGGAGACGTCGAAACCGATCGCCGGGTAGTCCAGGCTCAGCGGATTGGTGGTCTGCCCGTTGAAGATCCGACCGAATCGGCTGGTCGGGTTGACGAAGGCACGCAGGGACCGGCGCAGCGGCCGCACGGCTTCCCGATAGTCCTCGAGGGTGTCCACACCGGCGTCCTCGAGGAGCTGCGGGTGCCCCTCGACGATCACCTCGAGCAAGTTCTCCAGCAGCGGCGGCTCGGCTGGTGTGAAGCCCTTCTCGTTGAACAGGATCCCGATACTGGATTCGACGATCGACTCTTCCCAGTCCTCGAGTGCCTGCCCGCGCCGCAGTTCGAGCAGCGCGCAGGTGGTCTCGCTCTGGCGGCCGCGGAGCTCCTCGATCCAGCGCCGTTGCAGTTCCGGGAACGGGGCGAGCAGCGGGATGATCGATCCGAGCACACCGCCCGCCAGCGGGTTGATGTGTCCGAAGGCGTATCCGACGTCGACGACCGCGTCCTTACCGGAGACATCCTCGACCAGCGCCCGGTAGTCGGGCTTCTTGTCGGCGAGGAACAGGGCGGTCACGCCTTGGGCTATCGCACCGAGAATCACCTTGCGGACGAACGAGGACTTGCCGTAGCCGTTGAGGCCGAGAACGAACCCGATTGGCGCGGTGATGAAGCCGCGTCGGAACCAGTTCAGCAGCCCGAAGGAGACCGGTGCGTGGGTGACCAGGTGGCTGCCGATGACCGGGCCGACCGCCGGGGCACCCGCCCCGACCGACCATGGCCAGAAGGCGCCGGCGGCGTGCACGCTCGTCGACCGCAGCTCGGGTTGTTTGCCGACCGACGCCGCGCGGCCGCCGCCGGCGCCCCGGTACCCGCGGTCGGTGAGCTTGCGCCCGCCCTCGGTTTGGCTGGTTTCGCTTCGCTCGCGCACAGCAGCGTTGCGGCGGCGCCTGTCGTCGGTGCTGATCTTGAACTTGGCCCACGCCCCGCGCAGGCCACCGGCATAGACGTTGCCTTGGTACTGTGCCCGTTCCTCGGGCGTCATGATGCGAACCATCAGAAGGTGCCTTTCTCTTAGGCGGTCAGCGCCGACGGCATCGACGCATGATCGGGCAGCAAGATCCCGACGCCGAGCGAGGCGGCGAAGGCGGCGTCCTGGAACCGGTAGCAGCGGCGGACCTCGAGCTGGGTCTGGGCGGCCAGGTCGTTGATCAGTGCATCGACCCGGGGGATGTCGCCTTCGATGGGTTCGGTGACGGTGATCAGCACACCGATTCGGGTGGCGCCGTGGCCGCGGGCGAGTTCGTCACGCGAGCGTTCCGCGAGTTCGACATTGATCTGGGCGGCAGCCGAACCGATACCGCGGGTGCGGTTCTGAGCGGCGACGATGGCGTTGCGGTAGTCGTCATCGATGATTTTGACCGCGTCCGCGGCCCGGTGCGGGCGATAGACGATCGCCACGCGCTTACGCGGAAGGTCCGGGTGCGGGGCGATCAGACGGCGCAGGGCCGATTCGTCGACAGCGCTCTTCGGGCCTGCCTGCATCAGCCAGGTGACCGAGCGGCCACCGTCGTGCCAGTACTCCGCCCACTTGTTCTCGTGGGAGATGGGGCCGGCGTTGTCCCAGGTGATCCCGTGGTCTTCACCTCTGGCTTCGGCCCGTTCGACGATCTGCTGGGATGCCGGGTCGAAGGAGCGGCGCACCACACCGGTGAT
>NZ_WXYH01000389.1:530303-535699 GCF_009872365.1 Rhodococcus sp. T7
TGGCGGACAGTCACCAGGTGTGACGTCGACACCCCGCAGGGACTTAAGTCCCTTTTCCATGCCGATCCGGTTCTTCGCTCGGGTGGGGGTGCCAGGCTGGGGATGGCCCCGGGTTTCAGGGCGGTCGGGCAGGAGCGGACAACGGTGTCGACACTTTCAGCGAATCCGATCGGTGCTGCCGGTGCCGGAACCGCCGGTTCCACGCCGACGATCGGGGTGGAGGAAGAGTTCGTGCTCGCCGACCCCGGCACCGGTGCCCCGTTCCTGGGTAACACCGCGGTCGCCGCCGCCGCCCGACGCTGCGGCGCCGAACTGCAACTCGAATTGTCGCGGTGCCAGATCGAAACCGCCACCCCGGTGTGCACCACCCTCACCGATCTCGGAAACCAGCTCCGGCGTACTCGAGCACAGGTGGCGGCCGCAGCCTCCGCGGTGGGCGTCGCGGTGCTCGCGACCGGGGTACCCCCGTTCGGTCCGCCCCCGACCTCGATCACCGCGCTTCCTCGCTATCAGCGGAGGATCGAGCATTTCGGCCTTCTCGGGGAGCAGGTCATCTGCGGTTGTCACGTTCACGTCGGACTCGACGACCGGGACCTCGCGGTGCAGGTCAGCAACCATCTACGTCCCTGGCTGCCGGTGCTGCTGGCACTGACCGCAAACTCACCGGTCTTCGCCGGCCGCGACACCGGATACGCCAGCTGGCGGCACGTGTTGTGGTCGCGGTGGCCCAGTGCCGGGCCACCCCCGTATTTCCGCTCCGCGCAGCACTACGACACCGTGGTCGCGGACATGCTCGACAACGAGGTCATCCTCGACACGGCGATGGTCTACTGGGATGTGCGCCTGTCGGCGCACCTGCCCACCCTCGAGGTGCGGGTCAGCGACGTCCCCGCGACCGTCGAGGAAACGGTGCTCCTCGCCGCGCTGGTGCGCGCGCTGGTCACCACCGCCCTCGGTGCTGTCCACAGCGGGCAACAGGCACCGGTGCTCGACCCCGCTCTGCTGCGGGCGGCGTATTGGCGCGCCGCCCGGGACGGGGTGAACGGATACGCCCTCGACACCGGGTCCGGACACCTGATCTCGGCGCGCGAGGCGACCGCGCGGCTTGTCGATCATGTACGTCCGGCGCTCGAGCGCACCGGCGATTACCGGACCGTCCGCTGCGCCGTCGAGTGTGTCCTCGGTGCGGGTAACGGGGCTGTGCGGCAACGTCGCATCCTCCGGGCAGGATCTCGTGCCGACCTCCTCCACATGCTCACCTGCACCACCACCGACACCTGCGCGAGCGCCGAGGAACTCGGACGTGACACCGCCGACCGGTCGTGACGGACCCCACGCGCGGGTGGTGGCGGTGAAACTCGATGCACTGTTCGGATCGGGTACACCGCAGCGGGTCGGCAGCTTCCGATTCCTCCTCGACGGCCAACGGTGGGAATGGTCCGACCCGGTTGCCGAGATGCACGGCTACCGCCCCGGCGAGAAAACTCCCACCACCGAATTGCTGCTCTCGCACAAACACCCCGACGACCTCCGCCATGTCACCGCGATCTTCGAGAAGATGATCGACGAGGGACAACCTTTCAGCAGCAAACACCGCATCATCGACACCGCTGGGCGTGTGCACCATGTGATCGTCGTCGGGGACCAGCTCCGCGAGAACGACCGGGTGGTCGGCACGTCCGGGTTCTACATCGACGTCAGCGAGTCCCTGGAGACCGTACTGCAGGAATCGCTCGACGAAGCGGTCGCCGAACTTGCCGCGTCCCGGGCGGTCATCGAACAGGCCAAGGGCGTGTTGATGCTCGTCTACGGCATCCCCGCGGAGCGGGCCTTCGACATCCTCATCTGGCGCTCCCAGGAGACCAACACCAAACTGCGCACCATCGCCGAGAACCTGGTCACCGCGGTCGGCGATCCCGCCGCTGCCGCGGTCCCGCCGGAAGCCTTCCGGACCCGGTTCGACCGCGTGCTGCTCACCGCCCACCAATTCCGGAGCAACACGAGCTGAGGGGCAACCGCGGTCCGTTTCCGTCAGGTGCGCTCAGCAGAATCGTGCCGCCCCTTCACAGCGCCGGTTCCGGCGGTTGAGTGCCCGGGATGCGGGCAGTCACGTGGGGCAGTGCGACGAAAAGCGAACAGCCCCATAAGTCCTCGCCCCAGGTAATCGGTGGGGTCGATCCACTACAACGGAAAGAAGGTCAGGGCGCGTCGCTGCAGGGCACCACGGGTCGCCATCGGGCGTGATCTCGTGGGGACTAGATGCGCTCCGCGGGGTCGAAGGGTCGTCGACGCATGAGTAGTTCGCAGTTTCCGCAACACCGATCGGGTACCTACTGGGAGGAGCAGGTTCCTCGCAGGGAACCCGCGAGCCTCGATCTGCTCGGTGAGTGTCGGATACACGCTCAGTGAGCGGAAGGTCGGCATGGACGCGGGCGTTGGTGGTCGTCTCGGTGGTTTTCCCGGCCAGGTGGCACATCGACGCCCACCGGTCAGGGCGGCTGCTGGGAATCGTCATCCGCGTCATCGTGCACTCCGCCGGGCCGTGCTCTGCAGCTGTTCGGGGTCTGATGAACGCTCGGGTCTGACGGCATGCCGTCCGTCCGGCGATCGCACCCCGACCATTAGGTGCGTCGGATCCAGGACGAATCCCGGCCGGTAAGGGTGAGAAGCGGGGCGTGCCGCTACGCAATGTTCCCCGAGACCGTTTCCGGATTCCAGGTCGAGACGGCCCAGATGACGACGATGTCGAGTGCGATGATCACCAGCGACCACACCGGGTAATACGGCAGCCACAGGAAGTTCGCCAGAATCGAGATCGCGGCAACGATGATCGCCGATACCCGAGCCCATCCGGCGCCGGTGAACAGGGCGAGGCCGACGATCGCGACGAGCGCGTCGAGGACGATGTGGATCCAGCCCCAGGTGGTGAGGTCGAACTTGCAGACGTAGTCCAGCCCGGCAACGAACACTTCGTTCTCGGCGACGGCGGCGATGCCCTGGAAGAACTGGATGATGCCGACGGTGACCATGATGACTGCCGCCGCCATCGAGGTGCCGCCCGCGAAGCGTTGTTCGGTCGATGGATACTCGGACACGGCTGTCCCCTTCCCCCAGCTACGGTTCATTCGATACGACGATTGTCCGCCGCCGCGTGGTGCCCTTCGTCCTCGCTACGCGCGCGAGCGCGAGTCGTTCGCCATGCGCGCCGTCAGCCTGCGCAAGCGCGAGGAATCACGGGGCAGAACCTTTTTGGGCTCATCCCAATCGGGGGTGTAGGAGTTGGGGTCTGAAGCCGCCGGTCTCGAGCAGGCTTCGGGCGATGTAGTTGGTCAGGTTGCGGAACCCGAGTGCGGAGCCGCGCAGGTGTTCGAGCCGTCCGTTGAGCGCCTCGGTCGGCCCGTTGCTGGTGCCGGGTCGTTCGAAGTAGGCGAGCACGTCAGCGGCTCGCTTCTTCAGGGTCCGGCCCAGGGTGGTGAGCTCGGTGAGCACCTTGGGGACGCCGGCGCTGAGGTCGGTGATCAGCTTCTTCATGAGCTCGCGGCCACGTTGCCGGTCCTCGTGGCGATAGGCGGCGATCATGCGCTGGTAGACACCCCAGGTCGCCTCGACCTCGACGTGAGCGTCATCAACGAACAGCGCGCGTAGCCTGTCGCTCTGCTTGTCGGTGAGCAGGTCCGCGCCGGTGTGCAGCGTGCGCCGCGACTTGTAGAGCGGGTCGTCCCTGAACCCACGGTGCCCGTGGATCGCGAGTTGGACCCGGCGCCGGCACCTGTCGAGGGCGTCACCGGCCAAGCGCACGACGTGGAAGGGATCCATCACCGTGACCGCGTCCGGGATCTCCTCTGCAGCGGCGGTCTTGAACCCGGTAAAGCCGTCCATCGCGACCACCTCGACCGCGTCACGGAAGGCGTCGTCGCGGTCGGCGAGCCAGGTCTTGAACGCCGCCTTCGACCGGCCCTCGACCATGTCCAGCAGCCTTGCTGGGCCGGCGCCATCGCGGACCGGGGTGAGGTCGATGATCACGGTGACGTACTTGTCGCCACGCCTGGTGTGGCGCCAGACGTGCTCATCGACGCCAATGACCTTCACGCCCTCGAACCGCGTGGGGTCGTTGATCAGCAGCCGCTTGCCTTCAGCCAGGACCGCGTTGTTGGCGGTGTCCCACGCGACCCCGAGTCCCTCGGCGACACGGGCGACGGTGAGGTGTGCGACCACGATCCCTTCCAGCGCCCACCGCAGCCCGGTGCGCGAGAGCTTCGCGCGTGGCTCCGCAGCGGCGCTGGTGTCTTGGCGCCACACGTGTCCGCAGTCGGCACAGCGGTAGCGGCGCACTACAACTTCCAGCACGGTCGGTCGCCAGCCCAGCGGCTCGTGGGCCAACCGCCGGATCACGGTGTCACGAGCAGCGCCTTCGCTGCCGCACCGTCGGCACCACTGATCTGGTTCCACCACGCGGCACGCTAGGACCGCACGATCCGGTTCAAGTCGTTGTCCGGTCACGCTCAGACCGAGGCCGTCGAGTCGAGCGAAGGCGGTCAGGTCAGGGCGGCCGAAGCCGGCCGGCGGGGTTGTGTCGGTCACGTCGAGGTCTTTCGGATGGATGGCGTAGGAACCTCCATCGTCGGGAGACCTCGACGTCTATCTGCGGACCGACGCGCCCGGCCGACCTACACCCTCATCTGGGAAGAGCCGTCAATCCGGCATCGAGCATCTGCTCCATCACCTGACGAAGGTGTGATCCGGGAATGCCTCCAGTCCGCCCGAGATGGCCTCCCGGGCCGCTACCGTGTCCCGAACGATCCAGAATCTGGCCCCGTCAATATCAGCGGGGCGGCCGCCGGAAACCGCATCGTCACGGCCGCAACCTGCCGCCACATCTCCCCTAGCGCCCGGCCGTGCTCGACAGTGATGCCCGCCAACAGTGCATCCCGCACGGTGTGCCAGGGCGCCGCCAGCAACCGCGCCGCGTGCTCATCGCTGACGCACACCCCCGAGTTTCGCACTCCTCGAGATACCCGGGCGATGCCATCACGAGAGAGCTCCTCCGCCACCCTGGACGCGTCCTCACGGCCCACTCGGGTCACCTCCGCTGTGGGGGGAGGGTCTCGGTGACCACCTGTGCCAGGCGGGGCGGGCGGTGACGAGTGTGGCAGACGTGGTGTGAGTGTGTCGGACACGGTCAGGGAGATCGGTTCCGGCCTGAATGGCAAACGCACCGAACTCCACATGTGGGAGAGGCCCGACCGGGTTCGGGTATATCGAGGCCGCCTTGTCGGTACAGGGTCGTACCCTGCTGGTGTTGGACGGTACTGAGGTGGCTGAATCGCCCCGGGTTCTACGGAGGCTCGGCTATCTGGTTCCGGCCTCAGCGAGGACCGGTGTCTCACGGTAGTCGG
>NZ_WXYH01000389.1:535838-541102 GCF_009872365.1 Rhodococcus sp. T7
GGAGGCGGTGCCCGAGGCTCCGATCGCGGAGGCGGTGCCCGAGGCTCCGATCGCGGAGGCGGTGCCCGAGGCTCCGATCGCGGAGGCGGTGCCCGAGGCTCCGAAGGCGGAGGCGGCGGAAGAACCTGAGCTAACTCCTGAGGAGGAGCTCAGAAGATTGATCGCGGACCAGGCAGCCGACCAGGCGCGGGGCGATGTGGGATTGACCGATGTCGAGCCAGGTCTCGACAACATTCTCAACCTCCCCGAGTTCCAGAGCGCCATTGCTGATGCGTCTGACGCTTTTGCGCGCTTGCAGAACATCGAGAGTCCAAAGAACATCGCGGGTACCCCCGGCGGCGAGCCGGCCACGAGCGGCTGGTCCGGCGACAAGATCGGAGCCACCGAGCAGGCAGGAGTGGAGGGCGCTGAGGCCGGCCACGAGACTGCGCCGCACCCGTTTGACCCGCCCGACGCAGAAGGTATGTATGAGAATTCCCATTCTGAACGGCAGAAAGCCGCCGGTACCAGCGATCAGATCTTCGCCTCGTCGAAGGTGATGTGCCCGACGTGCCAGGACTGGTTCTCGCAGCGGGCGGGCCTGGAAGCGATGCCCCAATTCATTGGCGATCCATCGGGAGTGCACGTGTTCATGCCTAACGGCAGCCATAGCCTGATTCCGCATCCATCCGGCGCGGAAACGATGTTCCGTCGTTGACCGTGAAGCGATGCGGACCACGACACGGATGGCTCCGTGCCTAGATTTCGAGAGGATCATCTTTCTGCTGGACCGTCGTGATGCAAATGAACCGCTGGGCACCACCGGTGTGTGCACGACTTGCTGTGTGGCGCCCTGAGGATTACCAGAGCGTGAGCGGAAGTCCGGCGGATTCGGCGAGGTGAATCCGCAATTCGATGCTGTCGCGTCCGTCGCCGTTTGCGAGTCCAGCACGGACGGCGGAGGCGACGGCTCGGGTGCGCCCGGCGGGACCGCGAATGTCGGCAAGTGGACTGGCGAGGTTCCGCCGACGCAGGTAGTACTCGGTGCGGTTGACGGCGTTGGTGCCCAGGCGCATGTGGTGTGGGTTGACGCACCCGGCGAAGTCGCATTGATGGCACAGCACCGCGTCATCGGCACCGGACCACCCCAGTCTTGGGATCACTCCGTACTCGAGCTGGTAGGCGAACAGGTGCGCGGGCACGGTGCCACGTCGAGACGTGCCGGGCAGGCTCGCGGCCCGGAAGGAACCGTGGCCAGTTGATGAGACCCCGGCCAGCCACGGTGTGCATAGGTTCCCGGCACGCTGATAGCGCTTGGCCTCGAACCGAGCGACAATCGTTGGCTCCGAGAGCCACGATCGCCACAACCGTGCAGGAACGCGAACCGGTTGAGGCTGCCCGATCAGAGCGAGCTGCTCGTCCTCCGCGTGTGACGAGGGAATGGGCATACCCGGGAGCGGGGAAATGCCGCTGGTGATGCTCAGGGTGTCCTCCACTCAACCGGTTCCGGGTGCTGTTACCGGCGAGAGTAGAACCAGGGACCGACACGGCAGCCATCGTGCGCATAAGGGTGATCAGTGGCGTCTCAGGGTCTGCAACGGGAACGCCCAATTACGCGATGTACTGTTTCGACCCGCCGAAGAAGTAGTCAGGAACCGCAGCCCACGATGTCATTGCAGATTGCCCCCTCCGTCAAGCGCCGGACCGCCGACAAATGGGTGGAGGCACTCGCCCGCCATCTGTATCCGGGTGAGATCGCCTGGGCGGTGGCGAGCACATCGGCCATGTATCCACCGTGCGATGGCCTCGTCATCACCAATGCCCGCCTACTCGCTTTCACCGGTCGCGATCTCAGCGCGACCGGACCGAAGAGCGGCGTGGACGCGGACACTATTCACCGCTTCGACTTCACCGCGTACGGATCCGCGAAGACCTTGGTAGTCACCACACGGTCTGGCCAGCAGATGTCCTTTGGCTCCATCCCCGACGAGGACGTGCCGTTCATTAGCCACTACTTGCACCACCTCGTAGCCGCAGGGTTCCCCGCGGGCATGCATGCGGCGGCCGACGCTCAACGCGCCGACGCGCAGACACGTATCGATGCGGAACGTCGAGCTGCGGGAGAACGGGCCGAGACCGCACGAGGGGAAGCGGAAGAACGCGCAGAGGCGCAGCGGCAGGCCGTTCAACAGCGTGCTCACGAGAAACAACAGAAGGCACTACGCCGAGACGAGGAGCGAGCCGCCGCCGCCGAACAGAAGGACCGAGAGCAGCGGGCGGCGGAAGCGGAACGGGAGCGAATCGAGGGCCGACGTGGGCGGGTCGAGGTATTCGGCCCGAGGGTGACGAAGGCGGCGTGGCGGTATCTCGAACAGCATTCCCATGCGGATGAGTGGCCGTGGTTCGTCGTTGTCAGTGACTCGATGGGCGGTGTCCTTGCTGCGTTCGAAGATCGACTGATGATCGTGAAGACCGGGAGTTACACCAGCTTCATGGCCGGCTCACTAGGTGGGGGTCGAGTGACGACGTTTCCCTACACTGAGATCACCAACATAGAGTTCAACGGCGGAATCGTGAACGGTGTTCTGGAGATCCTGTCACCCAGCTACCAAGGCAGCGCCCAACACGACTTCTGGCGTAACGCGAACAAGTCGCGGAACAAGGCTGCGGACGATCCGTACACCCTGTCGAACTGCCTGCCACTGGGCAAAGCGTTATACAAGCGGGCACTTCCACGGCTCAACGAATTGCAGCGCAAGATCGCCGACAGCAAGCGACCCAACTTTGTAGTCCAGGTTCCGACACTGCCTCAGTCGGGTAGCGCGGGTGGTCTTGCCGAGGAACTTCGACGCTTGGCGGATTTGCACGCGGAGGGCGTTCTGGATGTTGACGAGTTCGCGACGGCGAAACAGGCGGCCATCCGAAAGTATAGCTGACACGAGAGTCCCGATAAACGAGTGCCCCGACCCGCGACCGAAGCGGGACGCTCGTTGCGTGTTGTTGTCGATGGCCTACACGACCCAGCTCACCATGATGATCGCATCGTAGATGCCGTGGGCCATGATCGATGGCCAGAGCGATCGTGTGTAGAGCGCGAGTGCAACGTAGACCACGCCGCCGATGAACGCCGAAACGACGTTGCCGGTACCGAAGTCCGAATGCGCTAGCGCGAACAGGGCGGTGGATGCGGCAGCGGTGATCGCGATGAGGATCGTTGCGTGCGGCCGCCACCGGTGCACGATCAGTGGGAGGCTACGGAAGACCACTTCCTCGAAGAGGCTTGCACCGAGAAACGACGCTGCAAGCGCGCCATAGAGGCCGAGAGCTTTCACGTTCGCAAGCCGAGTTTCCTGCGCGGCAAGCTCTGCGGGATCGACTACGGGAAAGGACTCGCTGATCAGCACTGAGAGGTAGTGATAGTCCAGAAATGCGAGCACAGTGGGAATGAGCACGATCCACACCAGCTGAGTGCGCACCGCTACTTGTCGATCCCGAATCCGTACCGGCCCGAGACCCAGCCAGCGGAATCCGCGCACGAACTCCGCGCGGACACTCCATGACGGCCCCAGTGGAGGAACGTTCTTCACCAGGAACGCGGCCAGGGCGAAGATGATCAGTGCGCCGAGGACTGCCGAGATTGGGTGATCGGGAGCAAGGTTCGCCGCCCATAATGTTCCCAGCAGCGGTCCCGCAAGTGTGATGAGGAATCGCTTATCGCGCGCGCTAGCATGGCGGTCACCTTCGGATGGTTTGTCCTGTTTGTCGATCGCGGCATCGCTCATCGAGATCCCCCCGAAGTGATGAACATGAGCGTGCCACCGACACATGCAGTGTCAGTGGCACGATGGTGTGAGACTTTGGTCAGGCCGACGCTGCGAGGTTGTCCTCCGCCGATTCGGGTGCGGTGGTGACCGCTCCGCTGTTGGTCGGTGTCACCGCTTCTTTCTGGGCGCTCTTGCGGGGCCGGCGTTGCGGTCCGCGTCGGCTGGGCTTGCTGTCGTCGGCCTGCCACCGTTTCAGATCGGCCTCGCTGAACCCGGCGCTGCGCGCGACGGCGAGTGCGTCGGCCAACGCCTTCTTGTTCGCGGCGTCGGCGCGGGCGAATTCTTCGCGGGTGTCGGCGAGAGTTTTGTGTGCTGTGGCGACGACGCGGATCGCCTGCATCTTCTTCTCGGCTTCTCGGCGGATCTGTTCATCGAGGGCGGCGAATTCGGTTTCCAGCGGCTGGGTTTCCATGGGCTCGATCGTATAGACGTCGCGCGCGAATCTCGAGCCGTACACGCGGCCAACCGCGTGAGGTGCGGCGCGTTCGATTCTGTTGTCCCCGGGTGGGTGTCCGGGTAGGCGTTGTGTGCACACGACACAGCGGAGCGGAGAGATGTCGTGTGTGCCCAATGCCGTTAAGCCCGGTACCCACTTGGGGATAACTCCCCCGCTGTGACGTCGCGTTGGACGCGCGGAGCGCGGCCCTTTGTCTGCCCGTTCGGGCGCCGGCCGTCCGCAAGTATGGAGCGCACTGGTCCTCGTGTGGATGCCCGAGATTCCCTGTCCCGCTCCGCTCGATCTCAGGCACCCACAATCGGGTCCGCATCACAGGTGGGGCGGCCGGAAAACTGCGCAAAGGAACTCGCTGCGCTCGTCCTGTGCTTCTTTCAAGAGCGGGCACACGACGCAGGCGCTGCGTGCCGACGGATCGAACCCGGTGGAGCAAGATGGAAACTTAGGTGCCCTAAGTTGGGGTCAGGTCTGGACGCTGTGCTCTGGACCTGAGACACTGTCGTGTAGCCCCACGTTGTGGGGGCGCTGCGCTGGGCCGAATGACGGGGGACGACGATGAGCGATGAGACCGTTGATCGTCCGCGCCGGTTCCGGCGTGAGCGCCGTGCGAACGTCGACGGTGGTCGGCATGCTCGGCACGTGGTGAAGGTGACTCCCGAGGAGGAGTCGGCGCTTCTGGCGAAGGCGCAGCATGCGCGAGTGAGCGTGCCGCGGTTGCTCGTTGAGTCCGCCCTCGCGGAGCACTCCGAAACCGCATCTGAGCGGCGTGAATTCGCGGAGCAGTTGTTCGGTGCGTTCCGCTTGCTGTCGGCGATCTCGATCAGCGTCAACCAGATGGCGAAGGCCACCAACGCGACCGGTGATCTGCCCGAGAATCTCGGTGTCACGCTCGGTGAGGTGCGCCGGGTCGCGATGCGAATCGATGGCATCTTGCAGGAGTTCGACGCGCGATGATCGTGAAGATCACCAGTGGTGAGAAGATGACCGGCCTGCTGTCGTATCTGCAA
>NZ_WXYH01000389.1:541112-628166 GCF_009872365.1 Rhodococcus sp. T7
GAGCTGATCGACGTCCTCGACGCGCACGAGGGACGATTCTTCGACCGGATCGCCGCCGAGTTGCGTGGCCATCCTGGTAATCGGGCGATTCAGGAGCTGCCCGGGGTCGGCCCCACCCTCGGTGCCGTCTTCGTCGCGGAGATCGGTGACGTGCACCGGTTTACCGACCCCAGTCACCTGTGTTCGTGGGCAGGCCTGACGCCCAAGCACCGCGAGTCCGACACCGTCGTGCGCCGCGGGCACATCACCAAGCAGGGCTCCAAACTGGTGCGCTGGGCGGCGGTAGAGGCCATCCAGCGGCAACCGGCCGGCACGAAGATCTCGGTCGACCGCAAACGCATCGAGGCCCGCCGCGGCAGGAACATCGCCAAGGTCGCCGCGGCCCGCAAACTGCTTACCCTCGTCTACTACGGGCTGCGTGACGGACAGATCCGCGCGCTGGCCCACCACAAGGCGGCGGCGTGAGCACCCCGGACGCAACACGCGCGCGGCCGCAATCAGGTCTGACCCCCGTGTCAACGGCGTGGTCGCCGATCTGAATGACCCCGCGTATTGCCAGCGCACCGCTCCATGCCCGCACCGCCGGGCGAAGGGATGACCGACAGCCGAGGAAACCCGGCCTGTCCCAAACCACCCGCATCACATTGGAGACCGTTCACCCCCCCAACCGAATTCATCGTTTCCGGGGGGCCGTGACCAGTCTGCGCCGGGCCGGGCCACGGTCAAGACCGTTCGTCCTCACTGGCGCTGCGGGCGCTCCGTCCTGACCGAAGGGGCCCTCACCCAGCGTTCCCCGCACGGAGGCCCGAAAACGAGCAAAACAGCAGGTCGGACAGGGGTTGACAGGGCCCCGCCCTTTCAGGGATGACCTGTGGTGACGGCATGTCCCTACATTGCTGCCCACTCCGGTGCTGGACGGCTGAGGTCTGTGGCGGGTATTACCCGTCGTCGCGGGGGCGGCCCGCCGTGCCGGGGCGGCCCGCCGTGCCGGGGCGATCGCGAATCCACGTCAAGATGTCGCGGCGACGCCACAACGGTTCACGACCAATCCTCTCGGCGGCCGCGCGGGCGACGGTGCCGGAGGTGTCCGAGCGCAAGCGGCGGGAGTTGCCGATCCCGGATTCGATTCGCCAGCCGCCCAGTTCACGCCAACGCAAGGCGCGATCGGTGAACAAGCACAAGGCGCAGTCAAAGCTACCGAAGGTCAGTACACCGCCGTGCAGAATTTGATCGCCGACCCGGATCGGTCGAACGCGGTCGGCACGGCTTTGCCGGTGGCCTGGGGTGACGCGCAGTACCTGGAGGAGAAGATGCGTTCGCACGTCCAGTGGGTGGATCGGGCCATCCACCAGCGCCCGAGTCCAGGGAAGCTGCAGGGCTAAGTCAAATTCCATGGTTGGCGGCGAACCCCCGACCATGCCCTCGGCCGTTTCCGGGGTGAGTGGATGACCAGAATCCACGCCCTCGTCGACGGCGCCTGCGGACCGGTCGCGTTGTTGTTGACGCTGGCCAGCCCGTGCCCACTATCACGTCTCGTCGTCTACGCAACTTTGTGGACAGATCCGGAGACCTCCAGTGGCTGTGCGCCGAGAGTTGTGACTTGGAACATATCTCGAATGGGTGCAGAGATAACCCTCAGGGGGACGGTCCCATGCACTCGGCAGTGGTTTGCTTCTAGACGGTATGGGGGTGGCTGGGGCCTCGCTCACATGTGAGCGAGGCCCCAGCCACCCCCCATACCGTCTAGTGCTGCTAGGCGTCCTTCCGTCCACCTGATTCTCGAAATATGAGTGACCACGACTCAAGATGAAGAGTCCATGCTTGCCTTCGCCGTGAGGTGGGCGCCCTATGGGGGTGGAGACGAGCACATCCTTCCCGAGTTTGCTGCTGCCACCAGTGTTCTACCGGCGGCTCCAGCGCATACTGACGGCGAGAGTCCTCGAGGGAGTCGGGTTCGGGACAAGGCGTGGACTGCTCGAACTGTGCGCGGTCAAGCTTGCGGGTTCGAATTCCTCGGCACACAGTTCCGGGCGAGGAGAGACAACGCAGATCGCTTAGCCGGCCCACCCCCGCACCGTCCTGCGATCGATTGTCTCGTCCATGACGGACTCAGCGAGCCTATTCGGGGTTTCGGTGCAGCAATTGGTGCAGTATGCATTTCGCTTGGAGGGGCGTGCGTCAGGTACTCGCTTCACCGGACTCGTAAACGATGCGATCGGGCGGCCCACCGGATTGGTTTCGGAACAACGTCGCGCCTTGCTGCGCGACAGCATATTCTGGCCGTCGGTCACGCCGCGGAGTATCCCGCTGTCCTGAAACGACGATTCCGTGTACGGCCGGGCCCGCGTCGCGGTTGAATTCGCCTCTACGACGCAGGGGCAGGTCGCGATGTCCGTATCGACACGAAACGACGGAGGTCGTCGCGGAAGGTGGGATCGAGTTCGTCGGCTCTCGGCCCTGCCAGGATGCTGTCCAGTCTCGCGAGGTAGCAGTCTGGAGTCATGCCGAACTCGACGAGGAGGTCTCCGGTTGTGCCACCGCCGTAGGGGAGCCATCGTCGGGCGAACTCGATGATCCTCATGTCTTCGAGGGAAGAGTAGTCATCGATCACGGTATTACCTCCAACCGTCGTACCTGGACAAGCGTGGAGAGATGCGTCTTCCGGACCGAGTTGTTCCGGGACGATGCCCCGAACCGATCAGGCTGTCGTCAGAAGCAGAGTTCTGTCTGAACTTCCTACCGAGGGGCGAGACCGTCCGATCCGTCTAGTGCACCAGCGCGCTGACTTGACCGCAACTGCTGGCAGGAAGGATCCCCCTGTTGGGGAGTATTTTTCCCTCTCTGGGGGAGTCCGCTCGGGTGATGTGAGCCATATGTTGAGAGATGTCTTCGTACGGCGTTTGGGCCCATGGGCCTCAAATCCCGGCATGTTCATCCCTGGAAGTTTGGAGTTCCGATGTCAGCCGTCAGTTCGGTGGAACGGAGGCCCGGGGAGGGCATTGCGGGAGGGGGTCAGTCACCAACGGCGGGGTCCGAATCGCGTTTCGTGACGCGTTCGAGTTTCGTGCCTGGCAACAGTATTCAGTCGAAGCTCCTGACACGCACGTTGCGTGTGACCGTTAAACCGGCGCTCGGTGTGTGGGCGCGCATCCCGAGCACGAACTGGGCCGCGCGGGTGGTCGACCAGGCTGCGCGCTTACTACCCGCGTTGGACGGGGTCGGGCATCGTCGAGTGCGCTTGCCGGATTGTGACGCGGAATGGATTCAGGCGCACAACGCCGACCTCCACAGTGTGGTGCTCTACCTTCACGGTGGGGGGTTCCTGACCGGTGGTCTCAATACGCACCGGCGACTTGCCTCGCGGATTTCGCAGGCGGCGGATGCGAGCGTGCTCAGTGTCGACTACCGGCTCATGCCCACGCATGCGATAGGTGACGCCGTCGCCGACGGGATCTCTGGCTATCGCTGGTTGCTTGCACGAGGCTTTGCCTCGACGCAGATCGTCATTGCCGGCGATTCCGCTGGTGGCTATCTTGCGTTCATGGTGGCGCTCGCCCTCGCGGATCTGGAGCTGCCGCGGCCGGCCGGCTTGGTTGCACTGTCTCCGCTCACGGACTTGGACCCGACCGTGAAGTTGCGGCATCCCGCCTCAGCGCAATGCCCGATTCTTCCTGGTTCGGCTTTGGTGGCTCTGACTGCCCTCACCGTGCGGGTAGAGCACCGCACCGGTGGCGAGTCCGGACTGCCTGTGTCTCCGGTCGATGCAGACCTGCGCGGGTTACCGCCGGTTCTGCTTCAGGTCGGGTCCAAAGATCTGCTGTATCCCGATGCGCGGCTGATGTTCGAGTGCCTCACGGACGCGGGGGTCCCCGCTGCCCTCGAGGTCTGGGATGGTCAGTTCCACGTCTTCCATGTAGCCGCGGATCTTCTGCCCGAGGCGCGCCGGGCAATCGAGGGTGTCGCGAAGTTCATTCGCGCGGTGACTGCCGTGCGAAGCGGCGTTTCGGACACCGGTGGCCTCGCTTCGGACCGCGAGATCGCCTAGCGAACCAGCACATACCGGGTGCGGCTAGAGCGGTGGGATTGGGCCTCCTCGCAGATCGCTAGCGTGATCTGGCAGCGAGCATGCGAGCCGTACCGTCAGCACGAGCCGCCGCAGGGCGGACTGCGTGGAAGAAACGGCCAAACCTCACGACAGATGGGAATCGATTTCAATGGCGTGGTTGGTGCTTCTCGTAGCGATTGTCCTTGAGGTTACGGCGACGAATATGCTGCCGCTCACTCACGAGTTCACCCGATTTCGGGAATCTGTGGCGGTGTTGGCGCTCTATGGAAGCGCGTTCTTTCTGTTGGCAAATGCGGTCAAACAGATCGACATCGGCGTTGTGTACGCGTTGTGGTCGGCGCTGGGGACGGCGGCGGTTGTCGCGCTCGGTGCGCTCTTCCACGGGGAACGTATCTCACGGATCAAGATTGCCGGTTTGGCTCTGACCGTCGTTGGCATCGTTGCAATGAACTTTGGAGGTTAGGCGCCATGGGTTGGTTCTACCTCATGGGTGCGGTCGTCGTGGAAATCTTTGCCACCACCGGACTTCACGCGACCGAAGGGTTCACTCGGCCGATTCCCACGGCGGGTGTCCTTGCCGGATACCTCGTGTCGTTCTTCTTCTTGTCGAAAGCGCTCAGATCCCTTTCCCTCGGTGTCTCCTACGCATTGTGGTCGGGCATTGGCACCGCTTCTATCGCGGCGGTGGGAGTGCTGTTGTTCGGTGACGCGGTGTCGGTGACGCGAGTGGCTGGATTGATATGCATTGTGGCCGGTGTGGTCACGTTGAACATGGAGGCGGACCGTGAGTCCCGGACTGCCGTGTCCGTGGGCGTCCAGCAGCCGGTTGAGTGCGACTGACTTCGATCTCGCAACGCGTCGACCATGGCGATGCCGCGATCGGGGTTCTCTGAGCAGAGGGGAGCCCACTGTCTGGTCATCCGTGTGAGCTCCATGGTCGTCGACGGTGGACTAGTTCGCCGATGTTCCGGTCGGGGGGGACTTCGTGTGCGCTGTCAGGTCGAGGCCAGTATGTTCGCGATGCGCGTGTCCTCATCCAACAGTATTTGGGTCAGGCCGAGCTCCGCGCATTTCGCTGCGACCGGGGCCAGGACGGACCGCGCTTCCGCGGACCGCTCCGCGGCGGACAAGCACACCGCCAACAGCAATTTTGCGCGCATGAGCGCTCGGGGCCTGCCCTGACTTTCGATGCCGAGCACGAGTTCCTTCGCCCGCGCACAGGCGTGCACGGCACTGTCGGGGGAACCCTCGCGGAGCAGGAGCCGGATGGCTGAGTCTTCGTCGAGTTCGGATGTGATGGTGGCGATTCCGTCTGTTTGCGGACGGTGCCTGTTCGCTGCCATCAGCCGGGTGCGGACCTCATCGCTGACGGGCAATCCTGAACGGATCCTCTCGTTTACCATCCGGGCGGCTAGACGTGGCAGCCGCAGCGATTCGGCGATCCGGGCTCCCTCGTCGAGTCGACGTTCGGCCTCCTCGTGATGTCGGAGTGAGGTTTTGACCCGTGATCCGGTGCCGTAGGTGGCGAGCATGAATTCCACGAGGCCGCCACCCTCGGAACCGAGTTTGTAGCTTTCGTCCAGGAGCCGTTCGGCCTCTGCGATTTTTCCCATCTCGTAGAGAAGGGCCCCGAGCAACGCTCCGGCAAGGCGTGCCGCATGGGCGTGGACCCCAGATTTTCCGGTCATCGCCACTGCGGATCGGAAGTAGTTCTCGGCTGCGGGGATATCGAGTTGTTCGTACGCCGCTGCGCCGGCCAGGCAGTGTCCGTACATGACGCTGAAGGGCCCACTGGTTTGTGCATGGTATGCGGCGGCCCAGTCCTGCCACCGACGTGCTGCGTCGAAGTCGAAGGTGTAGAGGGCGACGAAGGAAGCGATGCTGCCGGCGCCCGAGGCGAGGAAGGGCCGCACCGCGTCGGGGTGGTGCACACAATCGGCGACGAGGTCCTGTACCCCCGCGATCTCGTCGGCGAAGAGTTTGCCGGAGGCTTGGACGACTGCGGCTTCGACGCGAAGGGCCTCAGTCGTGGCGGCGTCGGTCACCGTGTTCGTGAGTGCGGCCTCGAAGAGATCGAGCGCTGCCCTCATTTGTCGGGGACGCTGCATCAGTATGTTCGCCCACGCGATATTCAATTGGAGTCGGGCGCTGGTAACAGTGACGTTCGGGGGGAGTTTCGCGACAAGCCCGAGGAGGGTTGTCATCCGCGAGTCTTCGATGAGTTTCATACCGCCGTCTTCGACCAGTCGAAGGGCGTGGTCGGTGTCGCCGGCGGCGAGTGCGTTGTCGACAGCCTCGCTGAGCATGCGGTGGTCGGCAAACCACCGCGCGGCGATCCGGTGGAGTTCTTCACGACGGCCCGGATGGAGGCGTTCGAGGCGGCGATGGAGGAGGTCGGCGAACAGGTGGTGATACCGGAACCACTCCCGGTCGTCATCGATGCTTTGCAGAAACAGGTCTCGCCGTTCGATTTCTTCGAGCATCCCTTGGCCGGAGGGGACGTGCGTCAACTCGCCGGCGAGGTCACCGCAGATCTTCTCCGTGATGGCTGTGGCCAGGAGGAACTCGAGAATCGGCGGTTCGAGCGTGCTCAACACGTTCTCCACCAGGTATTCGTGAATGGCATGATGGCCTCCGGAAAGGTGCGCGATGAAGTCCATGCGATCGCTGCGCCCTCGTAGCGACAGCGACGCCAATTGCAGCGCCGCGACCCAACCGTCGGTCGACTGTCGGAGGCTGGTCACTTCGTGGTCGTTCAGGACGAGGCCGTTGACATCGACGAGGAACGCCCTGGATTCGGCGCCGTCGAAACGCATTGCCGTCGGACCGATCTCGACGAGTTCGTCGCGTACGCGCATGAGGCTCAGGGGAAGACCGGCTTGGGATCTCGTCGCGACAATGACCTGTATGTGATGGCATCCGTTCTCGAGTAGGAAATCCATGGCCGCCACCGTTTCGGGCGAGGTCACCCGGTGCCAGTCGTCGATCACGACGGCGATCGCTCGACCACCGTCGTGGATGTCGTTGATCAACGAGGGCAGCACGTATCGCGTGGCATCGTCGTAGTGGTCTTCGAGGATGCGCTCCAGTTCGGGTGCGATCGTGGGCCGCGCGGTGTGGATCGCCTTCACCAGATGGGCGAGAAACCAGGCGACGTTGTTGTCATCGCGGTCGATGGTCAGCCAGGCTACAGGCATTCCGTCGGCGATGAGAGCGTGCCGCCATTGGGAGGCCAGGGTGCTCTTGCCGAAACCCGCGGGGGCGTGGATCACGGTCAGGCGCCGTCCAGCTCCGGCGTGCAGGATCTCGAGGAGTCGTCGGCGCTCGACCAGAGGCCGTGCCGAGGTCGGGGGCCGGAACTTGGTGGCGGCGGTGGGCGGGGTGTCCGGGACCGCTGCCGGTGTTCTCGACGCGGGAGTCCCGTTCGCTCCGGGCCGGGGCGATGTGGCGGGGAACGGATCGGCGGGCATTGCCATCGCGTCCATTTGCAGCCCGTGAAGTAGTTGGACTGTTCGAAGTTCGTTTCCGAACGCGTCAGCCGATGCCGGTCGATCGGCGGGATCGCCCGCCATGGCATGTTCGATGGCGGTGCACACGTTGTCGGGAATGCCGTGCTCACGCAGGTCCGGGATCGGTTGGTTGGTGACCCGCACGAATTGTGCAACCACACCTTCTCGGGTGCGTCGCTCGAAGGCGGCGTGTCCAGTCATCAGGCAAAACAGTGTCGCGCCGAGGCCGTATACATCGGATGCGGGACTTGGAGGTTGTCCCTCGAGCACCTCGGGGGCGGTGAAGGCGGGGGTGCCGACGATGCTGCCCGCGGATGTTTCGAATTCGCCCCCGATCCGGGCGATGCCGAAGTCGGTCAGTTGAGGCTCGCCGTAGCCGGTGATCAGGATGTTGGCGGGCTTGATGTCGCGGTGGAGGATGCCCTCGCGGTGGGCGGCGGCGAGAGCACCGGCCAGTTTCACGCCGATCCCGAGCACGGTCGGCAGGGGAAAGGGTCCCTTCTGCCGAAGCAGGGTTTCGAGTGAGCCGTGCTCGTGGTACGGCATCACGAGGAACAGGGACCCATTCGCGGTGACGCCGACGTGGAGAACTTGGACGATGTGGGGATGGCTGGAGAGTTTGCCCATGGCGCGTTGCTCACGTACGAAACGAGTGCGATCGTCGGGGCCCACATCGGAGGTCAACACCTTGACTGCGACCACCCGATCGATGGAACGCTCTGTGCAGCGATACACGACCCCGAAGCCTCCGCGCCCGACCTCCTCCGCATTCTCGAGTCCGACGGTGTCCAACTCGGTAGCGATATCGCGGCTCAGATCACGTTGAGTGTTCGGTAGGCCGACTTCGTCGAACTCGTCCATCGATAGCTCGATCCTCTATGTGCATATGCCTCTTTGTTGCAGGTCAGAGTGCATTCCATGATTGGATAGCCTCCGCATTCGGGGCAGGTTCCGCTGCGGGTGTGGCTCACCCAAACCTCCAATATTGTGATTGCAATCACATACTGATTCAAGGTTATCGCAGCGCATACAGCGGTCGATGGCACGTGTTGGTCGTGAGACATGTCGACACCCGGCGGCGCGACGGTGAGCACCTCCGATGCGCATTTGACCGTCGCCGCTCGAACACGGCCGGCGGTCGCAGGCACGACTCGATGACGCCGTGGCCCGACCGAGCATGACCGGAAGGCGCGAAGGTGGCGGGTCTCGATCTGGTCAGCCGCTATCGACGACGCATGCCCTCGAATGTCAGGCGCAGGACAGCGTCGGCGAGATCCTCGGATGATCCTTCGGCTCGCGGCCGGTACCACTCGATGAGCGAGTTGAGCATGCCGAACACGAGGCGGCTGGTGAGGGCGGGATCGATACCCTCTCGAAGGTCACCTTCCTCGGCCGCCGCGACGACGAGGTCGCGCACGAAGACGTCGAATTCCCGTCGACGGGCGATGGCGCGGCGCTCCACGGAAGTGTTCCCGCGGACGCGCAGCAGGAGGGTGACATAGGGCAGTTCTGCGACGAGGATCTCGGCGGTGCGCCGGACGAGGTACTCGAGGCGGTCGATATGCCGGCCGCTGGTGGCCTGCCGTTCGGTGGTGACGGCGAAGAGCGCGGTGAGCGCTCGCGACAACGCGAGCTCCAACAGTTCGGTCTTGCCCGACACGTGGTGGTAGATCGACGACTTCGTGATTCCCAGCCGCTGGGCCAGCACCTCCATGCTGGTGCCTTCATAACCTCTGTCATTGAAGGCCTTCACGGTGACGGCGAGGAGCGAGTCGAGGTCGTAACCGGGTCGGCCGGGGCGCTGAGCGGGGTGTGCGGTCGTCATGAGCACGGCCCTTCCCGGTGTGCCCGCGCGAGGGTGCCATGCCCGTCGAGATCGTCTGCCACGTCCGTATTCGCCGATGCGGTGATCGCTCTGTCCCCGTGGCTCGACCAGGGTGGGCTCAGGGTCGTGGTCGAGCCCGGTTCGGGTGCAGATCGCGGGTGCGGTGGTGCTTCCGTTCCGGCGGGAAGGAACACCCCGAGCAGCGTTGCTGGTCGATGTGGGCTCACACCACTCGCCGCGCTTTCATTCCGTCGAACACGGGTGCGATGCGAACCACGTCGCCGGTGGTGGGCGCGTGCACCATTTTGCCGTTGCCGATGTAGATGGCCACGTGCCCGGGCCCGCCCGGACCCCAGTTGCCGAACAGCAGGTCGCCTGGTCGGGCGTCGGCGAGGGGAACCTCGGTACCGACATCCCATTGGGTTTCCGAGGTGCGAGGTAGCGATACGCCTTCTGTCGTCGCGGCGTGTACGGCGTACGAGGTGAGTCCGGAGCAGTCGAAACCGCCACCGGAGGGCCCGTTCACGTTGCCGCCGCCCCATACGTAGGGAAGCCCGAGATAATGCAGCGCGGCCTCGACAATTCTGCCGCCGACGCCTCCCCAATCGCCGGACCCTGGATCGAGGATCGACGCGAACCGCGTTTCCGCTGCCCGGATCTTGGCCACGTACGGCTTGGTCTGATTCTCGTAGTCGGGGAGCCCCGAGGGCATCCCGCCCGATCGGCGGACCGCTCCGACACCGGCGTTGTACCCCGCGAGGGTCAGGTCCAGCGCATCACCCGAGACGAGGCCGGCCTGTTTCCATGAATCGATCTCCTCGTACATGTCGCAGAGAAGATGCCCGGACGCCATAACGGAGTCGCCGACAGCGAGTATGTCGGCCTTTCCGTCGCCGTCCGCGTCTCGCCCGTATTTTGCCCAGGTGCCGGGCATGAATTGGCCGGGACCGCGGGCACCGTCTGGGGAGACGGGCGCCGAGGCGCCATATCGGAAGTTGTTTTCCGCCGAGTACAACGCGGCCAGCACAGGGGCTTTGATGCCGCCGCAGATAGTTCCGGCCTTCTGAAACCAGGGGACGAAGACTGCGATTGTCCCGAACTGTGAGGCTGGCAGGGGGGAGGTGTCCGAGAGGGACGTGAGGTGGGAGGTCTCCGAGACCGCACGCGGCGGCGTGTCGGGTTGTTGGGCGGTGTCGTCGTTTCCGGGGATTGTCCCGTCGGGTTCTGGGCCGGGTTCGGGGACCGGAATCTCGCCCGTGGTGCTACCGGTACCGTCGGGTGGGGGAGAGGCGCCGTCGGGAACTGGTGGCGCGTAGGTGTCTATCGCATCGTGGACTGCATCCGCGGTATCGGTGATGGCTTGCTGTGCTGTGCCACGTGCCTCGGGCGGAAGCATCTCGATGGCATCGTTGAACTGCTGTCCGATCGCGGGTGCGGCTTCCGTGATCTGCTGTATCTGTTGGCTTCCATAGTCTTTCAAGGCCGGCGGCGCCTCCGATCCGTGTACCGCGCCGCCGAGTGCTGTGGCGACTGCGACGATGATCGCCGAAGGATCGACCGACATCTACTTCCTCCCGTACTGTGACCCAACTGTCTGAATCTCTCTGATGTGATCCAAGTCTCGCGGACCGGGGCGGTATGTTCCTCACACCATTTGGGGATTCGGGTCCACCTTTGGAGAGATTCCCGAGTGCCATACAGGATGGGCTCAGTCCCTTTCGCCTGTGGGCGAGGTGCGCCCCCTCGAATCGGACTCCTCGGCTCCGAGGGCTGCGGCGTCCCACGATCGGTCCGGCGGCAACGTCGTCAACGCCACAGGAGTGGGCACATCGGCGGGCCACCGCCTTCGCGGATCAGGGGGCGGTGCGCCGACTGTGCACTCCCGAGACGATCGCACTCTGGGCCGCCGCGTCGAGGGCGTAGGGGGTGTACAGGGTGAATCGGCCGATGATGTCGCCGAACCTGCGCGATATCTCGGCCGCGGCCGCGTCCGGCTCGCCGACGACCGCGAACGTGCGCAGGATGGTGTCGTCGATCAGCCGTGTCATGGACTCCCAGTCGTCGAGCTTGGACAGCCGGTGGAGCTCGGCCTGTAAGTCGCCCCAACCGTGGAGGTCGAGCACCGCCCGGTACGCGGGGGTGGACCCGTAGAAGGCGATCTGTTTGCGTACAGCGGTTGCCGCTTCCTCGAACTGTCGTTCATCTGATCCGGTGACAACGAGCCCGGGATACGACAATGTGAAGTCCTCGAAGGATTTTCCGGCCTTGCCGAGTGCCGACTCGATCTGCGGGACGGTCACCTCCCGTAGGTACCGTTCGGTGGTGAAACCGTGCACCAGCATCCCGTCCGCGACCTCGGCGGCGACGGATGTCATCTGCGGGCCCACAGCGGCGATCATCACTTGGGGAGGCCCGAATTCGTTCCGCGGAGGGCGGAACATCGGCGTCATCAGGGTGTGGCTGTAGTAGTCGCCCCGGAAGTCGAGGGGCGTCTGGTTTTGCCAACTCTCCCAGATGGCATGGAGTGCATTGACGAACTCCCGCATCCGCGGCGCGGGCGCGGACCACGGCATGCTGAATCGGCGCTCGATGTGCGGCTTGATTTGCGAACCCAGCCCGAGCGTGAATCTTCCGGAGCTGAAGGATTGCATATCGTTGGCCACCGTGGCGAGAGTCATCGGACTGCGCGCGAATGCCACTGCGATCGCGGTGCCCACGTGGAGTCGGGGCGCGTTCTCTGCGGCGAGGAGGAGTGGCAGGAACGGGTCGCGACTGACCTCCGTCGACCACACCCCGTCGAAGCCGACCCGCTCGGCCAGTCCCACCTGCTCGTGTATCTCGTGAAGGTTCGCTCCTCCCGTCCCGTCGATGGATCCGCCGATGTTGCCGTCGATCAGCATTCGAACTCCCTGCATCCAACATCCAGTCAGTGTTGACTGGATGTTGATTCGACGATACCGTGAGCGAACGGTCGGCGACAGTGGTTCGACCGCAGGTTCTTCACTTCGTCCTCTGTGGCTCTGCGCATCTCGAAAATTGCCTCCCCAGGGGATTCGTTCACGATTCGAGGAGAGTTGCCTTGTCTGAAGAGGCATTTGTATACGAGGCCATTCGCACGCCTCGCGGTAAGGGCAAGAACGGGAGTCTGCACTCGGTCAAACCGGTCGACCTCGTGGTGGGCCTGATCGATGAGCTGCGCGCACGGTTTCCGGACCTGGACCCAGGGTATGTCGACGACATCGTGCTCGGCGTGGTCTCCCCGGTCGGCGAGCAGGGTGGGGATATCGCCCGGGCCGCGGCGCTGGTGGCGGGCCTGCCTCTGACCGTGGCCGGACTGCAGATCAACCGGTTCTGCGCGTCGGGGCTCGAGGCGACGAATATCGCTGCACAGAAGGTCCGGTCGGGGTTCGAGAATCTCGTGATCGCCGGTGGTGTCGAGTCCATGTCGCGGGTGCCGCTGGGCAGTGACGGCGGTGCCCTCTTCAACGATCCGACGACCGCATACGATCTCCACTTCGCGCCGCAGGGAATCGGCGCAGACCTGATCGCGACGATCGAAGGCTTCAGCCGCGAAGATGTCGATGCCTACGCGGTGCGTTCGCAGGACCGCGCCGAGGCCGCCTGGGCCGGTGGATACTTCGCCAAGTCGGTGGTTCCGGTCAAGGACTTCAACGGTGTCCCCCTGCTCGACCACGACGAACACCGACGTCCGGGTACCACCGTCGAATCGCTGGCCTCACTGAAGCCCTCCTTCGCCGCGCTCGGTGAAAAGGGTGGATTCGATGCTGTTGCGCTGCAGAAGTATACGTCGGTGGAACGGATCGAACACGTCCACCACGGTGGTAACAGCTCCGGCATCGTGGACGGCGCCGCCCTGGTGCTGATCGGCAACGAGAAGGCCGGCAAGCAGTTCGGTCTCACCCCCCGAGCCCGGATCGTCGCGACGGCCGTGACCGGAGCCGACCCCACGATCATGCTCACCGCCCCCACCCCGGCGGCGCTCAAGGCACTCGACGTCGCAGGACTCACCGTCGATGACATCGACCTGTTCGAACTGAATGAGGCGTTTGCTTCGGTAGTCCTGAAATTCCAGAAGGATCTGGCCATTCCGGAGGAGAAACTCAACGTCAACGGTGGTGCGATCGCCATGGGACACCCGTTGGGAGCGACCGGCGCGATGCTCGTCGGAACGGTGGTCGACGAGTTGGAGCGTCGCGGCGACCGGCGCGCATTGATCAACCTGTGCGTCGGTGGCGGCATGGGTATCGCGGCCATCATCGAGCGAGTCTGAAAGGCAACGGCAACAACATGAGTGCAACATCAACCATCACCTGGTCGCAGGATTCGGACGGAATCGTGCTGCTGACCCTCGATGATCCGGACCAGTCCGCGAACACCATGAACGACCAGTACGTCGAGTCCATGGGCAACATACTCGACCGCCTCGAGGCGGAGCGTGACTCTGTCACCGGTGTCGTGATCACGTCGGCCAAGAAGACCTTCTTCGCCGGCGGCAACCTCAACGACCTGGTCCGTGCCACCGCGCAGGACGCTGTCAAGTTCACGAATTTTGCGAACGGGATCAAGGCCCAGTTGCGGCGCCTCGAGACACTGGGCCGTCCGGTGGTGGCAGCAGTCAACGGCGCAGCCCTCGGCGGCGGCCTCGAGATCACGTTGGCCACCCATCACCGCATCGCGGTCGATGCGAAATCGGTGATCTTCGGACTGCCCGAAGTCACGCTCGGGTTGCTACCCGGTGCCGGCGGAATCACCCGGACCGTTCGGATGTTGGGACTCGAGAAGGCACTGACGAGCCTGCTTCTGACCGGTAAGTCGTTGAGCCCCGCGGCCGCGAAGACCCTCGGCCTCGTCGACGACCTGGTAACGAGCGCCGACGAACTCGTCCCCGCGGCCAAGAAGTGGATCCAGGACAATCCCGAGGGCGGTGTTCAGCCGTGGGACCGGAAGGGTTTCCGGATCCCCGGCGGTACCGCGCTCAACCCGGCGGTGACAGCGAACCTGCGCCGCACCGTGGCGGGGGCACCCGTCGAGGCGCCCCGGGCCATTCTCGCCGCCGCCGCCGAGGGAGCGTTGGTCGACCTCGACACGGCGGCGCAAATCGAGACACGCTACTTCGTCGGGCTCGTCACCGGTCAGGTATCGACCAACATGATTAAGGCCCAGTTCTTCGATCTGCAGAGGATCAAGGCCGGCGGTAGCCGACCGGAGGGGCACCCCCGGTTCTCGGCGAAGAAGGTCGGTGTGATCGGCGCCGGGATGATGGGCGCTGCGGTGGCCTATGTCTCGGCGAAGGCAGGAATCGACGTCGTGCTCCAGGACATGTCGATCGAGTCGGCCCGAAAAGGAAAGGCCTACGCCGAAAAGTTGGAGGCCAAGGCGCTCGCGCGGGGAACAACGACCGAGGAGAAGTCCGCCGCGCTGCTCGCCCGGATCACCCCGACCGACAATCCGGCCGACTTCGTTGACGTCGACTTCGTCGTCGAGGCGGTTTTCGAGAGTGTGGAGGTCAAACAGGCTGTCTTCAAGTCGATCCAGGACGTCGTCGCCCCCGACGCGGTGTTGGGCTCGAATACGTCGACGCTGCCGATCACAACGCTCGCAGAAGGCGTCGCCCGTAAGGAAGACTTCATCGGTGTGCACTTCTTCTCCCCGGTCGAACGTATGCCGCTGGTAGAGATCATCGTTGGCGCACACACCGCACCGACAACGTTAGCGAAGGCTTTCGATTTCGCGCAGCAGATCAAGAAGACCCCGATCGTGGTCAACGACAGCCGGGGCTTTTTCACCAGCCGGGTGATCACGAAGTTTCTCGACGAGGCAGCCGCCGCGGTCGGTGAGGGTGTCGAACCGGTGATCATCGAGCAGGCGGGGGCCCAGGCCGGCTATCCCGCACCCCCCTTGCAGTTGCTCGACGAGCTGACGTTGACCCTTCCTCGCAAGATTCGGCAGGAAGCCCGTGCGGCGGTCGAGGCGGACGGGGGCGTCTGGGTCGAGCACGGATCGGAGGCCGTACTCGATCGGCTGGTCGAGGAGCTCGATCGTCGGGGCCGGTCGACAGGTGGCGGCTTCTACGAGTACGACGAGTCGGGTGGCCGCGTCGGCCTGTGGCCGGGGTTGCGCGGCGCCTTCCAATCGGGGAGCACCGAGGTCCCGTTCGACGACCTCAAAGAACGGATGCTGTTCGCCGAGGCCCTCGAGTCGGTGCGCTGCCTCGACGAAGGGGTACTGACCTCGGTTGCCGACGCCAATGTCGGATCCCTCCTCGGTATCGGGTTCCCTGCCTGGACCGGAGGCGTCCTCCAGTACATCAACGGCTACCCGGGTGGGATCGCGGCGTTCGTCGAGCGGGCCCGTGTCCTTGCGTCCCGGTACGGCACTCGTTTCGAGCCGCCCGCCTCCCTGGTCGCCAAGGCCGAGCACGGAGAGACCTACGAGTAACGGCGTCAATTACGATCGGGGTTGGCACCACTGTGGGCAGTGGTGCCAACCCCGTCGAGGGCTAATCTCCGAACGGATGGAGTTGATGTCGGTGTCGATCAGTGACGCCTCGGTCAAGCGCACCCAGCAAGAACGGACGGCGATCACGCGCAGGCAGATCCTCGACGCCGCAGTCGAGGTGTTGTTCCGTGACGGCTATTCGGCCGCCACTACGTTGCGGATCCAACAGGAAGCGGGAGTATCCCGTGGCCGTCTCCTACATCAATTTCCCTCACGCGAAGCACTTCTGGTCGCCGCCGTCCAACATCTCGCGACGGCGCGTATGGAGGACTTGAGGCATCGCGACGATTGGCCGCCCGACCCCACCGAGCGCATCGACTGGGCGGTCGAGATCATGTGGCCCACCTTCCACCAGCCGTATTTCTGGGCCGCGACCGAATTGTGGCTCGCCTCACGCGCCAACGACAAGTTACGCGAAGCGCTGCTGCCGCAGGAACGCCGTCTGGGCCAACTCGTCAGAGAGACGACCGACGTGTTCTTCGGACCGGAGTTGTGTGCACGACCGCGCTACGAATTGGTACGCGAACAACTCAACACCTCGATGCGGGGTACCGCGCTGACCTATGCGCTCGATCCGCGCGACCCCGCCACCGACCCGCACCTGCACGAGTGGAAACTGGTGGCGCGGGAACTGCTTACGTGACTGCCCGTACGCCGGAGTTGTCCCGCGCCACCGATCTGGCGCGGGATTCCTCGTATTCCCGGCCGGTCTTCTCGATGAGCGTGGCGACCGAGAGGACCGCATCCACGCCGGACACGCTGTGCCCACCACTCCAGGCCGTGCGGTTACTGAGCAACCGGTCCTGGCGGAAACCCTCGGATGCGGCATCGCTGGCCGCGGCGTCCCCGGCCTGCCGATCGACCCAGCACTTGAGCAGGCTCGCCGGAATGCCACCCACCTGGGTCGAGAGCACGACGTCGTCGAGGCTCGCCTCGACCAGCGCGCGCCGATAGTCGTTGTCGGCCTGACTTTCGTCGGTAGCGATGAACTTCGTTCCCATGTACCCGAGGTCGGCGCCGAGAACCTGGGCGGCATGCAACGCGACGCCGTCACTGATACCGCCGGCCAGAACGATGGTGCCGTCGAATCGCTCGCGGACGGCGCGGACGAAGGAGAACGGGTTTGCCCAGCCCGTCTGGCCTCCGGCACCCGCGGTCAGTAGCACCAATCCGTCCACACCCAATGCGATGGCCCGCTCCGCATGCTGCAACGTCGCGACATCGGCGTAAATCTGGCAGCCGATCGCGCGTAGTGGGGCGAGAGCGGGCTCGGGTGACCCGACACTGGTGATGACGAGTTCGACGTCGTGATCGACCAGGCACGCGAGGTCTTCGCGCAGTCGTCGGTTCGATCGGTGCACCACGAGGTTCGGCGCAAAGGGCGCCGACCTCGGAACCTCGCTCAAGGCCGTCTCGATCCGGGTGAGCCAGCGGTCGAGTTCGCCGGTTGTGGACGCATTGTGGGTGGGCACGGATCCCACGACGCCTTCGCGGCACGCCGCGATGACCAGGTCGGGGCCGGAGACCTCCGTCATCGGGGCGGCGATCAACGGAAGGGTCAATCGATTCGCCAACGCTTCGGAAATGGACACGTCAGTCTCCTTGAGAGCACCACGAGAGGCGGGGGTGTACACCTAAGTAAATGCCGAGAAATGGCGACGGTGCATGCTAGGTTGAAAATCAAGCTACAACCCCGGTAAGTAAATCTCAAGATACATCGTGTGCGTCGAAGGGGGCGGGGGAGCATCGACAAGCTAGCGCGCCCGAGGCGAGCTCGGCTCACGAGCACTCCACGCCCCCGGAACCGCAGGGCCCAGATCCTGGCCGCCGCGAGCGTCCTCCCGGCCACCACCTGACCGGCAGCCGGGGCGGGCCGCACTTTCTGCTGACCCACCGAACGCGCCGAACACAGCCACACCCTCGTCACTCAATTCCGCAACAGCCCCCGTGGTTAACAAGTACTCACGGGGGCGAAGCCCACCGAACGCCTGATCCTGCAACGTCACGTATGGGCGGCGCCTGAGGAATCGGCGCTCCGACGGCAGGCGCTCAACCTGTCGCCGACGAATCCGTTTGGGCAAGGACCTTGCTCGATGATGTCGCGTCCGGCTCGTAAGTTGTGTCGAGGTCGTCGAGTGACGCGTTCGCGGTCTCCCGTGCGGACCAGGCGCCGGCCGCTGCGACCAGGCACATCACGGCAGCGAACGCGGCCGGACCGACCCATCCGCCTGTGCCTTCGCCGGCGAGGGCGGCCTGTATCGCGGGGGTGAAGCCGCCGAGGAGAATGCCCAACTGCATCCCGATGGCCATGCCGGTGTAGCGCACCTTCGCCGGAAACTGCTCAGCATAGAACGACGCCTGCACACTGTTCGCGCCCGAGAAGGCGAGCATCAACACGGCCACGCAACCCGCGATCAGCAGAACGTTGCCCGAGGCGATCGCGCCGAAATAGGGGAACCACAGCGCCGCCACGAGGAGAAGGGATCCGGACATGATCGGCCGGCGTCCCACCCGGTCGGAGAGCCTGGCCCACAGTGGTTGTGCGATCAGGCAGACGATGCTCCCACCCATTCCGGCCAGCAAGAACTGATTGGCGCCCACGCCTGCAGTTCCGGTGGCGAAGCTCAATGCGTAGACGCCGAGGGTCGTGCTGACGACCGAGAGGAAGTTGCAGACGATCACACGGAGTAGGGCTTTCCAGTAGTCACGGAATACCGCCACCAGCGGAAGTGTGGACGTGTCGTTCGCCGACGAGACGTGTACGAAGCTCTCGGTCTCGGCCACCTGCGAGCGGACGTAGAGCGCGATCAGCATGAGTGGGCCCGCCAGAAAGAATGGCAGTCGCCAGCCCCAACTCATGAAGAGGTCGTCGGGCAAGCTCGTCGCGGCGACGAAGACGAGGCTGGCCAGCAGGCTGCCGAAGACGGTGCCCTGCATGGACCAACTGGTGTAGACGCCGCGTTTGCCAGTCGGCGCATGTTCGAGTGCAAGCGCGTTGGAACCGGCCTGCTCGCCGCCTGCAGAGAGTCCCTGGAACAGTCTCATGATGACGAGAAGGGCGGGCGCGAGCATACCCATCGCGCTGTACGTGGGCAGAAACCCGATGAGAAATGTGCTCAGCCCCATCATGTTCAGTGCCAGAGTCAGGGCCTTCTTCCGGCCCAGCCGGTCACCGAGCGTTCCGAATACGATCGCGCCGAGCGGCCGGGCGACATATGCGACACCGAAAGTCGCGAACGATGCGAGCAACCCGCCTGTCGTTCCCAGCGGTCCGAAGAACTGCGGTCCGAACACCAACGCTGCAGCGGTGCCGAAAAGGAAAAAGTCGTAGTACTCGACCATGCTCCCGAGGAACGCACTCGCGGCGGCCTTGCGGCCCATGTCGCGTGATCGTGCGCCGGACGTCTCGACTACGTCTTGCTCATCGTTCGTGTCCTGTTTGGTCATGGTGCCTCCTGAACGGCGTGACAAGGGGGACGGTCGGCGTCCCACCGGTCCAAATGGTCGAGCTGTGACGTCCTACACCAGAACAGTGACATGCGACATAAATATGCGTCCAATATCAGTGTAAGATTGTCGTGATCAAGATCGCTTATCACGGCCGGGGGAGTGGCGTGCAAATCAACTGGATGTACGCCTTTGTGGCGGTCGCAGAGGAACTCCACTTCGGGCGCGCGGCGCGGCGACTGAATATCGCCCAACCGGCCGTGAGCCAGCAGATCCAGAACCTGGAGAAGTTCCTCGGAGCACGGCTGTTCGATCGAGACAAGCGATCCGTCCGGCTCACCGACGCGGGAGAAGCCTATCTCCAGCCGTGCCGCCAAGCACTGTGGTCGATAGACAATGCTGCCCAGCAGGCGCGCAATGCCGGCACCGGTGAGTACGGCCGACTGCGACTCGGCTACAACGCGGGCTTCGCACATGACCACTTCGTCGACCTGGTCCGTGCAGTCAACGATGAATACCCGCATTTGGAACTCGAAATCGACGCATCGCGACCGAATGCCGAGTTGCTGGGGCTCGTGGAGGAAGGCGCCCTGGACCTCGCTGTTCTCGGTGGCCCGGTATCCGGGACGCGCCTGGCCCGGCAGGTCGTCGCCTCGGTTCGCCTCGGTGTATTGCTCCACGCCGGCCATCCTCTGGCGAAGGAGTCCACCATCTCGATGGACCGGCTACGCGAGGAGACGTTCGTTCTGATGCGTCCCGCGCCCGGCCGGACGGTGCGGCAGATGGTCGAGGAGCTGTGCGATGTGGCGGGGTTTCGTCCCCGGCGAATCATCGAAGTCAAGGACGCGCTCACCATTCTCACCTTCATCGTGGCCGAGATCGGCGTCGGGTTCGGTATTCACCCGGCTCGCACCACGACTCCGGCTTCGACGTCGCACATTCCCATCGACGAGAGTCGTCCCACCGATATCAGCGTTGTCTGGCGGAAGGGTGCCGAGACGCCTGCGTCGCGGAATGTGCTCGAATTGGTGAGGTCTCGGTCCGCACTGTTGCAGTGATGCGAACCGAGACCGTGGTGACTGAACTGCTACGCCGTCGTCAGGTTGGTGGCCAGAAGGTTCTCGAAGGAGGCGAGTAGCAGTTCCCGTTCCTGGTAGTACGCGTTGTGAGCAGCACCGTCGGCGATGACGAGGGTGCTGTTCGGGACCAGAGAATGGGTGTTTTCCACGCCGTGCATGATGAACGGTGCTTCCTTGGAGCCGGCGAACAGCAGCAGCGGGCTGCTGATCGCCTTCAGCCCCGCGGCTGTCCGATCGGCGGCGGCCGGGTCCTCGCTCAGGAATTCGTCCTGCGAGCTCGTCATCGGGCGTCGATGGCGTGCGGCCTCGATAGCTGCCGCGGTCGAGCGGACGCGGATGTAGCGGGCGTGCTCAACCGGGTTTGCCTCGATCCAGTCCGGCGTGAACGACTCACCCACGCCCAGCCAGATTCGTTCCTCGTCGTCCAGCGCGCTGGCGATCTTGTCGTCCATCGGGAGCAATGGCCACCCCATGCCGCAGACGACGAGCGCCCGAGCCTCCGCGGGGTGGCGCAAGGCCCACCGCAGAGTTGTCATTCCGCCCATCGACTGACCGAACACCACCGGACGCGCGAGGCCGAGTTTTCCGATGAACTCTTCGAGTTCGGTGGCCCGGTCGGCCATCGGACCCTCGCGTCGAGAGTTGGCAGAGTAACCGTGGTCGTAGCTGTCGTACGCCAGCACCCGGAAACGTGGGGCCAATGCCGCGATGATCGGTTCCCAGCACGCGGCAGCCGATCCGTGGCCGTGCACGAGGACGACGGGATCACCTGTTCCTGTGTCGGTGTAGTGAATGTCGTTGCCTGCGAGTTCTATCCAAGGCATGTTTCGTCTCCTGCCGGGCGCGGAATCAGAGGTACGACAAGTACACTGCCAACGTGACTGATAATAATCCAATACCAAGATGCAATCGTCTTGATCGTCATTCCTTATCAGGTGCGCTCCGCGCCCGCGAGTACTTATTGCCGCCCGAAGGGATGTCAAGCAGTCGCGAATGGACGAGGTCGCCGTCGCCGTGCAGGTCCACAGCGCCGGCGTCTACCGACTCTTCGATACGAAGGCCGATCTCCTGGCCGCCGTGGTCGACCGGGGTGCCGAACCACTGCAGTTGGGGCTGTCGCAGGCACTGTTCTCCGCGGACACACCCCGCGAGGCAGGCTCTGGACGCCGCGGTCGATGCGTACACTACTTTCGCGATGATCCATCACGACCTGCTGACAGTGCTGACCTGCGAGGTGCTCAGCCTCCCTCCCGCCCGACGACACGCGGTGCGCAGCGCACAGCACGACTACGTCGGGCAGTGGTTCCAACTGCTGAAAGAAACCCGGCCGGATATCGGCGACACCCAGGTGCGATTCCGCGTTCACGCTGCTCTGACAATCGTCAACGACGTATCCAGGACGATGCGATTGCGCTGCATGCCCAACGTGCAAGAACGTGTGCGCCTGGCCGCTCACCGCGCATTGTATGGCCGAGACCCCACCCCCCATAGTTAAGGGCAATTCACTACGGGCCCGCGTCCACGTAGGCCACGATTTCCGTGCATACCCCCTGACTAGGTGGTATTCCCTGCAGCTTCGTTGACAACAGTGATCCGGATCACCACAATGGCAGACATAAGTAAATCGTCAGCCACGAGATGGTGGATTGAAGGTAGGTGCAGTGCCGCAGCATCCCGAGGATGGAAGTCGCCGACATGGCGGCCATGGATGCCCCGCACCTCGATATGGAGGAACAGTGAATACTCCCGCCGCCCAGCCGTCCGTCGTCCACCAGCTGAGCGAGATGGCGGCCGCGATGCGAGAGATGGCGGGGGTGGAGTCCACCGAGACCCGAAACGTGGGTGACACGATCGATGAGGCCGGTGCTTTGTCCTCCATTCTCGGGGAGATACACCAAGCCCAGGACATCCTCTACGAGCAGGCCTGCCTGACTCCCCAACACGGCCTGGAACGAGTGCTCGGTTCGCTGGCCCGCCTGCGCTCGGCGGCAGCCCGGCCCGGCCAGTTCTTCAGCAGCTCTGCCGAAGAACTGGGTACCGCAGGAAAATTCGATCGGGTTCTGGTCTCTCGCATCCAGGGTTCGATGTGGATTCCCCATACCCTGCACCTGGTCTCCGAGGCCATCTCCGCTGCGCTGCGCAACTATCTGAGCGATCTCGAGATCCCCTTGAGTGCGTCGCCGCTCGAGGCCGATGTTGTACGGCGCCGGATCCCGATGCTGGTCAGCGATGCCGGTACAGAAACGCGGACGTATCGTCCGCTCATCAGGTTGTCGAGGACCACCAGCTATGTCGTTGCGCCAGTGGTGGTCGACGGAACAGTCGTCGCCCTGCTTCATGCCGACACGAATATCTCGGGGCGGGTGCTGACGCCCGCGGACCGTGACATCGTTCGGCTCTTCGCCGACGGGCTGGGACCGGTCTACGAACGGATGGTGCTCACCGAGCGACTGCGTGAGCAGCGTGATCGGCTCGGTATGGTCTTCAGCGCCACGGAAGCAATGATCGACGACGTTCACGGTGGCCCGCTGACCCTCGACGCCCCTATAGGGATGCTGCCTCCGGTGGCTGTCGATCCTTCTCGGGAGCGCGGGTCGACGGGCGGATCGTCGGAGGTGCCGGTCGCGGGGCGACCCGAACGGCAATTGACCCCACGGGAGGTCGATGTGGTGGAACTGTTGTCGAAAGGCGCGTCCAACGCGGAAATCGCCGCCCAGCTCACCGTCTCCGAGAGCACGGTGAAATCGCACGTGAAACACATCTTCCGCAAGTTGGGTGCCACCAACAGGGCCAGCGCCATCGCGCGATACGGGAAGATGAAACGCTCGATGGGACGGACGCTATGACACAGGCATTGCTCGGAACGACGCAGCCCCAGACGGCACGGGGATCCTTGCAGGGGTGGCGCCGCAAAGACATCGAGCTGATCACCCGACTGGAGACCATCCGGGACGAGATCTTCGCTGACGTCGGTTCGACCACTCTTCCGACGATCCGGCACGAGCGCCCCGCGCATTCCGCAGAGGCGATTTCAGTCCTGACACATCACTGCATCGACGAACTGCGACAGGCGGCGGGAGCCGACACGGCGAAGGTCGAGCGACTCACCAAGACGGTGCTCGACCTGCAGCAGTTGGCGATGGATTTGTACCTCAATGAAATGGGCCGCAGGACCGAGCGTCTGGCCGAGTGTTCGGCAGGGCTCCATCGGTTGCGGACCGTCCCGAGCACCTCCGACCTCCTCGACCGCCTCTGTGAGGACGTGGCCGTTCGTTGCGGATTCCGGCGGGTGGTGTTGTCGCGAGTCGAGGCGGGCACGTGGAAACCGTGGAAGGCATACCTGGGCGAGAGCGATGAATCTGACTCATGGTTCACCGACTGGATCGATCGCGGGATACCGTTCGATGACCGGGCTCCCGAGGCGCGGTTACTGACCGATCATCGGCCCGCGATCGTCTACGACACGGAGAACACGCCTGTATACCGGCCGATCATCGTCGAGTCGGGTCGCTCACGTTCGTACGTGGTGTCGGCCCTGGTCCTCGACACCAACGTTGTCGGCCTACTTCATGCCGACCATTCCCCGGTTCCGAGCCGGATCGACGAGATCGACCGCGACGTCCTGTGGGCCTTCACCGAAGGTGTCGGATACATCTACGAACGGACGTCGCTGATGGAGCGGTTGCGGAGCCAACGTGACCAGATCAGGGAGATCCTCTCGTCGACGGTGGCGACGATGGACGAGCTGTGCGAATCGGGGATGGCCTCGGCCGGACGGACCGACTTCGATCCTGCGGGAGCCGACCCGTCGGCGGAATTCGCCTCGCGCCCCAGCTTGGTGCCTCTCGCCGAATTCACCTCCCGCGAACAAGAGGTATTCACATTGATGGCGGCGGGGGCGACCAACAACGACATCGCCGAGTCCCTCGTCATCACCGAGGGGACGGTGAAATCGCATGTCAAGCACATCCTGCGGAAGCTCGGTGCGACCAACCGTTCACAGGCCATTGCCTGGTCGATCGGCAACCGCATCGAGTAATTCGATTCGACATCACCTCGTCAACGCCCCGCCGCCCGGCCCTCTGCCGGGCGGCGGTCGTATTTCCGATGCCGAACCATGCTGGCGGGGACGCCCGTTTCGGAACTGACGACCGCACGCAACCGCGTCGGCATTCCGGACCGGACCGGCCGGCCCGGTATCGACGCCCAACCGCATCTGGCGCCCTCCGAGTATCCCCCTGTTGAGGGGTGGGTTTCCTCCCCAAGTAAGTCGCCGCCGGTGTGACCTACGCAATACCTTGAAGGTGTTCCTGAAGTGAGCGGAGCATACCGATATTCGAGTATCCGCGGGAACTACGACAACCACCGAGGAGAGCGATATTCATGAGTCATTCCTTTGCTGTCAAGTGGCTGAAGGCCTTCCGTGAGAGCCCCGAAGCGGTCGTTGCGTTGTACGCCGACGGCTTCCTCTTCGAGGATCCCATCCTCGGCCAGAAGATCACCGACAGGGACGAGCTCCTCCGTGTCTTCGCGCCGTATGCCAACAAGGACACCGAAAATGGCATCGGCATCAACAACTTTCGGATCGACGAGGTCGTCGGCGACGAGAAGTCGGCGATCTACCGGTGGACCTGGAAGGCGCCCACGGCGACCGCGTTCGTCGGTGTTCCCGCCAACGGGAAGGTGCCCGGAGCGCGGGGAATCACATTCCACATCTATAACGAAGCCGGCCTCATCACCCGGGAAGCGAGCCTGTGGGACATCGCGACGGCAGCGGCGGACCTGGGACAGCCCATCGACCCGGCCAGCGTGACCAAGTCCGCTGTTCTCGTCTGACACCGACCCTGCGCGAAAGGAACTACCAACACCATGAGTAAGCACGAAGAGCACGCCCGGCGCTGGATCACCGCGTTGACCTCCGACACAGCGGCGACGGTCGCCCTGTACGCCGACGACCTGGTCTACGACGACCACGCCGATTCCGACCACGTCACCGACACCGCCATCACCAAGGATGAGCTGGCGCCGAAGCTCGCCCCGTACGCGAACACCGACACGGCCAACGGTGTCGGCCTGCACTCCTTCGAGATCACCGACTCGTTCCCGGTGGCGGGCGTGGCCGGAAACCCGGCCGTGGTGATCCTGTGGAACTGGACGGGCACGGGTCTCGAGACCTACAAAGGAGTTCCGACCCAGGGCAAGACGCTGTCCACCCGCGGCATCACCTGGCACCAGCTCGACAGCGCCGGACAGATCGTCCGCGAAACGACGTACTGGAACGATACCCCGGTCCTGCAGGAACTCGGAATCCCGATCGTGACGCCGGAGTACTGGGTCGAGGGATTCGACCCGTCCGTTCTCGTTGGATCCTGACCATGTGGGGGCCGTTGCCGGACGTACTCGATCGGGCATGTACCTACTACAAGGACAACGTCGCGATCGTCGATGGTGATCGGCGGGTGACCTACCGTGAGCTGCTCGACTGGCGTAACCAGGTAGCGAACGGACTCGTCTCTCTGGGGCTGCAGAAAGGCGAGCGCGTCGGCCTGCTGATGCCGAACTGCTTGGAATTCATTCCCACGCAGCACGGAATCTGGGCTGCCGGCGGGGTGTTGGTGCAGATGCCTACTCGTAATGCTGCCAACGCATTCCGGTCGAGCCTCACGCAGACCGATGCCACCACGCTGATCTATCACGCCCAGTTCGACGCAGTCGTCGCCGAGATCAGAGGTGACCTGCCGAAGCTGCAGACCGTGATCCGGATCGGGAGCAGTCCGGCTTCGGCGCCCCCTGAGATCGGCGAAGTGTTCGGCTACGACGGACTCTTCCGATCGCAGCCGACGGTTCGTCCCGAGGTAGAGATCGACGTCCACGACGAGGCGTACGTCCTGTTCACCTCCGGGAGCACCGGAGACCCGAAGGGTGTCGTCAACTCACACTTCACGTGGGGCCACTACAGCATCACCGCGGGCCTCGAGATCGGCGACATCGCGTGGGGTGAGGTCTTCGCGCACGGTGCGCCCCTGACGCACTATACGCAGATCTTCGTCATGCCGACGTTCCTGCGAGGCGGCACCAACGTGATGCTGCCCGGGTTGGACGTGGACAAACTGCTGAGCACCATCGAGCAGGAGAAGGTGACCGCCACCGCGGTCGTTCCCACCATCATTTACCTGTTGCTCGACCATCCGCGCCGCGCAGCGCACGACCTGTCTTCGCTGCGGACGATGGTCTATGCGGGATCTCCCATCGCACCCGACCGGCTGCGTCAGGCGCTGGACGTGTTCGGCCCGATCTTCATCCAGGCCTACGCCGGGACCGAACCGGGGTATGTATCCTGCCTGCGCAAGAACGAGCACCGTGTGGACAGCGAGGTGTGGATCAAGCGACTCGCCTCGGCCGGTCGGCCCCTGTTCCACGTCGATGTGACAATCCAGGACGAAGCGGACCAGGTGTTGCCGCTGGGCGAACCCGGGGAAATCGTGTCCCGGCAGCTGGGGCAGATGCTCAGTTACGTCGACGTCTCACGCAACGCCGAGGCACTGCGTGACGGTTGGGTGCACACCGGCGATATCGGTCGTCTCGATGAGGACGGGTTCCTCTACATCGTGGACCGCAAGAAGGACCTGGTGGTGTCCGGCGGGTTCAACGTGTTTCCGCGACAGGTGGAGGACGCCCTGGCCGGCCATGCCGCAGTGGCGCAGGTAGCAGTGATCGGAGTCCCACACGAGAAGTGGGGCGAAGCGGTCCATGCGGTCATCGCTCTCAAGAGCGGTGTCACGGCAACCGAGCAGGAACTGATCGATCACGTCAAAAGGGAGATGGGCAGCGTTCACGCTCCCAAAACGGTGGCCTTCGTCGACACCCTCCCGGTCAATCCGGCCGGAAAGATCGACAAGAAATCGATCCGTGCCCCGTTCTGGGAAGGGCGGGCTCGCCAGATCAGCTGACCATCGAAACCTTCGACACAGCACTGCTGTCGCTAGTCACATCAGAGAAAGAGGAGCACGCCGATGAGCGTCCCGCACTACTCGCTCTATATCAACGGCGAATGGGTTGATACCGGCGAGAACTACGAAATTCGCAGCCCTGCAACCGAAGAGCTCGTCGCCACCGTCGCCAAGGGTGGCGTGGCGCAGGTCGACGAGGCCGTCGCCGCGGCCAAGGCGGCGCACGAAGAGGGCACTTGGCGGCGTACCCCGCCTGCTCAACGAGCGGCCCTGCTCAACGATGTCGCAGGCAGGCTCGGCGGCCGTATCGACGAGCTCGCCGCGCTCCAGACACGTGAGAACGGCGCCACCATCCGGATCACCGGGGCCCTGCATATCGGGTTGTCGATCGCTCAGATGCAGTACCTGGCCGACCAGGCCGCCACCTACGAATTCGAGACGGCGGGCCCCGAGATCGGTCCGGTGCCGGCCGAAGGCATCGTCCGGCGCGAGCCGCTGGGTGTGGTGGCGGCAATCGTGCCGTGGAACATTCCGCTGCTGGTCATCGTGTGGAAGATCGCGCCTGCCCTCGCAGCGGGCAACACGGTCGTCCTCAAGCCCGACGAGCATGCACCCCTGGTGGCGCTCGAGTTGGCGAAGGAGTTCGAGGCGGCCGGGTTGCCGCCCGGCGTGCTCAATGTGGTGACCGGCGACGGCGAACCCGTCGGCGCGCACCTCAGCGGACACCCCGACGTACGCAAGGTGGCCTTCACCGGTTCCACCGCGGTCGGCAAGAGCATCCTGCGCCAATCGGCCGACACGGTGAAGCGAGTGACCCTCGAACTCGGCGGCAAGGGACCGAACATCATTCTCGACAGCGCCGACCTCGACACCGCGATCGACGGTTCGCTGTTCGCAGCCCTTGCCAACAACGGCCAGGCCTGTGAAGCCGGTACCCGACTGCTGATTCCTTCGAGCAAACGCGACGAGATCGTCTCACGACTGGTCGAGCGCGCACGCACACTGAAGGTCGGCGATCCACTCGACCCCGCAACCGGAGTCGGACCGATCATCTCCAAGGTCCAGCACCAGCGGATCCTCGACTACTTCGCGATCGCGGAAACCGAGGGTGCCAAGGCCGTGGTCGGCGGCGGCGTTCCCACCGGTCCCGGGTTCGACAAGGGCTATTGGATCGAGCCGACAATCTTCGTCGGTGTGACCAACGACGCCAGGATCGCACGTGAAGAGGTGTTCGGACCGGTCCTCGTCGTGCTCACCTACGACTCGGTCGACGAGGCGATCAAGATCGCCAACGACACCGACTACGGACTGTCCGCGGGAGTATGGGGCGACGAGGCACAGGCGATCGAGATCGCCCGCGAACTCGATGCCGGCATGGTGTGGATCAACGACTGGCACGTCATCCATCCCGCCTACCCGTTCGGTGGATTCAAGCAGAGCGGCCTGGGCCGCGAGGGCGGCCCGGACGCACTCGACGAGTACACCGAGGCGAAGTTCATCTCATTGAACCGCTCACCCGGTCCGGAAGCGCGTGCCTTCGCAATCGTGATCGACCCGGCCTGACATCTTGCCCCTGCACGATTCATCCCTCGGGATCGTGCAGGGGCTACAGGCGGGGCCTCGGTAGTGGAGGCGCAGCCACGCACGTCGGCGGGTCAACTGTGGAGCAAACGCCAGATTGCTTCGGTTCGAACACCTGACCGGGGACTGGCATCCCACCGCCATGAACATCGCAAACCCTGTCCGAATCTGTACCGAGTCCAGCAGCATCGTTGACCGTCCGATCAGATGTCGATGCGTAGGCCGGGATTCTCGAGGGTGTGTGAATAGCATCCCGATTCTGGGAGAAACCGATGCCCACACCCCCTTACGAGGCGCCGCTGAACCTGGCGATGCGCACTCTTGCCACATGCGGCCTGTGGGCATTGACGGCGCTGCTTCTGGCATATGCAGTCCGACGATCGCTTCGCGAGCGGAGTCCCTTGGGGCAGGATTTCCCACGACTATCGCCATAAATTCATCTCACCCATCTACTGGGTTGCTGTGGGGCACGGGTTTCATCAGCGTTGCCTTCGCAGCAACCGCGTTGTGGTGTACGTCCCAGATGCTAGTAATCCCGCTAGATCGGCACCCGCTCAATGCACCGTCAGATGTACTGCGCACCCAACCCAGCGCAACTTCGTAGCGACCGCGAGCGCGTCGACCAGCGCAATGGGTGGTCAACCTCAACACATTCGATGCTGTCACGATGCGTGGAAGCGCAATTCACGTCCACGCGATGCTGGATCACACGCAGAATCGCCATCCGATTCTGCGCACCGCCGAGCGAAGAGACCAAGAGTTGGCCTTTCGAGCCGGTGGGCACGCGATATTTTCTCCTGACGTGACGGACACCTCGGTGGGCCTCGTCGCGGTCAGCTGGCTGGCCGCGAAGGGTGAGGGTCTTCCCTGCGTCGCCGGTGGAGCGGCGAATCTCTTCCCCACGGCCCGGGGCCAGGCGAGATGGCGCACCGGGAGACGGTCCGGCGGCGCCTGACGAGCTGCCTCGACAGCGCATCGTGTGTGCGGATGCCGGGCCCACACACGCGTGCCCTGTGGCTAGGCCCGTGCCGGTGCGACGCCGAGGATTGCCAGCGCCGAATCTGCGAGAATCTGCCGTAAGCGATCGATGGGGAGACCCACGCTGTGGAACAGGGTGGACTGAATAGCGCCGATCGCGGCGTGCACCACAGCCCGGGCTTCTCCGTCGTCAAGGTCCGAGCGCAGTTCGTCGACCAGGTGCACCCACTCCTCGAGATAGAGCCGCTGCTTTCGGCGCAGGCGGCGGCGGTCGTCTTCGGGGAGGTTGTGGATTTCGTTGTGGTAGACCTGCGCGACCTCTCGTTTCCCAACAACGAATTCGATCTGTCCTTCGACCAGCTCACGCAGTGCCTGCTCGAGTCCGATGCCGCTGTCGAGGGTGCGCTCCGCGTCGTCGAGCAGGCGGTCTATCGCGCTGTCGAAGAGTTCGACGAGGACTGCGGACTTGCTGTCGAAGTGCCGGTAGATCGCTGAACCGGTGATTCCGGACGCGGCACCGATTTCGGCCATCGACACGGAATTGAAGCCATTGCGCGCCACCAGGTCGGCCGCGGCGGCCAAGATCCGGTAGCGGCGCGCCGGGTCCCGCGTGCGTACCGGCTCCACTCTGTCGTCGATCATCCCACTACTCTCCACCATCGTCGTATCACCTTCTTTCATAGTGCTCGGCAAACCTGTCCCGAACCACGTTCTTCTGGATCTTGCCAGTCGAGGTTCGGGGGAGCGCATCTACCACGATGATCGACTTGGGGGTCTTGTACGGATCGATCAATCGCTTGATCTTGTCGATCAGCGCCGCGGAATCGACCGTTGCGCCGGATGCCGGCACCACGACCGCGGTGATCGCCTCGCTCCAGCGATGATGGGGGAGCCCGATGACAGCTGCTTCCGCGATGTGGGGATCGGCCTGATAGATGGCGCGCTCCACCTCGAGGGAGGAGACGTTCTCGCCGCCGGTCTTGATGACGTCCTTGAACCGGTCGCTGAACCAGAGGATGCCGTCGTTATCGAATCGTCCGATATCGCCGGAATGGAACCACCCGTGGGCGAAGGCCTCGGACGTTGCCTCCGGGTTGTCCAGGTACTCGGTCATGGTGTGTGGGCTGCGGTAGACGATCTCCCCCTGGTCCCCCGCAGGCAGGAGTTCCCCGTCCGGTGCCATGATCGCCGCTTGCACCCCGATCACCGGCGTTCCGACAGCGCCGGTGTGGGTCAACTGGTGTTCGGGACGGAAGAGCGTGGTCGTCGGACTCATTTCCGTCTGGCCGAACAATAGGTAGAAGTCGCATGCAAAGACTTCGATGCAGCGTTCGATGAGATGCCGCGGCATGGGCGCCATGGCGTACAGCGCGCGGCGAAGGGAGGAGAGATCGCGGGAACCGATGTCCGAATGCTCGAGCATCTCGCTGTACATCATGGGGAGGGCGAAGATCTGGGTGATTCGTTCGTGTTCGATGAGCGCCAACAGGCGCCGAGCGTCGAAGCGGCGTTCGATGAAGACTGTGGCTCCGACGAGGATCGCGGCGGTGCAGTGGGTATTGAGTTGCGCGGTGTGGAACATCGGCATCATTGCGACGAACCGGTCGTCCTCGCGGAACTGAGCCTCGAGCGCCATGGTCATCGACTCGAGGTAGATGGCGGCGTGGTTTCCGACCACCCCTTTCGGGGATGAGGTGGTTCCGCTGGTGTATAGGTATGACAGCGGTGCGCGGTCGGCGATCACATGCTCAGGTTCGGAATCCGGCGAACCGCCAGCCAGTTCCGCGAAGGCGGTTACGGTGGGATCGCCTGCGTTGACGTCGCCGTCGATGAGAAAGATGTCAATGACGCTGACTGCATCGGCGAGAGCATCGTGGACTCGCGGTAGGAACTCGTTTTCGACGACAATCGCTCTGGCCGCGGAATGTCGGAGAACGTAGGAGATTTCGCTGGTGCCCCAGCCAAGATTGATAGGGACGCACACGAGCCCCAGTTTCGCGCAGGCGTAGTAGGTGACGAGGAACTCCGCGCAATTGCCGGACGCGAGTGCGAGCGCGTCGCCGCCTCGCAGACCGTGGCGGTGTAGGCCGTGTGCGACACGGTTGACCCAGCTGTTGAACTCGCGGTAGGTGAATCGACGGTCCCCGTCGACCAGCGCCAGTGCCGCGGGTCTGCGCCAGGCCGCCCGGGTGAGGCTGTCACCGACGTTGATCCGGTGGATCAGGTTGCAACCGATTTCGGTGGTGGACATCGTGTTCCTCAGCTCGTGGAAGGCGCTTTCAGTAGGACCGGGGAAGTTGCAAGCTGTGTTGGGCTACGTAGTTGAGGATCATCTCGCGGCTCACAGGGGCGATCCGGAGGAGCCGGGCAAGTCCCCACTGCGGGAGAAGTCCGTACTCGTTGCTCAGTCCGTTGCCGCCGTGGGTCTGGATGGCGGCATCTGCCGCCGCGACAGCGGCCTCGGCGGCTGCGTATTTCGCCACGTTCGATGCCTCGGCCGCGGGTTTTCCGTGCTCGTACAACCATGCGGCCTTCGCGGTGGCCAAGGCCGCCAGTTGCACCTCGATCTGCGCCTTCGCCAGCGGGTGGGACAGTCCCTGATGCATGCCGATCGGCTGGCCCCAGACCGTACGTGTTCGGGCGTACTCGGCCGCGCGGGTCAAGGTGAACCTACCGACCCCGACACAGATCGCGGCGCCGGTGATTCGCTCGGGGTTGAGGCCGTCGAAGACCTGGGAGAAACCCTCGTGCTCGACCCCCAGCAGGGCGTCGGCCGGAACACGAACATTGTCGAAGTGCAGGGTGAATTGCTTTTCGGGGAGCGCGACCCCGACTGGGAGCGCGTGTTTGACCAATCCCGGGGCATCGGTGGGGATCAGGAACAAGGACAGTTGTGCCCGGCCGGTCGCCTCGTCGTGCCCGGTACGGGCGACGACCACGAGTGCTTCCGCCTCATCGACACCTGAGATGTAGTACTTCGTGCCGTTCAGCACGTAGTCGCCGCCGTCGCGAACGGCGTGCGTGGACAGTTGGTGCGTGTTAGAACCCGCGTCGGGCTCGGTGATCGCGAAGACCACTTTGGTCTCTCCCGAGGCCATTCCTGGTAGCCATCGTTGCCGTTGGTCGGCGCTGCCGTATTTGGCGATCAATTCCCCGGAGATAGCGCTGGAGACGAGTAGGAGCAGGAGCGGACAGCCGTGGGCGGCGGTTTCCTCGCAGACCAGTGCCAGCTCCGTCATGCCGGCGCCGCCCCCGCCGTACTCTTCGGGGAGGTTGATTCCGATGAATCCGCTGCTTCCGAGTGCCTTCCATAATTCTGTGGTCGGTTCGTGGGCCAATGCGTGGCGGGTGTAATAGTCGGGACCGAACTTGGTGGTGATGGCGGCGACCGCCTCGCGGATCGCGACGTGCTCGTCGGATTCGGTGAACTCCATGGTGATTCCTCGGGTGAGGGCGGCGGTCGCCGCCGGTGGTGTCAGTTGGTCTCGGGGAGCAATGCTGTCGGGATGTCGGTGTGCCGGGCACGCAGGTACTCACCGAGACTCTTGGCCTGTGCATCCGTGCGGGTCGAGGACGCCACTCCGTCGCCCAGGAATCCGACGATGACGAAGTTCAGTGCCCGGAGATTGGGGAGCTCGTAGCGGTGTACGGGCAGAGATGCTGCCTCGGGGACCAGGTCGAGGAACTTTTCGACGGTCAGGTGCCGGCGCAGCCAGTCCCACCGCTCCGGGCTATCGGTCCACACACCGACATTTGCCTTGCCGCCCTTGTCGCCGGAGCGGGCGGCAACGACGGACCCCAGCGGGAGACGAGTGGTCGGTGCCGGGTCGGCCGCGTCGTGTGGGGTCGACGTTGTCGGTGTCGGTGCCGGTGTCTGGGTCCGCGGGCAGTGGTCGATGAGTTCCTTGGTTCCGTCGGCGTGGAGGACCACATGTTCGATTTCGTTGGCCGGGATGAGCGAGGGCCAGTAGACCCCGAATTCCGATGCCGAAGACGGCGGGGTGGTGGTGTGGAAGCCTGCGTAGCCGGCGACGGCGATCTCGGTGACCGAGTTGGAGAAGGCGCGGTCGACCTTGGCGCGATCGGCGTCTTTGACGGTTATCCGTAGGTGCGCGGTCGATTGGGCGGCGGTGGGCGGGTTGGGAATGTCGTAGCGGAGCAGTTGGATGTCGACGTCGTCGAACTTTTCTTGCCCGCCGAGGATCTCGAACAGTTCGTCGACCGCCCAAGCGGCCTTTTCTTCGATGTCGAGTCCGGTGAGGACCAATGTCATTGTGTTGCGGAAGCCGCCGATGTAGTTCATCGCCACCTTCAGGTCGGGCGGCGGGGGGCTTCCCGTGGTCCCGGCCACCCGGACGCGGTCGGTCCCTTCTTGGGTGATCTCGATCGTCTCGAAGTGTGCGGCGACGTCGGGGTTCAGGTAGAGCGGGCCGTCGATCTCGTACAACAACTGGGCGGTGACGGTGCCCACGGACACCAGGCCTCCGGTTCCGGGGTCCTTGGTGATGACAAAGCTCCCGTCGTGAGCAACTTCGGCGATCGGGGAGCCCGGGTACCGGCGATCGTGCACTTCCCGGATCTGTGAATAGTTGCCCCCGGTCGCCTGCGGGCCGCACTCGATGATGTGACCGGCCGCCACCGCCCCGGCGAGGGCGTCGAAGTCGGTCCGCGCCCAACCGTGCCACCATGCGCACGTGCCGACAACGAGTGCGGCGTCGGTGACGCGTGGACAGATCACCACGTCGGCACCGTTGCGCAGGGCTGCGGCGATACCCCAGCCCCCGAGATAGGCGTTCGCCGACACCGGACTCACCCCGGCCTCCGCCAGCGTGCTGCCCTTGTCGAGGTGCCGGAACTCGTGCCCCTCGGCCTGGAGCGATTCGAGCCGGGGCCGGATGTCATCGCCCTCGAGATGCGCGACGGACAAGTCGAGCCCCTGATCGGCGATGAGCTTGCGAACCTCGTCGGCGAGTCCGGCGGGATTGAGGCCACCCGCATTCACAACGATCTTGATTCCCTTGGCGGCGCAGTCGGCGAGGGACTGACGGGCCTGGGTGAGAAAGGTTTTCGCGTAGCCGGTCGTGGGATCCTTCTTGCGGGCCTTCCACAGGATGAGCATGGTCAGTTCGGCGAGATAGTCGCCGGTGATCACATCGACCGGGCCACCGTCGACCATGTCACGGAAGGCCGAGAGTCGGTCGCCGTAAAATCCCGATGCGTTGCCGACACGGATCGGCCGACGCGGGGCGTCAGACTCTCTCATCGGTTTCCTCCAGTGATTGACGGGGCGGTGAGACTGGGTCGGCCGCTGCCGGGAGCACCGGCAAAGGCTTGGGCTATGCCCATCCAGGCGCGGGCGACGGGACCGGTGACGACGAGGCGAGTGTCGGCCACATTGCGCCGTTGAGTGACGACGAGGACGAAGTCCTCCGCCGGACCCACAACGGAGTTCTCCGCATCAGCGGGTCCCCACGTCCACGCGCTTGCATCGGGGTCCGGAGCTTGAAGCGCCACTCGGACAGCGTGGTCGGGCACGGGCAGCCCGTTGAGCTGATGCGCGAAGGCGAAGGTACTCACCCCCAGGTGCGCGACGCTGCGCAGACCCGGACTGCTTGCGTGCCGTACGCCGAGCGCATCGTAGATATCCCGGCCGTGTGCCCACGTCTCCATCAGCCGTGCGGTTGCCGACGAGGCGACACTCATGTCGGGGCCGTACCAGGGCATGCGCGCCTTGGGAGCAGTCCGTCGCAGCGTCTTGATCAGCTCGCTTCGAGAGTGGACGAACCACTCGATCAGGTCCCGATGGGACATCGTCCGCAGATCACGAGCAATCCGATCCGGAAAGTCCATGCCGCCGGCGATCAGGACGGCGGATTCTTCGCGGAACCGTTCGGGATCCTCCATCGCGGTTCTTGCAGCGTCGTCGAAGAATGCCAGATGTGAGACCTGATCGCGCACGGCCCAGCCGTCTGCGGGAGTGTCGATCTCCCATTGATCCGGTGTGAGGCCACGAAGAACGACGATCAGCCGTACGGTTTCGACGTCGAGGTCGTCGAGAAGTGCCTCATAGTCCAGCGCCATCATCGCCCCTTCCAGTGGGGGCGCCGCTTTTCGCTGAAGGCGAGCATTCCCTCTTGTGCGTCTTCGCTGAGGTAGACCGGTTCCCAGATCTCTTCGGCCATCTCGAACGCCGCCGACAGTGCATACTCGGCGGTCAGCTTGGCTGTCTTCTTCCCGGCATCCACCGACAGTGGGGCATTCGCGGCGATCAACTCGGCGAACTTCTGTGTCGCCTCAACAAGCTCGTCGGGTTCGACGATCCGGTTGACGAATCCAATCTCATAGGCCCGCTGAGCTGTCAAAGGAGCACCGGTCAGGACGATCTCCATCGCAATCCGCTGGGGCACCATCAGCGGAAGGGGAGCCGCCCAGGGCGAGCCACGGCCGATCTTCACCTCGGAGATGGCGAAGGTCGCCGTAGTCGAGGCGATGCAGAGGTCGCAGGTCTGTGCCAGGAGGAAGCCGCCGGCGAAGGCGGCACCGTTGACGGCGGCGATCGTGGGCTTGTCGACTGCGATGTTTCGTCCGAACTGGGGGACGAAGTCGACGGGGGGGACCGTGAGTTGTTCCTGGCTCATTTCCTTGAGATCGCCACCGGCGCAGAACGCCTTGTCGCCGCTGCCGGTGAGGACGAGGACCTTTGCGGATTCGTCGTCATTGAAGCGCCGCACTCCGGCGAACAGGCCGTCCCGGACTGCGCGGTTGAGACTGTTACGGGCATCGGGCCGGTTGATCGTGAGCCATGCGATGGAATTTCGCACCTCGTAGGTGACCGCCACGGTGGATGTGGTGGATGTGTCGGGTGTCATCTATGCGTCCTCCTGCCCGTCGTGCACCACGGCGAGCACGGTGCCGGAGTCGACCTGCTGCCCAACCGAGACGGGGATCTTCGTCACCACTCCGTCGATGGGGGCCTTGATCGTGTGCTCCATCTTCATGGCCTCGAGTACGACGACGGCGGCGCCGGCGGTGATTCCTTGTCCCTCGGACACCTCGATCCTCACCACGGCGCCGGGCATCGGAGCCAGGAGGGAACCGGATTCCTGCACATCGCTCGGGTCGGGGAATCGCTCCACCTCGTGCAGTTCGGTGGCGCCGAGGGCGCTGTTGACGAAATGCGCGGCCCCGTCGCGGACGATCGTATAGCGGCGGCGAACACCGTCGATGACCGCGTCGACCAGGGTGGGCGCGACGTCGAGAAGTTCGATCTGCTCGATCCTGCGACCGTCGACGGTGGCGTCGATCCGGTCGCGGAGGAACCCGTACCGAACCTCGATCTCGGTATCGCCGTGGCCGAACACCACGGATTGGGATGCACTGCGGACGGTACGGAAGCCGGACGGGAGCCCGGGCAACGTCGCAGTCGCGGCGCGGCGATCGGCCTGGGCCGCGAGCGCTGCAACGATCGCGTGCGTCGCCGCGGTGGTCTCGCCCTGGACGCGGCCGGCGGTCAGAGCGGTCAGCGAGTGCCGGTCGAGGTATCCGGTATCGGTCTGCCCATTGCGGAACTCGGGCTCGCGGAGGATGCCGATCAGCAGATCGCGGTTGGTCGTGACCCCGTGGATCAGCGATTCGTCCATGGCTCGGGCCACCCGGTCGCAGGCTTCTTCCCGGGTACTACCGAATCCGATCACCTTCGCCAGCATCGGATCGTAGAAGGTACTGACCGTGGACCCGGAGGCGAATCCCGCGTCGACGCGGATTCCGGGGAGGTCGGCGATCTCAAAGGTGGTCAACTTCCCGGACACGGGCACGAACCCGGCCGGTACGTCCTCGGCGTAGAGGCGAACCTCGATCGCGTGTCCGTTGAACTCCGGTGACTCGATCTCCGGGGGCAGCTTCTGGCCGGCGGCGACGAGGAGCTGCCCGCGCACCAGGTCTGTCCCGGTGACGAGTTCGGTGACCGGATGTTCGACCTGAAGCCTCGTGTTGACCTCGAGGAAATAGAAGGCGCCGTCCGGTGCCATGACGAATTCGACGGTGCCGGCGCCCTCGTAGTTGAGCGCCTTACCAGCCGAGACCGCGGCGCTGCCGAGTTCTTCCCGCAACTCGCGGTCGACGGCCGTCGAGGGAGACTCCTCGACGATCTTTTGGTATCGACGCTGAATGGAGCACTCGCGTTCACCCAGATGGACGACGTTGCCGAAGCTGTCACCAAAAATCTGCACTTCGATGTGCCGCGGCGACTGGACGAACTTCTCCAGGAAGACGGTGCCGTTACCGAACGCCGACTGTGCCTCACGGCGGGCGCTGCGGACCGCCTCGACGATCTCGTCGCGGTCGGTGACGATCCGCATCCCGCGGCCGCCACCACCGAACGCGGCCTTGACCAGGACCGGTAGTCCGATGTCGTCCGCCGCTGACCGCAGCCGCTCCGGATCTTCGTCGGATTCGTTCTCGATCACCATCCCGGGCAGCACGGGGACTCCCGCATCCGCCATGATGCGTTTGGCCTCGATCTTCGATCCCATCGCGGCGATCGCCTCGGGCGAGGGACCGACGAAGATGATCCCCTCGGCTTTGCATCGTCGTGCGAAATCTTCGTTCTCCGAGAGGAACCCGTATCCCGGGTGGATGGCGTTCGCGCCGGTTCGGTGCGCGGCCGCGATTACCAGATCGACCCGCAGGTAGGTGTCGGTGGGGGTGGTGCCGGGCAGGTGGATGGATTCGTCGGCCTCGAGCACGTACGGGGAGTGGCGATCGGCGTCGGAATAGAGCGCCACCGTCGAGATGTCCATTTCGCGCGCCGTCCTGATGATGCGCGACGCGATTTCGCCTCGGTTGGCGATCAGCAGTTTGGTGATCGTTGACACTGCGGTACTCACATTCTGAAGACGCCGTAGCCACGCTGGCCGGCAATGTGGTTGGAATGGGCGGCGGACAATGCGATCGCGAGGATCGCACGGGTGTCACGCGGATCGATGACGCCGTCGTCGTAGAGGCGTCCGGAGATGAAGAAGGGATGCGACTCGGCTTCGATCTGCTGTTCGATCGCGGCGGTGCGCGCAGCATCCGCCTCCACGTCGAATTCGCGACCCGCGGACTCTGCAGCAGACTTGCCGACAATCGACATCACACCGGCGAGTTGCTGGGCACCCATCACCGCGAGCTTGGCATTTGCCCACGTGAACATGAATCGGGGGTCGTATGCCCGGCCGGACATTCCGTAGTTTCCGGCACCGAAGGAACCGCCCACGTTGATCGTGATGTGCGGGACCTTGCTGTTGGTGACCGCATTGATCATCTTGGAACCATCCTTGATGATGCCGCCCTGCTCGTACTCGGTTCCCACCATGTAGCCGGTTGTGTTGTGCAGGAAGATCAACGGGGTGTCGGTCTGGTTCGCCAACAGAATGAACTCGGTGGCCTTCTTGGCCTCTTCGCTGAAGAGGACGCCGCGGTGATTGGCGAGGATGCCGACCGGAAATCCGTGGATCGACGCCCAACCGGTCACCAGACTGGACCCGTAGCGCGGTTTGTACTCGGAGAACCTCGAGCCGTCAGCGACACGGGCGATGACATCGCGAGGATCGAAGGGGACCCGGGGGTCCCCCGAGGCGATACCGAGGAGTTCCTCGGGGTCGTGCAGCGGGTCGTCGGCGGCCGTGGACGGGGCGGGTCCGAACTTGCGCCAGTTGAGGTGGCTGACGATGTCGCGGCCGATTCTGATGCAGTCGTTCTCGTCGACGGCGAACTGGTCGGCCACGCCGGAAACGCGCGAGTGCATGTCGGCGCCACCGAGGTCCTCGTCGTTGGCGTCCTCTCCAGTGGCCATCTTCACGAGCGGGGGGCCACCGAGGAACACCTTGGCCTGTTTGTCGACCAACACTGCGTAGTCGCACATTCCGGGAACGTACGCGCCGCCGGCGGTGGCGTTGCCGAAGACCAGCGCGATGGTCGGAATTCCCATCGCCGACAGCTCGCTCAGGTCGTGGAAGATCTTGCCGGCGAACACGAAGAGTTCTGATTGCGTCGGCAGGTCCGCGCCGCCCGACTCCACCAGGTAGACCACGGGCAGGCGATTCACGCGTGCGATTTCCAACGCGCGCAGATTCTTTTTCAACGTGAAGGGATTCATCGTTCCGCCCCGCACCGTGGGGTCGTGGGCGATGATCATGCATTCGACGCCGGAGACGACGCCCACGCCCGTCACGATGGCGGCCCCGACGTTGAACTGCGTTCCCCACGCCGCCAACGGGGACAACTCCATGAACGGAGCATCGCGGTCGATGAGGAGCTCGATCCGTTCGCGGACGAGTAGACGTCCGCGATCGTGGTGGCGTTGGGTGTACCGCTGGCCACCACCCGCGATAACGAGATCGAGTTGCTCGTTCAGCGCGTCGACCGCGGCGAGCTGAACTCTGCGGTTCTCCTGATAGGTATCCGATGACGTGTCGATCACCGAGTCGAGTACGGGCATCCGTACGCCTTTCTTTCAGATCTGGGGACTCTCACCGACGAGGGCGAGCATCGAAGCTGTGATCAGAGTAACCCAAAAGTGAATCGCCGTACACTTACTTCTTGAGATCGCTCGAACTCGGCGCTATCGTAGGAGGTAACGCAGCGGCAATCTCAGATCATGTACATCAGGCTTCACTAAATGCCGAGGAAGATCGCCGTCGGCTGCAGAGAAACCTTCCCGCTTGAATGGAGAATCCGTTGTCCCAGTCCCTCGACAACTCCGCCCAAAGGGCGGGAGCGTCCACCACCATCGATGCCGATCTCTACCGGACGGCCCTTCGTCGCCATCCCGCCGGCGTCACGATCATCACCCTCGACTCCGCGAACGGACCGGTCGGGTTTACCGCAACCTCGTTCTCGTCTCTGTCGCTGAACCCGCCACTGGTGTCCTTCAATATCGCACACACCTCGTCGAGCATCAGTGCCCTGCACGACGCGCGATCGTTGATCGTCCACCTGGTCGGAGATCACCAACTCCCACTCGCACAACGCTTCTCCGCGAGTGCGGAGCAGCGGTTCGCTGACGAATCAGCTTGGGTGACATTGTCCACCGGAGAGCCCCTACTGCGCGGCACGCGGTGCTGGTTGCGGACCGGCGTGCACCAGCTGATCGAGGCCGGGGACCACACCTTGGTCATCGGGGCGGTCGAGGAAATCCACATCGACGACGCTGACGGAACCTCCGACGCGGCCCCACTGCTTTATCACGAGGGCCGCTACCACCGCGCCGTACCGTTCGGGTCGTAGACCGCCACGGCCACTGCCTCCCCACCCCGACTGGAGAAAATGTGCCATGACAAGCCTGAACGGAATGTCCCGACCCGCCCTGCGGGTTGCCGCGGAACTCAATGGCTACGGCCACCACCCCGCGCTCAGTACCGACTCCCGGACCGGACGTCCGGAGTCCCGCTGGGTTGACCTGCGCGGAGCTGACGACGAAGGCGGTCTCCCGCACGATCATGCGACGATCGTGCGGATACAGGCCGCAGACATGGCCCAAGCCCATCGAGAACGTGCGACGCTGCGTTCGGAGATCCAGGCCAAGGGAGGCCATCCCGACGATATCGCGGTGCTCGTCGACATTGCGGTACTCATCGCCCCGCAGGCCCGGTCCGCGCGCAAGGAGTTGCTGACGCTCGACAGCACCTTGGCGGGCCCACGACCGATCGAGTCGTTGGAATACATCGGTACACCCATCGGACTCGCCAGCCTGATCGCGGATTTGTACGTCGTCGGTGTCGTCGACGGGGTCACCCTTCTCCCGCTGTCGGAACCCGCAGTGGTGGACCACGTGGTGAATGAGTCACTGCCGTGGTTAACGCTCCGAGGTGTCTACCCGCCCGTGGGAGGGGCAGTCCTGGCACGCACACCTCTCCGGTAATCGTGCTTGTAACTCCCTCACGAAGGCCGCGCCGATGACGGCGCGGCCTTCTGCGTTTCCGCGAGGCGGGCACGGCATCCGCCCGACCCGACGACCCGTGGACGCCGGAGGCGGGTGACGAGCGCCCGGAACCTTGCGCTTCCTCCGCTTGCCACCGCCGAGCTGGATCCGACGAACCCTTCGATCCCGACCTGCTGGTTCGAAGCCGCCGAGGGTCTCACGGAATTCCGCATGAAACTGTTGCGACATAACCTATCTCGGGAACGTATCGTCGACCGCGAGCCCGTGGCCGGCGCACACAGGCATCCTCGGGACCCGCGCGGGCATCACGAACTGCGCCGCCGACTTATCTCCCCAACGCGGGGGTGAAATCCCTCTTCAGAGGGGTGTGGACACGGAGTGACCGCTGCCACACTTGGTTCATCCAGCACCGGAACCGAAGGGTCGACATGAGTACATTCGCCAACGCCGACGAGGTCTACACCTATATCGGTGGAATTTTCGACAAAGCAACGAAGGAAAAGACCTTCATCGACGCCACCGCGGGGACCGGTCTGGTGATCAAGCTGATCCAGACGGATCCGGACGCCGTGATGATCATCGACTTCCCTGGGCAGAAGGTCACCACGGGTGATGCGACCGAGGGGATGGCGTCCACGGTGCAGTTGCGGATGTCGTCGGACAACAGCAACAAGTTCTGGCAGGGCAAGCTCAACTTCACGCTCGCGATGGCCCAGCGGAAGGTCAAACTCGACGGCAAGCGTTCGGTTGCTCTCAAGCTTCTCCCGCTCACCGGCGGCCTGTTCGACGTCTACAAGCAGCTTCTCGAGGAAAGCGGCCGCGAAGACCTCTTGATCGATTGACACCACCACGCTCGAACGATTCGTAACGACACAGCAATTGGAGTGCACATGCTAGAGCAGGACATGACCGACGAAGAATTCCAGCCCTACTTTGAAAAGGCAGAGGAGGTTTCGAAGTTCTTCCGCGAGATCGGCCCCAAGTACGACGCGGAAAACACCTTCGCTTACCCGTCCATCAAGGCGTTCAAGGAGTCCGGGCTCGGATCTCTTCCTGTGCCGAAGGCGTTCGGCGGGGCCGGCGGCAACCTGCTGCAGGCATCGAAGGTCATCAGTGAGTTGTCCAAAGGCGACTCCGCGATCACGTTGGCCTACAACATGCACTACATCATGGTCGGCATCGCCGGCAACCTGATGAGTGAAGAGCAGAACAAGTACTGGCTCGGTCGAGTTGCGGACGGCGAGATCATCTTCGGACCGTTCTCCGAGCAGCGCGCCGGATTCAGCGGCCTGGCCGACATGAAGGCCGTTCCCCAGCCCAACGGTGGCTGGAAGCTCTACGGCAAGAAGACCTGGGGAACGCTCTGCGAGGCCGCGGACATCATCACCACCAACGCGACGATCACCGATGCCGAGGGCAACCTGCCGGAGGATTTCCAGGAACGGGTCAACGCGGAGAGCTTCTTCATCGGAGACTTCAAGGTCGACGAGAACGGCCAGGGCGATGGCATCCGCATCGAAAAGACCTGGAACGCTCTCGGTATGCATGCCACCGGTACCCAGACCATCCACTTCGATGGCTACTTCGTTCCGGAAGACGGCTTCATCTGCGAGTGGCGCTCCGGAGCGTTCGGCGTCCTCGAGTGGGCATCGCTGATGTTCGCGAGCATCTACCTGGGCATGCAGTACCGCGTTCTCGAGGAATCTCGCGCGGTCCTGTCGAAGAAGACCCTCGGCGCCACCTTCGGTGCCATCGTCGCAGAAGAGACCAAGGTCTCCGGCGTCGGACACATCATCGACGGTATCGGCGACATGGCCTCGCGGGTGGAGATCTCACGCAGGGTGCTCTACCAGACCTGCCAGGAACTGCTCGACGGCAAGGATGACGAATGGCCGTTGGAGCTACGCTTCCCGTACATCGGTCTGGCCAAGACCTTCATCGCTGACAACGTCATGCACATGACCAGGCATGCAATGAGCATGGCCGGTGGGTCGTCGTTCCGCAAGGGGGCGATCTTCGAGCGTCTGTACCGCGATTCCGCCGCGTCGATGTTCCAGCCGCTCAACGGAGATCAGTCTCGCACGTACATCGGCGAGTACCTTCTGCAGCTCGAGCAGCTCAACGACTGATCGGCTGCCACGAACGCCCTCCGGTGTCCTCCCAGGACAGGACGCCGGAGGGTTTTTCGCGTGGGCGGCGAGAACCACCGCCCACCCGCGGCGATGGCAGGGGGCAGGGCGGCTGCAGAAGTGGCCACCGCAACGAGAACGGACCCCGTTACGACGGCGGGCGAGGTCGCGGTCGCAGCCGAGACGGACGCGATGTGCGGTGGGGGAGCGCCGCTGGAGGTGTCTCCTTTGCCGCTGCAGTCGGTCGAGCCATCTGACGATCGCCCGATCCCGCCGTGATGGAGAATAGTCAACAGCGGATCACTTTTGCACCCTCTCATCCCCCCTCGGGGGGAAACGCGGGACGGATTCCTGCCACTTTTGGGTGAGATTGCTCCCCCAAACGGAAGAAGTGAATCGCAATTTACTTGTGTAGTGATCTAGCGTAGCCCTAGCATTCAATGTGATGCGGCACACAACATGTCTGGTTGTGGATGGGCCCGAGTAGCCCGATCAGTCGCTCGTCCCACTTCATTTTCCATTCGAAACGAGGAGGAAACCGGTGACCGGTTCCCCACCGCTCGCAGTAGATCCGCGTGCACCGGGCCGCGGCGCGCGTGTCCGCACGGCCGGGAAGGCTCGGGGCCGGGCCGAAGCGGCACTGCGGCCCCTGGGCGCATTCTTCGAGATGTGCGCGGCGACGTTCCGTGCACTTTTCCGGCCCCCGTTTCAATGGCGAGAATTCGTTCTGCAGTCGTGGTTCATCGTTCGTGTTGCATTGCTGCCGACACTGCTCGTCGCGGTACCGTTCACCGTTCTGGTGGTCTTCACCCTCAACATCCTCCTGGTCGAGTTCGGAGCTGCCGACCTCTCCGGTGCCGGTGCGGCACTCGGCGCGGTCACCCAGATCGGTCCACTCGTCACCGTTCTGGTCGTGGCAGGTGCCGGCGCCACCGCGATCTGCGCCGATCTCGGTGCCCGGACGATCCGCGAGGAGATCGACGCCATGAAGGTGCTGGGAATCGATCCGATTCAGCGTCTGGTGGTACCGCGAGTGCTCGGCTCCACGCTGGTGGCGCTGCTGCTGAACGGGCTGGTGATCACGATCGGCATTGTTGGAGGATTCTTCTTCTCCGTCGTCTTTCAGAACGTCACGCCAGGCGCATACGTGTCATCTCTGACCTTCGTGACCGGTTTGCCGGAGGTCATCATCTCCGAGGTGAAGGCCTGCCTGTTCGGGCTCATCGCGGGTCTGGTGGCGTGTCATCGTGGTCTCACGGTGAAGGGCGGACCGAAGAGCGTCGGCGACGCCGTCAACGAGACGGTCGTGTACGCCTTCATGGCGTTGTTCGCGGTGAATGTCGTTGTCACCGCTATCGGCGTGAAGTACGGGACGGGGCGATGACCGTGACCAACAGTCTGACCGGAAAACGGCGAGCGTCGAAGGTGGCAGCGGCGCCTCTGCGTTTCCTGGAATCCCTCGGTGAACAGGCCGTCTTCTTCTGGCGAACCATTCGGTTCACTCCGCATGCCGTGAAGACGTACTCGCGTGAGACACTTCGACTGATCGCCGAAATCGGCATGGGATCCGGGGCGTTGGCGGTGATCGGCGGCACGGTGGCGATCGTGGGATTCATGACGTTCGCCGGCGGGACCCTCGCCGCCATCCAGGGTTTCAACTCGCTGGGCAACATCGGCGTGGAGGCGCTGACGGGGTTTTTCGCGGCGTTCTGCAACGTGCGCATCATGGCACCCGTGGTCGCCGGTATCGCGCTCGCGGCAACGATCGGTGCGGGTGCTACCGCCCAACTGGGTGCGATGCGGATCAGTGAGGAGATCGACGCCCTCGAAGTGACCGGCATCCGGTCGATGTCCTACCTGGTGTCGACCAGAGCCATTGCCGGAATCGTCGCCATCATTCCGCTCTACTCCATGGCCGTTATCATGTCGTTCCTCGCTGCGCAGGTGACCACCACCGGGATCTACGGTCAGTCCGCCGGCGTCTACAACCACTACTTCTTCACCTTCCTTCGGACCAGCGATCTGTTCTGGTCCTTCCTCGAGGCCTTGATGATGGCCACCGTGGTGATGCTGATCCACTGCTACTACGGCTACAACGCCGCCGGTGGTCCCGCCGGAGTAGGTGAGGCGGTCGGACGGGCCGTACGCACATCGCTGATCGCGGTGGTGATGGTGGTTCTGTTTGCCTCACTTGCTATTTACGGAACATCCGGCAACTTCAACCTGGCCGGTTAGACGGGGGACGCTCTGATGGGAACACGCAAGAAATCACACTATAAACGGCCACCGCTTCGGATCGCCGGTGCCGCGATGCTGTTCGGCGTCGTCACAGCCCTGGTGCTGTGCATGCAGACATTCCGAGGCGCCTTCGAGGAAACCGTTGCGTTGACCGTCGTCGCCGATAGGTCCGGCCTCGTGATGGAACCTGGTGCCAAGGTGCAGCTCAACGGTGTCCAGATCGGCAGGGTCAAAGAGGTCCAGCAGGTTGGCGGCACCTCCCGACTGAGTCTCGATATCGATTCGGGGCGCTTCGGCCTGCTCTCGGCCGATACCACCGCCGAGATCAAGGCCACGACGGCGTTCGGCGCCAAGTACGTCGCCCTGACAAGCGCCTCAGGTCAGGGGCACAGCCCGCTCGCCGCGGGAAGTGAGGTGCGGTCGGGCAACGTCACGACGGAGATCAACACAGTATTCGAAAATCTGACGTCGGTGATGCACCATGTCGACCCGGCGAAGCTGAACTCAGCACTCGGCGCGGTCGCCGAGGGTCTGCGAGGCCGCGGCGAGCAGTTCGGCGACACCATGGTCAAGGCTGATTCCGTGCTCGCCCGACTCAACCCGGTTCTGCCGCAACTTCAGAGCGATCTTCGTGACACGTCCACCGTCGTCAACACCTATGCGGATGTCGCACCGACCTTGATGGACCTACTGAAGTTCGCCTCCACAACATCGGATTCGGTTGTCGATCGGCAGGCCGAGCTCGATTCGACGCTGACCGCGGCGGTGGGCTTCGGTAACGAAGGCGCGGCATTGACCAATGATCTCGAGCGCGGGCTGGTCGATTCCATGCGGCTCCTGCTGCCGACAACCGGGCTCTTGTCCAAGTACAGTCCCGAAATCACCTGTCTATTGCAGCAATCCGTCGACGCGCGCAATGCTCAACTGAACTCGTTCGGTGGCAACACCGGATACTCTGCCGACCTCGATGTCGGGTTCCTTCCCGGCGACGACCCCTATCGCTATCCAGCGAACCTGCCGAAGGTCGAGGCGTCCGGCGGCCCGGGCGGACAACCGGGTTGCTATCCGATGATCACCAAAGACATGTATCCGGCGCCCGTGCTGGTCACCGACACCGGTGCATCGATCGCCGATTCGACCAGCCCCCGTCTCGGTTCCCCATTTTTCGTCGACTATCTGTTCGGAAATATCGTCGGAGGGCCGGCACGCTAATGAAAATCACTGGAACCATTGCACGCTTGACCCTCTTCGCCGTTGTCATGGTGGTCTTCACCGCCGCTGTCGTGGTGGTCTTCTCCCAAGTGCGGTTCGGCAGCGAACGCACGTACAAGGCGGCCTTCGTGGACGCATCCGGGTTGAAGTCGGATGAGTTCGTGAGGGTGGCCGGCGTCGAAGTCGGGAAGGTGAAGTCTGTCGAGATCGTTGACGAGGCCACCGCCCTGGTCGAGTTCTCGCTGACCAAGGACGTGCCGTTCACCGAATCCACCAAGCTCGCGGTGCGGTACGAGAACCTCATCGGAGCTCACTACCTCGAACTGCTCGACAGTCCGGGGTCCAACACCACACAGCCCGAGGACTCGACGATCCCGGCAGATCGCACGATGGCCGCGCTGGACCTCGACGCCCTGATCAACGGATTCCGTCCTCTGTTCAAAGCACTGGACCCCGATCAGGTCAACAAGCTCTCGACCTCGCTGGTGAATGTTCTGCAAGGACAGGGTGGAACGGTATCGGACTTCCTGAAGCAATCCGGCGAGCTGACCTCCGCATTGGCCGACCGCGATCAGTTGATCGGCTCGGTGATCGACAACCTCAACCGCGTGCTCGGCACGGTCGACGACCACAACAAGCAGTTCGACGAAGGAATCGACAAACTGCAGCAGGTCATCAGTGGACTCTCGGAGCAGTCCGACCCGATCGGTGATGCCCTCGTCCGCGTGAACGACGCGTCCGCCTCCGTCGCAGATCTCCTGGTGAACGCCCGCCCGTCGATCAAGAGCGACATCTCGGAGATCGGACGTGTCGCCGGAAACGTGAATGCAGACAAGGACTACGTCAACTGGGCGCTCAGCGCACTCCCCGATGCATACGGTCGACTCGCCCGGCTCGGACTCTACGGCGACTTCTTCACGTTCTACCTCTGCGATGTCACGTTGAAAGTCAATGGCCCTGACGGTAATCCCGCCCTCATTCCGATCATCGGGCAGCGGGCAGGAAGGTGTACAGCACAGTGAGCCGAACACAGAAAACGAACACGGTTCGCACCGGTCTGATCGGCGTCCTGGTGGTCGCGGCCCTGGTGCTGATCTCGGTCAACTTCGACCGAATCGCCTCCACGCTGAGCTCGTCGGTGACCTACACCGCGTACGTCGGGGACACCGGCGGCCTCGAGGCCGGCGACAAAGTGTTCCTCTCCGGCGTCCACGTCGGGGATGTCGAGGACATCGAACTCGACGGCGACAAGGTCCGGATCGCATTCAGTGTGGACGGACCGCGTCTGGGCGTGGACTCCGAGGTGGCGATAAAGACACTGACCGTGCTGGGGCGAAAGTTCCTGCAAGTGACGCCGAAGGGGGACGAGGCGCTCTCACCCGACGAGCCGATCCCGCTCGAGCACACCTCCACCCCCTATCTCCTGACCGATGCGCTCGGCGACCTGTCCACCACCGTGAGCAACTTGGACACCGACCAGGTCACCAACGCGCTGGACACGCTGAGTCAGACCCTTGATCAGACCGCACCGAACCTCAGTGCCGCGCTCGACGGGGTCTCCCGGCTCTCGGATACCGTGGGCACCCGCGATCAGATGGTCAAGGACCTGTTCCACAATGCGGAGTCGCTGACCAAGGTCCTCGGCGGCCGCAGCGAACAGATCAACAAGCTGCTCCTCGACAGCAACACCCTCTTCGGCGCGCTCGATCAGCGCCGACAGGCAATCGACACGCTCCTGGTGAATCTGTCCGCCGTCACCGCACAGGTGGCGTCACTGGTCGATGACAACGAAGCCCAACTCAGGCCGGTACTCGATCAACTCAACGGTGTGACAGCACTGTTGAACGAGCGTAAGGACGATGTGAAGAAGGCGATCCTACCGGCAAGCCAGTACATCACCTCGCTCGGTGAATCGGTGGCGTCCGGCCCGTTCTTCAAGGCGTACATCATGAATCTGCTTCCCGGCCAGTTCCTCCAGCCCTTCATCGACGCCGCATTCCGGGAGCAGGGCGTCGACCCCGGCACACTCAACGGGCCAAACCAGTTCCCGGTGACCTGCGGACACAACGCGGCCCCCGGTCTGACCCCGCCCGGCCACACCACACCGCTGCCCAATCCGAGCACCTGCCCCGTCCAACCCGGCGACCCCGCCGCTCCCGCAGCGGCTCCGGCCCAGCCGGGATCACCCGCACTGCCCGGGCTGCCTCAGCTGCCGCCACTCCCGCAGCTGCCGGGACTTCCGCCGCTACCCGGATTGGGAGGATGACCATGTTCCAGTCGTTGATGCCGCGCACGTCCCGCCGGCGCATCACAATCCTGACCGTCGTCGTCCTTCTCGTGGCCGGAACACTCGGCCTCGCGTGGCACGCGTACGACCGAGTCACCACGAGGACCGCGGTCGCGTACTTCGAGAACACCAACGGTCTGTACGTCGGGGACAAGGTCAAGATCCTCGGCGTCGACGTCGGGGTGATCGATTCCATCGATCCCGACGGCGAGCGGATGCGAGTGGGGTTCCACTACGACGCCGACTACAAGGTCCCCCAGCAGGTCAAGGCCGCCGTGCTATCGCAGAGCCTGATCTCGTCACGTTCGATCCAACTGACACCTGCCTACACCGGCGGCCCCGAACTGGTTGACGGTGGTCAGATCCCGATCGAGCGCACCGCTGTGCCCGTGGAATGGGACGACCTTCGGAGGCAACTGCAGCATCTCGCCGAATCGATCGGCCCCACCGAGGCCAATAAGGCCGGTTCTCTTGGGGACTTCGTCGACACCGCAGCCGACTCATTGGCCGGCAAGGGCGACGACATCAACTCGACGTTGACGAAGCTCTCCGATGCCATGTCGACGATGTCGGACGGCCGCGACGATCTCTTCGCCACCGTGCGCAATCTGCAGGCATTCATGACTGCACTCGCCGCGAGTGACAATCAAATCGTCGAGTTGAATCGGAACGTCGCCTCGGTATCGTCCGTGCTCAACGACTCCGATCAAGAGCTGGCGACCGCATTGCAGAACATCGATGCGATGACCAGCCGGCTGGGGCAGTTCGTGAAGGACAACCGCGACGGGCTCAGCAAATCTGTGAGCGACCTCGCCACCGTGACCACGGCGTTGAACGAGATACGTCCCGACATCGAGCAACTCCTGCACGTCGGTCCGACGGCGATCCAGAACTTCTACAACATCTATGAACCCGCTCACGGCTCCTTCACCGGCGCTCTGGCCGTCACCCAGCTCCAGAACCCCGTGCAGTTCATCTGCGGCGCAATCCAGGCGGCAAGTCAGCTGGGTGCCGCCGAGGCGGCGAAACTGTGCGTCCAACAGCTCGCACCGGTGTTGCAGCTCGTGCAGATGAATTATCCGCCGGTCGGAATCAACCCGGTTGCAGGCAAACAGGTCCGACCCGAGCAGATCGATTACAGCGAAGATTGGCTACGCGGTACGGTGCCCGCTCCCGCATCGGTCGAGCCCGTCGGCGCACCTGCCGGGCTGGCAGGACTTCTCGGAATCCCGGCACCCGCAAACGCTGGAGGTGGGCGATAGTGGCCAGCAAGAAGATCACCCGGACCGCGATCATGGCATTGGTCGGCGGATTCACCCTCACAGTGTCCGGGTGCGATTGGCAGGGGGCCAACTCCCTGCCACTGCCAGGAACCGCCGGTTCCGAAGACGGCTCGTACACGGTCAAGATCGAGATGCCGAATGTGACGTCGATTCAGCGGAACAGTCGGGTACGCGTCGGCGATGTCACGGTCGGCAATGTCGACGACGTGCAGCTCGTCGGATGGCACGCGGTCGTTACGGTCTCACTTGAGCCCGACGTCCACCTCCCCGCCAATGCGACGGCGAAGGTCGGTCAGACCAGTTTGCTCGGTTCGCTGCACATCGAACTGGCGTCACCACTGACGGAAGCACCAGCCGGCGAATTACGCGACGGTGACACGATCCCGATCGATAACGCGAACACCTATCCGACGACAGAGCAGACACTGGCCTCGGTGTCGACGGTTCTGAACGGCGGAGGCCTCGCTCAGATCCAGGAAATCAGTGGCGAACTCAACGCCGGGTTGTCCGGACACGAGGTTGAAGTCCGTGACCTTCTCAATCAAGCGGATACCTTCAGCGGCAGTCTGAACGAACAACGTGATGACATCATCACGGCCGCCGAGGGCCTCGATCGCCTTGCCTCGACCGTCGACCAGCAGAACGCCGTACTGTCCGGCGCGCTGGAACGAATTCCGCCCGCGCTCGCCATTCTCGACGAGCAGCAACGGAAGCTCACCGACACGGTGACCTCCGTCGGAAATTTCGCCGATTCGGCGAACCGGGTTGTCACGGCGAGCTCGGACGACGTACAGGCCAATGTCCGTGAGCTCGACCCGGTCTTGCGCGAACTCGGCAACTCCGGTTCCGACCTCACCCAGGCCCTGGGTCTGCTTCCCACGTATCCCTGGCCGCTGGAAAACATTCCGAAGTTCTTCAAAGGTGACGCCGGCAATCTCTCCGCGACCGTCGATCTCACCATGGGCCGCCTCGACCGCGGGCTGCTGCAGGGGACACCCCTTGAGGGGTCGCTTACGAACGCCGAGACCGCGCTCGGCCGCACGGAGGGTCGAATTCCGGCGGTCTCGACGAAGAACCCGTTGACTGCGGGGCTCGACAACGTTGTGATGAGGGGTACCCGATGATTCTGTCGAAATTCGTCAAGATTCAGCTGATCATCTTCGCAGTCCTGACCGTGATTGCCTTGATCACGATGGGCGTCGTGTACATGCGGTTGCCCGCGCTGGTGGGTATCGGGCGCTACTCGGTCGCGGTGGACCTTCCGACAAGTGGTGGGCTGTACAGCAGTGCGAACGTCAGCTATCGCGGGTCGACCATCGGCACCGTCACCGATGTCACGCCCACCGCCGGAGGGGCGCGTGCAACGCTGAATCTCGATAGTTCGATCAGCATTCCGGTCTCTGCCGAGGCTCAGGTGCACAGCAGGTCCGCGATCGGCGAACAGTACCTGGACTTCGTCCCCAGCTCGCTCGAGGGACCGTTCCTCGAAGATGGGGCGGTCGTACCAGCGAGCCAAACGAGTGTGCCGCAGGACATCGGACCGATGATCGACACACTCAATGCGAGCCTCACATCGATCCCGCAGCAACAGCTGAGCGCACTGATCGATGAGACGCACAACGCTTTCGAGGGGTCAGGCCCCGCGCTGCAGCGGATCCTCAATGGCTCCGACCGTGTACTGGACCAGGCCTACACCGACGCCGACGCCACCACCACGTTGATCAACGACGCGGCACCATTTCTGGACTCCCAGAAGGTCAGCAGCCCCGCGATCCGCGAGTGGGTGCAGAACCTGGCGGGAACCGTCCAACAGGCCGACGCGAATGACCAGCACATCCGGCACATTCTCGAAACCAGTCCCGCAGCGGCCAGTGAGGCAAGTGCACTTTTCCAGCAACTGCACCCCACCGCTCCGCTCCTGGCGGCCAATCTGACCAGCCTCGGTCAGGTCGCGGTCACCTACAATCAGTCACTGGAACAGTTGCTGGTACTGCTGCCCGCCAGCGTCAGCGCCCTCAAGACGATCAATGTCCCCGATCAGGGAACGTCAAACGGCGCATTCCTCGACTTCAACCTGAATCTGAACGCCCCGCCGCCCTGCACGACCGGGTTCCTCCCGGCCTCCGAACGGCGCGATGGCTCTGCCACCGACGCCCCGACGCGCACATCCGACCCGATCTTCTGCGCGGTGCCGCAGGACTCGTCGGTGGCGGTGCGCGGTGCACGGAATCTGCCGTGCATGGACAAACCCGGCAAACGCGCACCCACCGTGGAGATCTGCAAGAGCGACGAGCCTTACACCCCGTCGGGAACCAATCCCTGGGTGGGGGACCCGACACCGACCACGGGCAACGCGGCCGCCCCCGCATCCAACACACAGGAGCCGGCCGGCCCCCAGATCGGGACGGCAAGTTACAACCCACTGTCCGGCCAGTATCAGGGCAGCGACGGCCGAACATACACGCAAACAGATCTCAGCCGCACCGGATCTGGTCATGGTGAAACCTCGCCGGTCCAGGCGATTCTGACAGGAGGCCACTGATGCTCCGACGTAAATCGGCAACCGTGTCGGATGTCGCAGCCGTCCGCGCCGCACTCGACGCACGGCAGGCCGCCGAGGTAGCCGTGGCGGCGGCCGAGGCGGCCGAGGCGGCGGAAGCCGCGGCCGCGGCAGAGGAAGCAGGCGATCCCGGCGACACCTTCGCGGTCGGCGACGACTCGCGCCATCCAGAACCGAGCTCACGCCGATGGAACACCGCCGCGGCGGCACTGTTTGTGGTCGTTCTTGCGGGCCTGTTGGTGGCTGCGGGGGCCCTCGCGAACGCGCACCAGGACAGCACGGACGCCAGCGATCAGGATCTGGCGATGCTCGGCGCCGCCCGGCAATCAGTCCTCAATCTGATCTCCCCGAGCTCCCAAGATCCCGCCGCCGGGGCGGATCGCATCATCGACGACGCGACCGGATCGTGGCTCACCGAGTTCGAAGGCACAAAGGATCAGTTCGTCGCCGCCATTGCGGAGTCGAAGACCGAGTCGAGCGGCGAAGTGCTCGGTGCCGGAATCGAGGGCCGAAACGATGACGGCAGCACAACCGTTCTGGTATCGGCGGTGTCGAAGGTAAGCAACGCCGCCGGCGCCAAGGACGAGCCACGAACCTGGCGTCTACGAGTCGGCATCGTCGATGTCGACGGGTCCTACAAACTGTCAAAAGTGGAGGTCGTGCCATGACCTGTGAACTCGAGAACAAGGATGTCGCAGCGGAATCGACGCAGGAACCGCCCGCCGCGGCCGCACCGAACCCGGCTACCGCCCGTCAGGCCGCCTTCCTCAGATGCGGACTCACTGCGGTCGCACTCGGTGCGCTCGTGGCCACCGGGGCAGTTCTCGAGTTCCCCCTCTGGTTCATCATTGCGAGCACACTCGTTGTCCTCGCCACCGCCGCTTTGACCTACCGCAGTGAAGTCGCGTTGATCCGCTCCGCCACAGTCAGAGGGCGGCGCACGCGCACACTGGTTGCGGTGGCGCTCCTGGCTGCGTCGACGGCAACCTTCGCCGCCGTGGCACACCTCCATCTCACCGTCTCCGACGAGCGAACCGGACAAACACGGGCCGCCGTCGCCGGGAAGGCCGGTGAACTGACCGCGGGCGTGCTGACCTACAAGGCACCCACCGTCGAGGACGACGTCGCCCAGGCCAAAAGCCACCTGACCGGCGACTTCTTGGATTCGTACTCGACTCTCACGGCCGACACGATAATCCCGCAGGCGAAGCAAGGGCAGGTCGAGACGCATTGGGAAGCGAGCGGAGCATCGGTGATTTCAGCCGAATCCGACTCCGCGGTGGTCCTCGTCTTCCTCCGAGGTACCACGGCCAGCGCCGCGAAACCGGACCCGACGTACCTCTTCAGCAGTGTACGAGTCCGCATGGAGGCGTCCGGCGATCAGTGGCTCATCTCCCAACTCGAGCCTCTGTGAGAAACCCGTCCTGAAATGTCAAAGGAGGCTGGGATGACGAAAACATCCACCCACACGCCACGCTCGCGGATCGACGTCGACACCACAACCCTCCGCGCTCACGCAATCGAAGCCCGCGCGGCCGCGGTTGCCGCACTCGCTGCTGCCGAACGCGCTGCAGAGGCGGCCGATCAGCATCCGCCGGATGCCGTCGCCGACCGCACTGTCGACGAGCAGCCGCAGCGTCCGGCGAAACGAGGTGCTGTTCGCGGGCGCCGAAAGGCAGCGATCAACCGTGCCGCGGTTGCGGTCCTAATTCTGGCCTCGTTCGCCGCGTCCGCCTCCGGTGGCAAGGCATGGTGGGATCACCGCGCCGTCGAACAACGAGACGCGGCGGACCGCGCCCTGATGCATTTTGCCGAAGACGGGGTCGCGCAGCTCATCTCGACAAGCAAAGACGATCCGGGTGGCTACGTCCAACGGGTCCTCGACAACGCCGCCGGCCAGTGGCACGACGACTTCGACGCCCGCAAACAGTCCGTCCTCGACACCATGAGCGCGGCGGGCAACGTCACCGTCGGCCACGCCGTGGAATCTGGCATCGAGCGACGCAATGACGACGGCAGTACCACTGTTCTGGTGGCCGCATCGGCGGAGGGCAGCGTCCCGGTCATCGGACCTGATTCCGCTGGCCCCAACCCTGAAGCGGGTGGAGATCGGACCCAACCTTCGGGTCAGGATCCCGGTGTGACAGCGACGATCGAACCGCAGGAGTACCAGCTGCGCGTTGACGTTGTCGACGTCGACGGGCAACTCAAATTGTCGAAGGTGGGATTCGTCCAATGACGACACTGAACGTGACTACCCAGGTGAAAGAAGAGAGCGCAGAACCCGACAGTGGCACCGCGGGGGAGCAGGGAGCCTCACTCGTGCGCCGCGGCCGGGCACTGGCAGTCGACATGGGCCCACCTCTCGCCGTGGCGGCAACTGCAGGGGCCCTGTCGCAGATTCTGGCGGGACAGGTATGGGTCGCCCTGTGTTGGGGAGTCGTGGCCGTATCCGGCCTCTACATCGTCTCCAACAGCATCATCTGGCAGGGGCGCACCGGGCGAACAGCCGGCAAGTACCTCGAGGGATTCCGCACGGTCTCTGCCACCACAGGATCTCCGATCGGGATCCTCCGTGCGATCATCCGGGTGGGGTGCCTTCCGGTCGAGGCGATCTTGTTCCTCATCGGGCGGTTCTGGCCGCTCCATCGCGGACAGCGGCGCACATTGGCCGACAGGGTCGCCGGATCACTGGTCACGACGTCCGATACGGGGCGCCCCACCGCCGGTCGGCGCCGACTCGGTATGACTGCCGCAGCGCTGATCCCGCTCTGCGCAGTTCTTTCCCTCGTCCTGGTTCAATTCTTCGTTCAGCGCACCGATGACCAGGCGCTCGTGGCGTCGCGCGAGTCCGTGGCACAGGTTGCTTCCGACGGTGCGGTAACGCTTCTGTCGTACAAGCCCGACACCGTCGAGCAGGATCTGGACGCCGCACGCGGCGTGCTGACCGGCGACTTCCTCGAAACATACACAAAGCTGGCGAAAGACGTGGTCGCGCCGACGGCAAAAGACAAGCAGGTCACGATGCAAGCGGCGGCAGCAGGTTCCGCTGTCGAATCGGTGTCCAAGGACCAAGCATCGGTCCTCGTATACATCAATCAGAGCACGACGACAGCAAGTAGCCCCGAAACGACGCAGTCGCAGAATGCAATTCGGGTCGGACTCACCCGCATCGACAGCACCTGGTTGATCAGCCGATTCGAACCGTTGTTCTGACAGCACCGCAGCGGATAGTGGCCACCGCTGCTGCGCAACACCAATCCCCAGGCCGTGAGAGTGAGGAAACAATGGGTGTCGAGGTAGCGGTCACCAATCTGACGAAGTCCTTCGGATCGCAGAAGATCTGGCAGGACGTGTCGCTGACGCTTCCGCCCGGTGAGGTCAGCGCGTTGCTGGGCCCGTCGGGTACCGGTAAATCGGTGTTCCTGAAGTCATTGATCGGTTTGCTCCGCCCGGAGCAGGGCTCGATCGTGATCGACGGCACCGACATCCTCGAGTGCTCGACCAAGGAACTCTACGAGATCCGCAAACTGTTCGGGGTGCTGTTCCAGGACGGGGCCCTGTTCGGGTCGATGAACCTCTACGACAACGTCGCCTTCCCCCTGCGCGAGCACACCAAGAAGAGCGAATCCGAGATCCGCACGATCGTGATGGAAAAGCTTGAACTGACCGGTCTGATCGGCGCCGAAACGAAACTGCCCGGCGAAATCTCCGGCGGCATGCGCAAACGCGCCGGCCTGGCCCGGGCGCTGGTGCTGGACCCGCAGATCATCCTCGTCGACGAGCCGGATTCCGGCCTGGATCCGGTCCGCACCACCTACATCAGCCAGACGTTGATCGACATCAACGCCGAGATCGACGCGACGATCCTGATCGTCTCGCACAACATCAACCTCGCCCGCACGGTGCCGGACAACATCGGCATGCTCTTCCGCCGACAACTGGTGATGTTCGGTCCCCGCGAGGTACTGCTCACCTCGGAGGAGCCGGTGGTCAAACAGTTCCTCAATGGCACCATGATCGGCCCGATCGGCATGTCCGAGGAGAAGGATGACGCGCAGATGGCTGCAGAGCAGGCCATGGTCGACGCCGGTCACCACGCCGGTGGCGTCGACGACGTCGAAGGCATCGTCCCACAGATGAAAGCCACCCCGGGCATGCCATTCCGCCAAGCCGTCGCCCGCAGGCAAGAACGGGTGCGCGAGATCATGGACACCCTGCCCTACAGTGCCCGGCTCGCGATCCAGGAGAGCTTCGAATCCACCGCACTCACCGAAGAATTTCCGGCCGTTATTGCGGACGAGATGTACGCCGTCGACTAGCGCGCGGCGAATCCGATCAACCCCGACGAAGAGAGAGCACATGATCATCGACCTGGTAGACCCGATCCAGAATCTCGTGACCGCGATTGCGTGGCTACTCGTCAGAGGTCATCTTCCCCCACTCTAGGAACCGCGACCTCCCCACACCGAAAGACGAGCGACGCAGGCAGGACCCATGGCTTCACGGCGGCGAGTACCGTCCGCACCATTCGACGAGGCAACGGCGGTACTCGACGAACCGGATTGGCGATATGTGGCGCAACCAAAATTGTCACCGATTCTTCGCGGAGCCCTTGATGCCTTCTACGAAAAGGGCTTTCGTGGTACGACGGTGCGAGATATTTCTCAACGCGCAGGCGTGACGATGCCCACGCTGTACTACTATCACGGGAACAAGGAAGGCATCTTCACGGCGCTGCTCGAGAGCGCGACCAAGGACGTCCTCGCGCGCGCTTACGCCGCGCGCGACGCGGGCGGGAACAAGCCGGAGGTCCGACTGACCTATGTAATCGAATCGATACTCCTCCGGACCCTCATCAGCCCGCGGATGGTGGCGTTGGAGCCCGATATCCGATACCTCAGCGCACCGAATCGCGACCGCTTTGAGCGTGTGCGAACAGGGGTCGAACGTCTGCTGCTCGGGATCGTCCGAGAGGGGCGCAGGCGGGGCCTTTTCACCGTATCGGATTCCGTGCTCACCACAAGGGCGTTGCTCGACATGTGTGATGCCATTCCCCGCTGGTACGTTGAGTGTCCGCCCAAACATCGTGCCGTTGCCCAGAGATTTGGTGCCATCGCATTGAACGCGGTGGGGTACAGACCGGACTAGATCGGGGCTCCGACAACCGCCTGAAGCGCGGATCAAGCGTGAATAGAACCCGATTCATACCGGGTCGATGAACGAGGGGGCGCGCCCGGAGACGCCGGCAGCGACAGCGGCGACCTGATTTGGTGAACCCAGAAGTCCCAATTGAAGCCGGGATTCGAGGGCAAGCGCCTCCGCTGTGTCGCCGTTGTTCCAGCCCTCGTCGTAGAGGCGCTTTGCCGCCCGGATCGCATCTGGCGATTTCTCGGCGATGTCCTCAGCCAATTCGAGTGCTGCAGTGAGCGGATCCTCTGCCGTGCGCGTGACCAATCCCAACGAACTTGCCTCCAGGCCCGATACGATTCGTCCTGTGAAAGTGAGTTCCTTCGCCACGTCGATGCGCATAACACGTGGTAAGGACTGAGTGATTGCCATGTCCGGGACCAGTCCCCACTTGACCTCCATGAGGGACAACCGGGCATCGGGCGCAGCGATTCGGATGTCGGCGCCGAGCGCGATCTGCATACCGCCACCGAAGCAGTTTCCGGTGATCGCGGCGATCACCGGCACCGGAACTCCCGACCAGTCATGCGCCGCGCGCTGCGCGAAATTGGCAGGTTTCCCATGCTCCCGGACGAACAGGGCGTCGATGCCTCCCGCTGAATCAGCAAGGAAACTCGAAATATCCAAACCCGAGCAGAAGCTGCGCCCTTCGCCATGAAGAACGACCGCTCTCACTGTGCGATCGGTAGCGAGGTGACCTGCGGCTTCGAGCAATCCCTCGAACATAGCCTTGTCCAACGCATTGTGCTTCTCGGCACGGACCATCGTGACAGTCGCTACACCACTGTCGCTCACGCTGAGACGAATTCGTTTATCACTCATGGGGGCTGACTCTAGCTCCGGGACCGTCCGACTCGAAAGCCGTTCGTCGGCGATGCATTCCTCTGTCGTCGATTTTTCGCTCCCGGTCGAGATGGCCGGCAGTGCGTCCTTCCCTCGGTGCCTACCCCCAAAGTGTGATTCCCGTACCCCCCTGGGGAGACGCGCGCCATGGGGTGGCGGACCTAGCCTCAAAGGATCGTTGTCCTACGCCGTCCCGGCGTGGCGATTTGTACAAAGATGTTGGACTAGGAGCAGCTATGGGGCGCATGCCATCCGAGGTCATGCAGCATGAACTCGACATGATGTGGCAGAGTATCTTCACCTGGCTGAGTTGGGCCATAGTCGCCATTATGTTGGCCATTGCCTTCCGAATGTGCGTACGGCAGCGGACTCCCTTCTATCTGCTGGCATGCCTGGCGGCCGGTATCGCGGCCTTCGCCGAACCGCTCTACGATGTAGCTTTTGACCTCTGGTTCTACGATGTCCACAACGGCGAGCCTGGAGCGATGTACTCTCACTTCACTGCGTTCGGGGTCGTTCAGCCGAACTGGTCGCATAGCGGCTACATCATCCTGTACGCGAGCGCCTGCCTCTACGCTGGGCGTCGCATGTACGAGGGAAGCCTGCGGCGCACGCATCTGTTCCTGATCTGGGGTGCCGAGATCATCACCTCGTGCGTATTCGAGGTCATCGGTACCGGCACAAATGTCTATACCTATTACGGTCCGTACGAGTTGCGGATCTGGAACTATCCATTGGTCATCGGCGTGCTCGAGGGAACCCAGGTAGTGCTGTTCACTGTACTGGCGGTGCAACTCTGGCGACGGGTGTCCACCGCGTGGGGCCTCATCGGCCTCTTAGCGGTCTTCCCCGTCACAATGTTCGGTGCGAACTTCGGCCTCGGTGCACCAATTATCATTGCCCTTCATCTCGACGAATCCGAATTCTCTAGCGGAATAGTTTGGGCAGCAACCCTACTCACCATCGCGTTGTGCACTCTGGCGGTGAACGGCGCGAGCAAGTTCCTTCCGCGGCCGTTTTCTAGGCCCGAGCCGGATGGCGCGCCCGTTGCGAAGGCGGTCGCGGCCGCCTGAGTGCGGCTGCGGAGGAGAACCGCATCTGATCAATCAGCTCGGCTTTGACCCGGTCGACGCGGGCGCCGTCGAAGATTCCTGCCGTCAGCAGCCGGGAACCCCGATCTACGGCAAGGAGTTTGATCGGGAATCTACGTTGTAGGCACTGGCGCAGGCAACGCGTGAGCGCACGACGAGTGGCGTGCTGTGGCGCAGTGAGCGATCAGTGCAGGGCGGCGTGCGGCGGTACTCAGTTCGGTGGCGTTGAACGTCGTCTGCGGGTGGTGGACCCGGATCGGAACCTGGTCGACGATTCGATCCCCTCCGGGGTGGCCTGCCTGCACAACACCACATCGCGACCAAGCGCTGCCTTCGGCAATCACATGACATGGGCACTAATGTTGCGTCGCGTCGGTCAACAGTTCGGCGACCAGGTCGAGGTCGTCGGTGGTGATGTCGCGGCCACCGACTGTATGGATCCGTTGAAGCGATTGTGGGCGTTTGCGGGTGAACCACAGATCGACGTGGAGGGCGATGTCCTGCGCGGTGGCCGCGTCGACGGAGCGAATCTGGGCCAGTGCCGCCGGGCGGGTGGTCTCGTCGAGCATCAGGTGCACGATGTCGAGTAGGTCGGTGCCCTGCTTGTCTGCCGAGCGGTTCATCACCGCTTGGAGTTTCATCGCGATCAGCGGCCCGGGCTCGGCGACCGGGGTGGTCACCGTAATGCGGTTACCGTTGGTGCGGATGACCTCGATGGTCATGTCGGTTGCGGTGTCGTTGGCCCAGGCGTGCGCCGAGGCGTGAAGGCGGTCGCCGGGGTCGTCGCTGGGGTGGTCGAGTTCGACCTGGCGGACTTCGAGCACGTCGACCTTGACGGATCCGTACCGGGTGGGCAGCAGGACGGCCGCCGGCTCGACCGGCTCCGCGCCGTCGGCGGCGCGCAGGACCTCGAGTTGGGGGAGACGGCCGAGAAGCCGGTCGACGAGGTCGAGATCGACGGTGGCGCGGTAGGGGCTCGACAACCGTGACAGCACGGCGAGGCCGCCGACGATGACGGGTGGCTGGCCGATGAGTGCCCGAACCTCGATGACACCCGCGGCGACGGCGGCCATGGCATCGCCGACGAACACGACATGGCGACTACCAGACACGGGTCCACCGGCTATCGGGTGTCCAGGCGTCGAGGATTTCCCGGCCCCGCCCGAGGTCTTGGGCGAGATCGAGCGCAACGAACACCGGATGCGTGAGCGGCCATTCGAGCGGGCTGGCGTCCAGCTCGATCCGGGACTGGACGACCGCGGGAACCGGGGCGACCCGCACGGTGGCGCGCGCCAGCCGGGCGGATTCCGCGGTCCCGAGCAGGGTGGCCGCCCGCCGGACGATGGACTGGTCGGGAACGAAGAAGTCGAGGGTGTGACCTGTACGGAATGCGAGGGGTGCACCATACGCGGCGGCGGCAGCGGAGTCGGTCAGTGCCCACCCGGGCCCGTCGAGCGCGTCGAGACCGAGCCGGAGCGTCCGGTGCAGGCCGGCATCTCCCGGTATCGGTGGCTGCGCCAAATGAACACGCGGGCTCGTCCAGCGGCCGGCGACCTGCCAGAACAGGTCGGTGCCGACCAGGGCATTGCTCTCGTCGAGAAGGCCGTCTCGCCGCAGGGCGGCGAGAATCTCCGAGACCGTGCTGGGGGAGCGGCCGAGCTCGCGCGCCAGCCCGCGCACCGTGCCGGCTCGTTCGGGATGCAGCAGTATGGCGGTGGCGACCTCGAGTCCGGCCTTGCCTGCGAGCGCCTCGGACCGTGCGGCGCGTTCCTTGACCGGCGGCACGTCGGCGTCGATCACCAGGCGATCGGTGCGCAGTGCGAGTCGGCCACGCAGGTCGAGGTAGCCGCCGTGCTGGCCGATGAGCATGGTGCGCGCTGCGTCGGTCACCCGGTCGGCCACGACGAGCAACGGTGTGGACGCGTCCGCGGCGGTCGCGGGCGCAATGTCGGTGACAAGCCGCTCGGCGACGTCGTCGGTGACCAACGTGCGGAACTCCAGTCGGATCGGCACCGCCACGCCGTCCGGGTCCACAACCAGGTCGGCGCTGGCCCCGGATGCCGTCACGGGCGGGCGGGCCGCAATGTCCAACTGCGCGAAGGCATCGACCACGAAGGCCTCGATGCCCGCACCCGCGTGCCCGTGCTGGATCCGCTGTCCGTTCACCGTCCCATACTCGCAGGTGTTCGGTGTTCGGTCAATACCGAACACCGAACAACAAGTGCTAAGGCCCACGGAACGTTGTCGGGGTGCGCAGGGGCGGTCACTGCTGGTGCCGCGGTCGCGATGCCCGGCAGCCGTCGGGGTGACGTGATTGTGCGCAGCGCCCGAGAAGAAGCCGCAGAGCAAGAAGCCGTCAGGTAGAGGATTCGAAGGAAGCCATAGTCCGGTTGGCCGCGAGTGACGAAAATTCATCTAGGAGATGCCCGTTCACGACAAGGGCAAGCACGGGGGAGGGGGAAGGCGAGGTCGCACTGCTTCTGTCGCGCTACTGAGTTCGGGTTGCTGCACCTGGGCGGGCGCCGACGGCACCATGGCAGCTGACTGCGTCGGTGGCGGTCCGATCGCGGATGGTGTTCGTGCAGGTCGGGTCGCGTATCGGGCCGGGCGGTGCTTATGCTCGATCTCGGGAGTTTCACCGAGCGAAGAGGTGCATCAGCATGGCCGGAATTAGCGGCAATCGGCCGGTCGGTGGCCCGGAGTTGACGGTCGGAGTTCGGGTGCTGGTCCGGAGGAGTTCCGGGGCCGATCTCACCGGTGAGGTTGTCGAGGATTATGCAGCGGTGACCGACCCGGGCGGTGGTGGTCACGAGTGGGCGCCGGTGCATCGGTGGGCGGTCGCACTCGACGACGGGCGGCTGGTCTTCGCCGACACCGAAGACCTGACCGTCGATCCGGGCTTTCACCGGCCCACTCCGAATCCGAACTTGGGCCCGGATTCGGACGTGCGGACACCCGGCCGGCACCGGGGAGAATGACGGGGGCAGATCGCGCCGCCTGCGGATGAAACCGCCCCCGAGATGTCGGGATGTGCGGTTCCCTGTGCGGTGACGAGCCCGGAGGGATCCGAGGTATCGGCCGGGGCCGGGTGTTCGGTTAGGTGCGGATGCGGGCACAGTTGTGGGGCGGCGATGTCGCCGAACCACGTGCTTCGTTCAATGCATGGTAACGAGAACTATGACGGCGGTCAGCACGACGACGATCAGTTCGACGGCTCCCAGGATCAGAGCGGCAACGGCGAGGCCGGAGCCGGTTTCGTGTTCGCGTCCGCCGGTCTCCACGTAACCGATTGCGCCGAATACGAGTGCCGGGACGAACAATCCCGTCAGGGCGCAGAGCAATCCCACGATCGCGCATACGTTGGTGCGCTCGGGCACCTCGATACCGACTGCTGCCACGGGAAATTCCTCTCATTCATTGGTTCAGCAGAGCGTTTTGATCGGGCATGGCCCCCGAGCACGCGGTCACAGTGTCGTGCGCTGCGTTCGTACTGGATCGCATCGCAGAGAGGTGATCAACATGCCGTGGTTGTTGGTCTCCGGTCCCGGTTGAATAACCCGGGACCGGAGGGGTGGGTGTCGGTGCACCCTGGGCGACTTGTCGCGCCGGCATTCGCCCCCGCCTACCGAGTTTTTCTGTTGAAACAACGTAGTTGCGTTGGTCAATTCTGTGAGGATGCGGTCACGTCCTCCACCGATGAAGGCGTATCGAACGGTGGGCGGATGATCACCGGTTCGATCGGAGATTCCTTCGCCTTGCCAGTCGGTGGGATCGGCTGTGGAGCGGATTCGCCGAAGATGCTGCCGAACAGTGTCATGAGTTCTTTGACGATCTCGTCCGCCTGCTCACCCAGGACCGCCCGATAGGAGGTCTCGCTGGTTACCTCGTCGCAGAACTCGAGGGCGTGCTCGACCTTCTCCGAGCGCCCGGTGTCGCCGCAGTATGCCTCGAGGTCTCCGCGGGAGAGGACGTGCACGTTTTCGCCGCGCAGAGCTTCCAGGAGTTCATGCTTGTGTCTTGCGACGTCCGGGTCGGTTCCGGTGAGCGCAGCGAGTTTGTCGTTCTTACGGTGCGATGTGAAGAAGTCGTCCATGGCCTCGCGCAATGCCGTCCACGCAGCATCGTCCTGTGCCCCGCCTTCGAAGACCTCCTTTGCCCTGGTCCAGTTGCTCTGTGCGTCTCCGCGAGCGGTAAGATCCTTCGCTGCTCTCGCCCCGATCTCCGGTGCGGGTGTAGGCAGGCTGCGATCGATGGCCGCCATCAACGTTCGACGGATCTCGATGATCTCGGTTGTTGCGGTGAGCTTGCCGAAACCGCCGATGAGGGCGTCGAGGTCGCAGACCACGTGCACGGGAATATCGAAGTGGTTGAAGAAGGTGCGGTACTTGCCGATGTTGCCTTTTCCGCCGATCCGGGCGAACGCGATGTTGCGGTCGATGTGGTTCCACTGCGGGTCGAGCAAGCTGGCGAGGTGGGTAAGTACGACGGCGTCGCTGTCGCCCTCGACGAGCACGACCGCTCGTGCGAAGAAGGCGATCTCGTTGTGTTCGTGGCGGATGATCTGGAAGGCATCACGGACCGACACGGAATTTCCCAGAACGACTGGCGTGATTGCCGTGTAGGGCGTGCACCCGGACTCGGTGACCTTGCGGAGTTTGGTGAAGGTTTTCGTCGACTTGGGACTGAAGAAGACCGGGGAGTGGGTTGTCACGAGGACGCTGTGGTCCTTGGCGAACGCTTCGAGTGCTTGGAAGAGCTGTCTCTGGGCCCATGGGTACAGGTACAGTTCCGGCTCCTCGAACAGCAGCAGGTAGCTGGGACCTCCGGTCTGCTTGCGTTCGGTTGTGCCGAGCCCTTCGTGGCGCAGAACGTTGTATGCACGCAGGATCGCGAAGGTCACGGCCCGCTTGAGTCCGTCGCCCTTGCTGGCGATGGAGCCTTCGTGCCCGTCGTCGGCGGTGAGTTCGGCGCCAGCGACGATGGTCTTGATCTCGGGGACAGGGACGGTCATCTTCAAATCGATGTCCGGGAAGCTCTCCCGGACGAACCTTTCGATGGTGCTCTCGATCTTTTTGACCTGATCGAGGCGATCGTCGGTGTGGTTCCCGGATTCGTCGAACACCCTGCTGAGTTTTCGCTGGATATCCGAGAATTGCTCTTCGATATCGCCGAGTTTGTCGGTCACCTCGTGGAGCAGGATGTTCAGCAGTTTGCCGAAGGTGCCCGTTCCGCTCGTTTTCAGTTCGCTGGCAACGTCTTTGACCGCTTCGATGTAGAGCGGTTCGGGGAGGAAGGACTTGATGGCGGCGTCGATGCCGGTGCCGAGTGGTTCGTCGCGCAGTGCCTTCTGCTCGGGCGCCAGGGCCTCGACGATCTTGTCACGCGCCTCACGGACATCTGACTGAGCCGGTTTATCGCCGAGGAGGGGTTCGAGCTCCGGGATCAGCTCGACCACTGCTTCCCGAAGTACCTCGTTTCTCTTCCCCCTCATGATCGGCGTGAGAACCTTGTCCGTGAAGCGATCCTCGGCTGGGCCGAGCTTGAGAATCTTCAGCGACGATTTGCTCTCACCCGGAGGAACGATACGCACGAGGGTGATCATGCGATCGGTGATGTCTGCCTCGAAACTCGCGCGATGCCCTGAATCGGAGATCCGCGCCAAGTCCTCCTCGCTGATCTCGCTGATCGTCAATTCGATGCGGATCGGCAACAGCGGGTCGTGGTGGTCGTGGATGTCGATGTTGCGGGGTGTGTTGCCGGCGAGGACGAGGTGCAGCGCGTGCAAAACCGAGGACTTTCCGGCGTTGTTCTCACCGATCAAGCATCCGAAGGTCGACAGCGGAAGAGTGACATCCTTCAGTGCACGAAAGTTCTCGATGTGGATCGTCTCGAGTTTCAAGTCCTGTCTTTCAGGTCGGGTGCGCAGGGCGCGCAGTATTGAATGACGAACCGCGACATACCAGTCGGGTTCACCGTGTGGATGTGATCTTGAGGAATTCGAGTTCGGTGAGGACGTCGATTCGTCTGTCATCGGCCCGGGCGAGCCGAGCGGTGTGTAGCCGCTGGGTATCGGCGGTGGTGGCCGCGCGGGAGCCGAGGATGAGCAGGTCGGTGTCGGCGGTGACCTTGTTGGTGACGGTGGCACCGAACTGGGCGGCGAGTGCGGTCGCTGTGGCGCGGGTGAGGGTGGTCATGCGACTGACGAGGACGGCGCTGCGACCGGCGAGGATTCCCGCCGCCGTGGGCGTCTCGGTCAGGGTGAGGGTGCCGATACGCCGCCCCGGGTCGGCGTTTGCGAGCCCGGTGACGGGCAGGCCGCCGTTGTTGAGGGGTTCGAGCGGCCGACCGGCGTGAGCGGCGAGTTCGGCGAGGCTGTGGTGGGAGCCATTCGCATGGTTCAGTGCGATCAGGATTTGTGCGCACGCCTGTGCGTCTTCGCCGGCGTCGTGGTGCTTGCGCAGGTCGACACCGAAGAACGTACTGAGGGTGGGCAACTTGTGATTGGGCAGCTCGGGGTGCAGGTTCCGGCTCCACAGCATCGTGCACCCGGTCTCGAGGTGGGGAACCGGCAGGTCGCTGAGTGCGCACGCCTGCCGCAGTGCGCTGACGTCGAAGCTCTTGTTCTGGGCGATCACTGGCAGGTCGCCGATGAACTGGGCGACGGCCGGCCAGATCTGCCCGAACCGAGGTTTGCCGGCGACGTGCTCGGCGGTGATGCCGTGCGTCCTGATCTGCACCGGCTCGAAAGTGTCGACACCGGCGGGTGGGCGGCACAACCAGGTGCGGGTCTCGACGACCCGGGCGTCGATGACGATGGTGACACCGATCGCACAGATGCTGCCCCGGGCCCGGTTCGCGGTTTCGACGTCGAGGGCGGCGAAGGACAACGCCGATGTCGTTATCGTAGGTGCAGCCACTACTGCTGTCCTTTCACAGGGTGGCGGTGTCGACGTCGAGGAGTCTGAGGAAGTCGTCCTCGCAGAAGACCTCGATGTTTTGGCCCTTGTCGCGCAGTTCGAGGGCCCTCTTCGCCTTCGTGGTAGTGAAGTCTTCGAGCGAGTTGCCAGTGAACCCATCGCCGATGACCAACATGGTGGTCTTCCTGTTCACGCCTTTGGGTTGCGGGTTCGCCCCCAGGGTTGCGAGGAGCGCGCAGACAGGTTCACGGGTGAACGCGGTCAGACCGCCGGTGAAGCTCACCCATTCGCCGTACAGGGGATGATTGGGGTCGGCCTCGATGTTGGTGTCGGGGATGTCGAAGCGGGTGGAGGTGCCGCGGCGACGGATGACCATCCCGTTGCTCCCGTCGGGCCCGAACTGTCCGGGGCGGGTGTGTGCCAGGCTGCACAACCCGGCCATGTCGACGGCACCAGAGACCGTGGTCAGCGCGAGGACGAGTTGCGCGGCCATGACCGAGTCCGCCCCAGCATTGTGGTGGTTGGTGGCGTCGAATCCGAAGTGCGCCGCCAGGAACGGCAGCCGGTAGCTGACCAGGTCGAGCAGTCGCCGGGACAAGGTGAGGGTGCACCCGGTGGCCAGGGTCGGCAGGTCGACGCCGGCGTAGGTGCTGGCGGCGTGGAGGTGCCCGAAGTCGAAGTTCGCGTTGTGGGCGTACACCGGGAGGTCGCCGATCAACGCGAACATCTCCCGCAAGCACTCGCCGACCTCGGGGCTGCCGGCGACGTCGGCGGCGGTGATGCCGTGGACCTTGGTGTTGTACCAGTGAAACCCGCCCGTCTGGGCAGGTGGTCGGCACCGCCAACTCCGCACGATCGTGATCGCGCCGGCCTCGACGATCGTCAGACCGATTTCACAGATACTGCCCTTGGTCGAGCTGGCGGTCTCGACGTCCACCACCGCATAGCTCTCAACGTCCCCCGTCATCATCGGGTCACCAGCGGGAGAGGCCGGAGTTCGTCTCCGCCGAGGGGTTTGAGGAAGGGGCGTTGGACGCGTTGCTTTTCGACCTTCTCCCAGGCGATCGCGAGCTTCTCGAACCCCCGGGCCAGCGGATATGCCTGACCGGTGCGTTCATCGCTGCTCGGATACATCGGGACAGAGGCAGCCACCTCCACCGGGTCCGGTACCTCGGGCCAATCCGGGGCGGTGAGCTTCGTGCGAGAACCCGCGGCGTGGGCTTCGAATGCGTCCTGCAACTTGGTGACCTCGGTGCGCGCACACTCGACCGTCCCGGACACATCGACGATCCCCCGATGCGCGATCGCGAGTCGCTCGAGCAGATCGGTGTCGCCGGCCAGCACGATGAAGCGTTCCTCGATCAGCGAGCGCACCTTCCAGGGGTCGAGCTCCTCAAGGGCGTAACCCCATGCTCCCGCCATGCGGGGCATAGGAGCGCCCATTGCCGCGGTGTGCCCGACGTCGACGTGCCAGATGCCGATGCGCCCGATAGCGCCGACCTCGTCGATGACGGCGATGGGCTTGAAGTAGCTGATCGGCATGTACGCGTACCCCTTCTGGGCATGGATTGAACTTCACGGACTGTAGTTCACGATTCGACTACCACCCGGCCTCCGGCGCGTGCATGTGCGGCGTGTCGGAAGTTTGATGAGAACTGCACGGGCCGTGTGTCATTCAGATGAATGACATGCGTGGAGTGATAGCGGTGGGTGACTGTCCGGCGTCGGTGACATCAGTCAGTGTCACGGCTGTCAGTTGCTGGATGACCACCGGGAAAGGAATCCGATCGAGGTCCGATGATCGCCCGAAGAGTCGCGGCAGGAGGGAAAACCAGGCCGTGAATGGGTGCTTCGCCTCATCGGAGTAGTCGGTGGGGGATGATGCGCGCATGGTCGAGTTGAGCAAGGGCGAGAACACCTGGTTGGCCGAGCGCGACGTCACGGTCGGTGTGGAGTTTCTCGCCGGCACTGCGGATGTGGATCTGTTCTCGGTGTTGGTGCGTGCGGACGGATCCGCTGGATCCGACCGTGACCTGGTGTACTTCAACCAACCGAGCTCACAGTGCGGCGCAGTTACCCTGGCCGATCGTGGTGTGCAGTTGCGGCTGGATGCCGTTCCCTCGGATGTGGCGATGGTCGTCATCGCGGCGGCCCTCGACGGCACCGCCCCGGGAACCGTCGCATCCCGCGGCCCAGGGGAGGTGATCGTGCGCTCGACCGCAGGAATTCTCGCCGTTCACACGATCACCGGGCTGACCGACGAGAGATGTGTGGTGCTGGTAGAAATCTACCGCCGCGACAGTGGGTGGAAAATTCGTGCGGTGTCCCAGGGCTGGGCCAACGGCATCGCCGACCTGATCGAGTCCTACGGAATAGTCGTCGACTCCTCAGTGCCCGAACCGGAAGCAGCGCAGCCGGCCGTGATCGTTGTTCCCGACGAGTTCGGCGCGGAGCCGATCGGCGCGGGTGAGGAGGCGTGGCGCAAGAAACGGTCAGGTCAGCCGCTGAACGATTTCGAAGACCTGCATGCATTGGAGTATGAGCAGGGCCTGGTCCGCGGCGCCCACTTCCTGAAGTGGAGCAGCGAGGTCGCTCGACTCAAGCGCGAGGGACACCTCCAGGAGGCGCTGACCGTGTTGCTCGAGATCCTCGACGCCACCGAACGGATCCAGGCGCAGGAGCGGGCGAACATCCCGGTGCGCACAGCACTGTTCCGGGGCCGGGTGAACGTGGTGGTGCGGGAGACGCCACCGGGGTGGACGGAGAACGCGGCGATCGTGCTCCGCAAGCTCGGCGATATCGAGGGGGAGATCGCGATCATCGACCGCTGGCTGGCACATGCCGGGGACCCCACGCACTGGGTCGGTGCAACCCACACCAAACTGCTCGCTCGCCGCGACAAGGCGCTGGCACTGCTGGAAAAGAAGCGGCGCCAGTGACACGCGGACCGCGAGCAGAACCTGATGGTGATGATGTGGTCCCGATAGCCGCACAACTTCTCGGCCGGTGAGCACATCGCCGCTATCATTCTGTGCGCCAAACGCTTACCTCGCTCGTGGCGGCAGAATATGTTGGTCCGGCCAGAGCGGAGGGGATGTGAATGCCCAGGCTGCTGAGTCCAGAGGATGTGCGCGGGATGCGGGCGCCAGGTCCGCGCCCCGACGACTGGCAAACCGAGGTATTCGTACCTGTGTTCTTGCCGGTGGAAGTCCGGTCCGGGTAGCTGCCAGGAGGCCCGGTAACAGACTGGAGGCACGGAACGGCCTCCCGGAGGGGATCTCCGCATTCAGCGACTTCGATTTCGATGTGATCCCCCCGTTCAGGGCAGCAACGTCACTCCGAAGAGCAGATCGAGCCACACGGCGATCGCGACCAGGCCGCCGAACGCGATCGCGACGATGAAGAATGGTGTCGTCGCGCGATCAGCCCAGTCGATCGGTGCGTCGTCGACCGTGGATCGTGAAGGCTCGAGGTCTGTTCTGCGTATGGCTGCGGGGGAGGCAACGAGATCGGCGACGATGCTCCCAACCACGAGGAGGACGGTGCCGACGAGGGTCATCCACAGTCCCCACCCTATCGAGACGATTCCGTTCTGTTGATCTTCGGCGGGAATGAGGCTGGAGGCTTTGACCAGGGCGAACACGGTGGTGAGGAGGCAAATGATGCCTATCACGGCGGCCGTGACCAGCGGCCAGCGGCTCGGGGTGGCGGCCTTGATCAGCAACACCACGGCAGCGAGTGCGCCCATGGCCAACGTGTATTTCCCGATGGACTGTGTCCCTGGCACAGAGAGGAAGGCTGCTGCGGTGAACCATGGCGCGACGCTCCCGACGATGACCACCACGCTCGCGAGCCACGCAACGATGTATCCCGCAAGGTTGACCGACCCCAACACCGAACTTCTTGCGTGCACGACCATCGCACCGTTCCCTTTCCCGTGACCATCGACACGGCGGTCAAGCCGGCGGCTCGGCGTCCTTGTCCCGCAGGAGCATATGCGATGCATACCCGCGCGCGATCGAACGACGGCGAAGTGGATGAAGCTACGGCCTCCACACCGGTGGTGGCCGCAAAGGTTTGGTGGGCCGGAACCAGCCACCTGTCGGCGGCGGACTTGCCCGACATCTCCCGCCCGACTCTGATGACACTAATCCGGGCCGGCGAGCTCCGAGCACACACAAGGTCGGCACCGACACCCGGCGGAAGAGCAGCGACATGATTGGCTACCGGGAAAGGGTTGCGGGCACGGCAGCGGGCGGCCTTCGATGATTTTCGCGTCTTCGAGGACGTCGACCAGATGACCTACCGGCCACCGCGTTCGCGCCGCGACAGACCTCGGCCCTGGTCCTCGTTGGGTGAGGGCAGGGGTGCGGGGGATGCGAACGTCCTCTTTTCGGGGGCGCTGCGGGATGGGTTGTGCCTGAACGGGTTCCGGCCTAGTCGACCACTGTTCCACCGGCGCTGGACTGCGCGGGCATCCTCGCCGGCTGGTCTATTATCTCCGCAAGAATCACGCGCACTACTCCGGGCCGTCCCGGTCGGTGGGGTCCGCGACCACATCACCTGGGTGGTCCCGCACGGCCACATCGCCGGTTGCCGGATCGATCCCGAACCCGCGTATATCGACGACTACGACCTCCACTTGCACGCCGCCGCGACCCACGCCGCCGTCGAGAAGGTGGTGAGCAACGACGCGGAGCGCCGTTTCCGCCCCTGCGCTGCACGAACATGGGGCGACAGTGGATGATGCGGTGGTGAAACTGTGGGTACTCGCAACCATCGCGGGCATCGCGCTGTCCATGACAGCCTGCTCGGTCTCGGCGTCCGAAGGATTGGCCACGACGGCACAACCGTCCGTGCTGTCGTCACCTGCGTCCGAGCCGGACTATTCGTCGGTCCTGCACCCGAACTACCGGGTCGTGACGACGAGTGCTCTCGACTTGGGCGGCGGCCCCACACATGACCGGATTGTCGTCTCTGCCGGTCCGGGTCTGGACGCGGGCAAGCCGGTCGATGGTGGGACGCAGGACGTTCAGATCCTGTCCTATGATGCGATCGCTGAGCGGTGGAACGTCACGTTCGATGCCGCGAACACGATGACTGCCGCCGGGTCCCTTGACGCGGTGCCGCTGCTTCCTCAAACCAATCGTCTGACCTCGGTAACCGCGAAGGAGTTTCGTGCCGATCCCGACAAACCGGCCTACCTGCTGATCACCGCCGTCGACTCCACCGCGAATCATCCACTGACCCTGACCGGGATCGTCTCTCTCACAGACGGCGTCGCACAACTGGCCTACCGCAACAACCAGGACATGAACGCAACTGTGCAGGTGGACGGCCCGGACACCGGTCCCCAGACACTCACCATCACCAGCGACTACTTTCCGCCCTGGGCTCCGGCATGCTGCCCGCTGCGCAAATACACCCGCACCATCGGAGCACGAGGCGACGCAGGTCCCATCACCGATCTCAGCGACGATCGACCATGGCTCGGCGTCTGGTTGGGCCAACCGTCCGATGGAGACGGGCCCACCGGCAGTGGAGTCGTGGTGGCCACGATCCCCGGATCACCCGCGTCCGCCGTGCTACAGCCAGGCGATATGATTCTCGGCGTGAACGGCGCCGCCGTACCTGCCGGCAAACCCGTCCACGCGTTCGACGAAATCGGATCTCACCACCCCGGGGACTCCGTCACGCTCCGCATCAGCCGACACGGCCAAGACAGCACCGTCGCGGTGACCTTGGGTTCGTTGGCCGACCCGCACGCCGCACAACCGTCCGCACCGATTGAGGGTTATATCGGGATACAGGTCCAACCGGCGGCGGGGAGCACGCCGGGCCTCGAGGTCGCCGACGTCACGGCCGGATCACCTGCTGCACGGGCGGGGTTGCAAGAGGGACAGATCGTGACCGCTGCCGACGATTTGCCGGTTCGCACCTTCACCGACCTGCTGGTCGCGCTCACGAACAAGGCGGGCCAGTCCCTCACCTTGACCGTGGTCAACCCGTCCACGCACAGGTCGTCCTCTATCTCGGTTTTTCCGCAGACCGCACCGTCGGGGCGCCTGTCAAGTCACCCCATCTGACGTCATCGGACCGATAGCTCACCGCTGGCCTCTCCGGTGTGACAGCTGGATTGGCCTATATTGAGCGTGAGGCGTGGGTCGCTGTCCATCTGGTAGGCGGTCGTGGGACGGTACAAGACAATCTGCGTGTGCTCGTTGTCGTCACGTGTTACGCGAATGGTGTAGTGACGGCCAGGGAATGGCTGCCTCTGATTGACTTACGTCTCCGTGAATCAACGCTCAGCAGCGCGGTCGTCTGCCAGAGGTGGTGCTGCGTGGGCAGTCGCTGGAGTGCCTGGAGTTTGTGGCGCTGGCGGCGACCGTCTGTCCGGCAGGAAGTATTGCTGACCTAGCAGTGTCATTCACATAGATGACATCGGAGTTCGGGCGATGTTTTGCGGTTCCACGGAGCTGATCCTGATCCGAGCGGACGTACCGTGCGGGCTGTCACGGCGCGCCTCCGGCTGAAGCGGGTTCACCATTCCTACTCTGATATTGAGAGGAGGTCTCTCCCGTCGAGTCAGGAGGACGAACGCACTGTGTGGCCCGACAATGAGACTGATCGAGACTTCCTCAACTTCGAAGGTGTCGCGGACACGATCGCCGAGATGATCGTCCGCGCTGATGGTCGGCCCATCTCTATCGGAGTGTCGGGAGCCTGGGGTGTGGGCAAGTCGTCGATGATTCAGCTCACAAGGGCGTCGTTGAGCAAGCAACAACCCGTTGAGGCTCCGGCGAAGTATCTCTTCGTCGAGTTCAACGCTTGGCTCTACCAAGGCTACGACGATGCACGCGCGGCACTCTTGGAAGTCATCGCAAGTCGGCTCGACGCCGAGGCAGCCAAAAGGCAGACCGGAGTGGACAAGGCGCGAGAGTTCTTAGGACGTGTTAAATGGTTCCGGCTTGCGAAGTTACTCGCTCTACCTGCTGCATCGGTTGCGTTGGGTCTCCCGCCCATCGGCCTACCGGGTGAGGTCGCTGCACTTGTCAAAGATGGGGTGGCCGGGGGGGTTGACGAGCAGGATTTGGAGAAGGCCGGTGCGGTCGCGTCAACGCTTGCAGCGACAGGTCGCGCATTGTTGGACCCAAGGCACGAATCCTCACCTCCGAGGGAAATTCAGGCACTGAGAGACTCCTTCGAGAAGGCGCTGGAGGAGATCGGCGTCACCTTGGTCGTGCTCATTGACGATCTTGATCGGTGCTTGCCGGACACGACCATCTCGACGCTCGAAGCGATCCGCCTGTTCCTGTTTCTCGAAAACACTGCTTTCGTCATCGCAGCGGATGACAGCATGATCAAACACGCGGTCAAGAAGCACTTCGGTGGACTCGAAGACGACACATTGGTCACCAACTACTTCGACAAGCTCATCCAGATTCCGATTCGAGTCCCAGCGCTCGGCACTCAAGAAGTGCGGGCTTACATGATGATGCTGTTCATCGAGAACAGTGAACTCGACAGTGGTCAAAAGAACACGTTGCGTGAAGCGATCGCCTCCCAACTTCGTCAGTCCTGGAAGGGAAAGCGGGTCGATCGCACCTTTGTCGCGGGTTGCGGCGTGCAGTTGCCGGCTGCACTCACCGCCCGACTGACTACGGCTGAACGCCTTGCTCCACTGATGACAACGTCGGACCGCATCGCGGGCAACCCGCGGCTGATCAAGCGGTTCCTCAACGCGCTTTCGATTCGAATGGCGATCTCGAGCGCACAAGGTGTCGGTGTGGACGAAGCCGTACTGACGAAACTCCTTCTCTTCGAGCGGCTCGCTCCGACGACCGCCTATTCGGCACTGACATCTGCGGTCAACACCGATCCATTTGGAAAGCCCTTGCTTCTCGCCGAATGGGAGGAAGCGGCAGTTGCGGGACAGGAATTTGACGCGACGGGCGTGTGGGATGACCAGTTCATCCGCGAGTGGCTCGCGCTTCCCCCAGCGCTTGCGGATGAGGATCTTCGGGGTGCCCTCTACGTGGGCCGTGAGCATGCTCCACTGATCACGGCAGCAGACCGGCTCTCCTCTGAAGCAGCGGCCTTGCTGACGGCGCTGCTGGAGAATCCCGAGGAAGCAGCGGCGCTGGAGGGTGATCTGCAGACAATCCAGCGGGCTGAACTCACCATCGTCATGGATCGCTTACTAGCCCGTGCGCGTCAAGAACAATCCTGGGGCGTTCCGCCTATCCTGCACGCATGCATCGCCGTTGCCAACGCGGACCCGACGCTGGGGGGTACGATCGCAGGATTCCTGGTCGAGCGTCCAGGTCATCAAATTCAACCGAGCATCGTGCCCAGGATCGCGTCGCTGCCATGGGTCTCTGATGTTTTTGCTCACTGGAAAAACTCATCCGATGTCGATGGCCCGGTGAAGACAGTTATCGAGCGACAGGGCTAGAGTGGGAACCTCACAAAGCAGTAGCGGTCCCGGTCCGGGAGTTCTGCTGGTCCCGCCGTGGGCCGACGAAATCGTTCCTCCGCCATCGTTGGACGGAGAGACGCCTCCCGAGGAGCAGCCGGCCAAGAAGCCCGATCTGCTGTCCCCAACGGGGCGGTTCCGCGACGCCCGACGGAGCCTCGGCGGGTTCGCGCGATCTGGAGACAGCCGCGACTTGCGCCGAGGGCTCGGCCATTACGTGAGGACCGGTTACGGCGGCAGCGGAACGATGAGCCGCCGCCTCAGTGGCACCGCCGTGACCGCCGGACGCCTCAACGGGGTAATGCAATCCGGGCGCGGACCTGACGGAAAGTCACTTACGGACATAGCACTCGCGAGCGGGAGCGACGTCAATGTCGTGCTGGATGCCATCGTGGATGCCGCAACCCCAATCGACGGTACACAGGACAGAGAGTCGTCCCGCCGCGCCGTTCGCGACGCTTTGACCGACCTCCTGGGCCGATTCCCGGAGGCCGACCTGCTCGCACTCACCGAGACACAGCGAGAGTATGTCATCGAGCGGTACGCCGCGCTGGACGTCTACGGTCGCTTCTGTCTCGACCTTCAGAAGACGATCATGGCCAAGGCGCACGACCCGGCGACAGGACTACGCCGCCTGAAGCAGGTCCGCGAGTTCATCAGCGAGCATGTCTCTGCCGCATTCAGAATGATCCGCAAAGGAGGCACGCCCGCTACAACCGCGAATGTGGCACGCCTCACCAGCTTGGCGCTTCGCGAGACGCTCACCGTATTCGAGGAGTACACAAGTTGAGATTCGTAAGCAGTTCGTCCGCGGCCCTCAAACCCGCCGATCCGCAGGCCACCCCCATCGTCCTCTTCGGGCACGACTCGTCCGGTGAGACGGTGAGTGCGGGCGGGTCCGCTGCGCAGTCCATACGGCGCCAAAGTCTTTCGCCAGACCCGGGCGCGTGGGATCTGCTCGCGATCGCTCTGTCTGTCGTAGTTGCCGATGGTGTAGCGAAACGGAACGCGAGCCCCGACGGGTGGACCCGAGAACTTGAGCTCGACGTTGCTCTCCACGAACCGTCACGCTGGGCACCGTTCGCCGACTCGATCTCGTCGGCGCTCGCGTTCCTCACCACGGATCGATGGAGCCTGACGTTCCGCGGCGGCGGTGACCTTCCCGATGCTCCAAAGACGCCACGGTACCCGTCCGCTGATGCGGTCGCCCTTCTATCAGGGGGACTCGATTCATTAGTCGGTGCCATCGACCTCACTGCGCAAGGGCACAAACTTTTTGCGGTGAGTCATACCGTTCGCGGAGACGCCGAGAAGCAGGCGCGGTTCGCGCGGCTCATTGGCAGCGGACTAGATCATCTACAGGTGAATCACAATGCGAGTACTCGTCGCGGCCTCAAGGAAACCTCTCAGCGTTCGCGGTCCCTCATCTTCCTTGCGTTCGCAGTACTGGCGGCGACGGCGACCCAGCGCTACCGCGACGGTGAGTGCATTCCTGTCTTTGTCTGTGAGAACGGGTTCATTGCAATCAACCCTCCGCTGACTCCTGCTCGAATCGGAAGCCTCAGCACTCGTACCGCTCATCCGGACTTTCTTGGTCGGATGCAGGAGATCCTCGACGGGACAGGACTGCGGGTTGCAATCACGAACCCGTACGCAGAGAGAACGAAAGGTGAGATGCTTCGCGACTGCCTTGACCAAGATCTTCTCTCTGACGAAGCCGCCGTTTCGACCAGTTGTGGCCGCTTCCAGCGATTCAACTACACCCATTGCGGCCGGTGCGTTCCCTGCCAGATCCGGCGGGCAGCGTTCCTAGCGTGGGGCGGACACGATCCCACGGAGTATGTCTACGACGATCTCGGTCGCCCCGATGACGATCATGCAGCATTCGACGACGTCCGTTCCGTTGCCATGGCGCGTCTGGTCGTGGCCGAAGACGGACTCGACCGGTGGCTTGGCCCGGCACTAAGCTCCGCTCGGATAACGAACAAAGCGGCACTTCGCGAGCTGCTTCAGCGAGGACTCGACGAACTGGGTCTCCTTCACGCGAAGTTCGATCTCCCATGATCGATTTCCATTGCCACCTGGACCTATACCCAAACCCGAGCGAGATGGCCGATGAAGTTCAACGCAGGAAGGTCGGCGTGCTGTCCGTTACCACAACGCCCTCGGCGTGGGCCGGCACCTCGCGGCTGGCCCGAGACCGAACCGTCATTAGGACGGCGCTGGGTCTCCATCCGCAGCTGGCGGGCGAGCGCATACATGAGTTGAAGGCTTTTGATCGATACGTCGCCGACACCCGATTTATCGGCGAGGTTGGGCTCGACGGGGCTCCTGAGTGCAGATCGTTCTGGTCGCAACAGACCCGGGTATTCGAGCACATTCTTCATGCCTGTAGCGAGGCTGGAGACAAGGTCGTGTCGGTTCATAGCCGCCGAGCCGCAACACCCGTGCTCGACCTGCTCGACAGGTTCGAACGCGTCCGCATGCCGATCCTCCACTGGTTCTCAGGCAGCCGCACGGAGCTTCGACGGGCGGTCGAACGCGATTGTTGGTTCAGCGTCGGCCCGGCGATGCTGGCAGGTGCCAAAGGGCGAGCTCTTGTAGCTGCGATGCCGCGCGAGCGAGTGCTACTGGAGACTGATGGGCCGTTTGCGCAACTCCGCCGTGCTGCCCTGCAGCCCTGGGACGTTGCGATTGCGTGCCAGTCACTGTCAGAAGTATGGGGCACCGACGCCTCCGAGACTGGACGGATCATCAGTGGAAACGAGAGCACGTTGCTCGCAGGTTGCGATCGACGGGACGACTGATCGGTCCGGCGGGAACATGGTCTGGCACTTCACAGGACCGGACGCACGACGGTGGCGAGCTGCACGTCCGCATACGGATCTGGACGCATGAGTAGTTGAGTGGGGTGCACATGGGAGGCCGGCGAGGAGAGCGACACCGGTACCGCCTGCATTCGACGTTTCCGCGAGTGAACAATTCCTTAAGGAAGGTGTTTTGAAACTGTGAAAGTCGGGAAACGTAGCAACATTCCGTAGGCTGGTGGCTTATCGCCTAACAATGGCGGTGGTGGCCACAGAAACTCGAAGGATGTCGCAGCCACCACCCGCCGCCGAGACCACATCTACCTGGTGCGGTCCATCCACTCGTCGATCAGCTGCTTGAGCACGGCGGCTCGCTTCTTTTTGGTGGGTTCGATCGCCTCGATGTGCGCTCTGACCTCGTTGATCCAGTCACTCGCGAAGGGATAAGGCAGCTGACCTGTGGTGTTGCTCTCAGCTTTGGTTGGGAAGCGACGGAGTTCGTCGTGGGGGAACAGGTCGAGCAAGCCGAGCATTTGGCGCGGTGTCGGGGCGATCGGCTTTCCAGGTTCCACCCAGTCGATCAGTGTGTTGTTGCCGCTGTCGACGCACACGCCTCTCTTGTGTGAGATGTCGTTTCGGATCAAGCGGATTTCGTTGAAGAACTCGGACCGGATGTCGTTCTTCGCCCAAGGCTTGCCGTCGTCGTCGGGGCCATGCGCGGTGGCGAGCCGGCCGCGGTAGGTGTCCTCCCAGGCCGCGTTGATATTTGTAAACCACTGTGTGTAGGCCATTTGATAAATCGGAGGAGGTGTTCCGCCGGTCATCAGGGTGTTCATGGCCCGCGAGAAGTTGGAGGGGGTCATGACGACAGGGTCGGCGGCACTGGCACTAGTAAGGGTGGACATGGGGACGGTGCGATCGCTGACGGCCGATGCGAAGTTCATCGTGGTCAGGTCCAGGTGATCGCCGGTGGCGGCATCGGAGTCCTTTGCTCTTTGCCAGCGGACCACAGTTTGGGAGAGCGCGTGGTTGGCCGTCAGAGCAAGGATCAGCGAGATCCTGTACTCCTGGGCGAAGTCCGCGATGACTTCGTCGACGGACTGAATGGTCAGCCGGTCGTCCGTGGTTAGAGTGAGATGGGCAGTCTGTGCGGAATCGCGCAGACTGGACAGCAGTGCTCTGAGCCCGGCGGTCGTGTCCGGTGCGGCCGTGAGGGCCTGAAACTCTCGCAGTGCGGTGAGGAACGGGTCGGTTACCTCCGCCAGCGCGCTGCCCTCGGAAGGGGCGTCTCCGTCGCCGGCGTGAAGGTGGTCCTCAAGGAGCCCCTGGACCGTGCCCAGGGTGGAGTCGAACAGTACTCGGTCATGTTCAGGTAATGCACTCAGGATCTGGTTGAGAGTGTCGCGAACGTGGGCGGTGCGCTGGACCCATCGACCCAGCTGATCATCAAGTGGCATTCGATGAGACTACCCGTCTAGCTAACCGCCCGTTACCGGTGGCCTGGCATTCCTCTTCGGGGATGGGTGCCTGTCGGCACGGTCAGTTATAAGGGGGTTGTGACCTTCCGTCCTGACTATCTCTAGGTTGTGATGCGCTGCCGGCGTCGTGCCAGTCCATGCTGCTTTCACCGGTGTAAGAAAGAGCCCTCAACTCCCTGGAGTTGAGGGCCTTTCGGGCCTGTCATCCGGACATCTGGCTGAGGTCCATCTCTTCGAGGTGTTCGTAAGTGAATTCATGGAGGACGATCTCATCGTCCGGGTTGTAGGTCCGCTTCTCGATTCGAGGATGTGCGAACTCGACCACGATCACGTCCTGCGGATCCGAGTCCCGAGAGTAGAGAGCGGAGCACTTGGTTACCAGTGCGCTCCGCGTCACCTCTTGGCCGTAGTCGTCGATCGTGTCAATCTCGATGATGAAGACCTGATTCGCCTTTTCCGGGTGTACGAGGTGTTGTGCGGTGATCGTGCGCGTGAGAATTGTGGTGGGCGACGCAATTGTCATAGGGAATGGGCGCATGCAACGTCTCTCTTGTGAGTTGCGATCCCCGACCTTTGAATAGGCGGAGATTTGCTGCGGTGCAGCAAGTAACTTGTATCAAATCGGACCGACAGCTGTTCCAGTGAGGCGGCTCGGTTCAGCGGATCGAGGGTCCGCGTTTCCTCGGGCGTGCCGATAGCTATGCTCGGGTGCCGTATCGGGCGACACAGTGCCATACCTTTTTCAGGTCCTGCGGATCGAAGGATGCATTCCGTGCCAGGCCGAGGATGGCGGGGGTGAGCTCGCCATTGTGTGCGATGTCGCGGGCGAGGTCGACGATGTGCGGCCCTCGGTAGTCGGGGTGTTGGGCTATGTCCTCGACGCCGACTGTGTATCCGTCGTGCCATAACACGGGGCAGGCGAGGGACCGGGCGATCTCGTCGAGGGGGAGCCGGCCGATCACGCGCCAATCACACGGGTCGATGCGGCCGAGGTCCTCGCCGGGTTTCTTGGTGCGCTGCGTGTGCCGGCGCCCGCCGACGCGCCGGCCAACCCTACCCGCGGCATCCCGTTGGCCGGATTGCTGGAAGGGGCCGATGCCGCGTTCGAGGTCATTGCCGGCCATCCGAGCGCGAAGGCTGTTTGGGAGGTGTGGGAGGAGGCGGTCGCGGCGCCGGTGTGGCGGGGGCGCCGTTGTGGCTGCATGGTGACTTGCATCCGGCGAACGTTGTGGTCCGGGAGGGGATGCTTACGGGGGTGATCGATTTCGGCGAGATGTGTGCGGGTGATCCCGCGACGGATCTTTCCGCCGCCTGGATCCTGTTGCCGGCAAGTGCGGCGCGTCGGTTCTTCGACGCCTATGGGCGGGCCGACAACGCGATGATCACCCGGGCCCGTGGTTGGGCGGTGCTGCGTGCCTTGGGGCAAACCGACCTGGGAACCAGCAGGCTTCGCCACCCTCGAACGGGTCCTGACGACGAACTGACCGCGTCGCGGCGCCTATACGAGACCACTCGAGCTCCGAACCGGACCTCCGCGACCCCTGTGGTCGAGCAAGTCCCACTCCTGAAGGTCGTCCCGTTGCTCTGAGGCAAGGACGGCTCGCTCGATCGAGCCGCGGCGAAGTGCGTCGGATGATGTCGGGAACTGTGCAGTCATGGTATTCGGGACGTTTGAGTACCGGGTAAGCAGATCACATCACTCGTTGGCTTCCCGGCGCCCGCCTGTGCGCTGACATGAGTTGGAACTTGGTCGACACGGTGGTTCTCGACGTCGAGTCCGAACGCGGACGGTGTGTGATCAAAGCCGCTGGCCGCGCCAATCATCACATCGGGCGCGAGATCACGGCCCACCACACCGTCACCGAATGCCTGGTACGGACTGGGCATGCCGCTGCGTTGGTCGAGTACGACCGGTCAGCGAACCTGCTGGTCACTCGATATCTGGATGGATCCCTGGTGATGGGGAGCGAAGCTGAATTCGACTGTGAGACCTATCGGCAGGCGGGAGTGCTTCTGCGTAGGCTTCATGATCAAGCCCATCGCGTTGATACCGGGTGGGAGGCCGCCGCGGTGGCGAAATCGCTTGCATGGCTGGGTAAGCCGAACAGGATATCGGAATCTGTGCTCGCCAGCGTGCAGGAGATCTTGGTCTTGCACCGTCCGCAGCCGGTGGTGGTGGTTCCTACTCATGGTGACTGGCAGCCGCGGAACTGGCTTGTCGATCAGGGGACGGTGAAGGTCATCGATTTCGGGCGCTTCGATTGGAGGCCTGCGATGAGTGACTTCTGCCGTCTCGCGGCGAGGCAGTGGAAGGGCAATGCCGCACTCGAGCACGCGTTTCTTGCCGGATATGGCAGCGAACCCAGAGACCCGGAGCAATGGCGCCTTATTGCGTTGCACGAAGCGATCGGCACCGCGGTCTGGGCGTACCAGGTCGGCGATGAACCGTTTGAGAATGAGGGGCACCGGATGATCGCCAATGCTCTGGACCTCTTCTGAGCCTCCGCATATGTGGCTCTTCACGTCGGGGGTGTAGTCGCTGGTTGGATGGTGGCTGGCGCGACGGTCTCGGGGTAGGTGGCGGGGTCTTCCGAGGATGGAGGTTCCTGCGCGGTCCATCTGGAAGACCTCGACGTGCCTGAGGCTATCTTCGGCTGCCCTGACCTGCCAACGCTCTACCGGCAGGATGAGCTCGGCCCGGTCGTGGTCGGCCCGCGTCTGGCAGTGGACTTCTTCGGGTACCCGCTCGGATCGGTCAACGGGGCTTCCCCCTGAGATGTGGACACCAATTCCTATGCTGCGGTGGCCAGCGTAACCGATCGCTGCTCGAAGTCGATCGGACAGATCTGGCCGAGGGTGGAGTGCCTCCTTCGTGTGTTGTATCGGGTGACCCAGCGGAACACTTCAGCGCGCGCCTCACCTGCGCTGTTCCAGCGCTTTCTGCCCTGCAGTGTCTCCCGTTTCAGCGTCGCATTGAACGACTCCGCCGCGGCATTGTCCGCCGACGTTCCGACTGCACCCCGCGATCTGGTGACACCCAACTCCCGGCACAGGTCGGAGAATTCAGTCGATGCATATTGGGCCCCGTTGTCGGAGTGGAAGATTGCGCCATCCAGGCCGGCTACACCCCGGACGGCGACGGCCGCCCGCAGCGCATCGCTGACCAGCTCGGTGCGCATGTGTGGAGCGATCGACCACCCCGCCAGGAGTTTCGAGTTCAGGTCCAATACCGTTGCCAGGTAGAGGAACTGACCGTCCCCGACGGGGAGGTAGGTGATGTCCCCGACGTACTTGGTGTTCGGCGCGCTCGCGGTGAAGTCCCGCCGGATCAGGTCTGGCACCGCGGCCGCGTCCGGGTCCGGGACGGTGGTGCGCACCGATTTGCGCAGGTGCACGCCGACGATCCCGTTCTCGCGCATCACCCGTTCGACCCGTTTGTGGTTCACCTCTATCCCGGCGTCCCGCAGCTCGGCGGTCACCCGCGGAGCCCCGTAGGTGCCGTCGGAGTCGTCGTGAATCCCGCGGATCCACTCGGCCAGCTCCTCGTCGGCGCGGGCGCGTTCGGCGCGGGCCGGTGCGGCGGCCCGCCACCGGTAGAACCCCGACCGGGAGACTTCGAGGATCTGGCACAGCCACTTCACCGGAACGGTGTCACGGTGGTCGTCGACGAACTGGAAGCGGCTCACCAATTCGTCTCGCCCGCGAAATACTTCGCGGCCCTGCGCAGGATCTCCCGCTCGGTCTCAAGCTTCCGTATCTGGGCCTTGAGCTGCTTGTTTTCTTCCTCCAACACGGACTCGGACGATATCGCCCACCGGCGAAGCCCTGTGGGACGGGCCGGCGACGCCGCCGGCCACACCCGTACGTTTGCGTTCGGCACGCACCCAGTTGCGTAGGGTTTCGCGGCTGACTCCCAGGTCGTTGCCGATGCCCTCGAATGTGTTGCTCGGATCTGACAAGTACAACGCGACCGCATCGGCCTTGAACTCCGCCGAGTACGCCTTCATCATCAGTGACATCTCTTCCTCTGGGCCCTCACGGCCCAGTGTTCACGATGTCCACACTCAAGGGGGAACCCCCAACGGCGCACCCGATAGCGCAGGTGAAGCGTCGGCGGCCCGCAGCGCAGATTGAGGAGATCTCGCAAAATGACCGCTCCCGACACCCGGGCCCGGATGGCACCAGGACCCGGCCGACGCGGTTCGAGCAAGGTGAGTCACTACTCGGTACGCCCACAGCAATCAGCCGTTTTCGACGCCGACAGGTAGAGCAGCATGGGCGCGAGGTTGGGGCGCGGTGGTCATTCCTGTTCGGCAAGTATGGCGGGTTCGAGGTCTGTCAGCGGAAGGAGTAGGTGGACAACGGCGGAGAGCAGAGCGTCGTCGGCGCGCAAGCCGTTGTGCCCGGCATTCGCGAGAGATGTTGCTTCTGCGGTCACGATGGCGGCGTCGGCTTCGCCGACGCGGGACACTATGCGGTCGTAGACTTGGCCACCTTCTGAGGCGACATCGGTGAGACGGTCGTGTGCGCACCGTGGCGCGCAGGCGTCCGGGGGTTGCTGTTCGAGGCGGGCCAGAATTCTACGGAACTCGTAGCCATCCCATTCGTCGGTCGACGTGCGTATCCGTTCCATGAGTTCGCGGTGGCTTGGGATGCCGGCTTCGCACAGTGCGCGGAGTTCGTCGTCGGGTGCGGCTGACAACATGTCCGCGATGTGCGCGGGTTCGGAACTCATCGGGTCCATACCCAAGATGATGCGGAATACGATATCGGTGACCGAGGTGAGTGGAAGGTTGTTGTCTTCGCTGAACGGTTCATTCAGCGATCCTCGATCGTAGGATGCCTTTTGGATCCTCTGTTCGAACTGGTTGAGGCCGTGTGTGATCGCATTCTCTGTGGACATGCTTGGGTGGCGTTGTTTGGCGCTGGAGGCGTCGCGTGCTGATGACCACGCCATCCGGTACAGGTGACCGAGCGAGAACAGGGAGGCACCACGGGTGGTCACCGTTCGTAGTACTTCGTTGTGTCGGTCTGTGCGGTCGGGGAGGTTGTGCTGACGCAACTGGTATGCGAGATAGCGGCCAGCTTCCTCTGCGATGACCTTATGAACGAGGTCGGACAGCTCGGGGCGGTCGTAGGACCACATTGCGGACAGATCGAGCCCATCACGAAGGCAATGAACGAAGGTTTCGAGGCGGTTCTCGAGCGTTCCCATACCAGGAACGAAAAACCGAGTCTGTTCCGGATAGATGCTGGTTCCGAGCGTGGTTCCGAGCGTGGTTCCGTCGTCCCAGACGAACGCGTCGGTCGGCGAAGTGGGGTGGACGTGGAGCAGGTTGAAGTGCCAGGCGTCGACGAACAGCTGTTCGCTGAACGTGTTACTCGGAGCGATAGTGCTGTTATGAAACTCGATTGGATATATCAGGCCCGCCCGATCGCCGACAGCGTGCAGCACGGCAAGGGCACCCACCCTCGCGACGATCGGCGCCTCGCTGATCCGAGAGATCGGGTCTTCGTCGTCGACTGGGTACCTTTCGCTGATCGCGTCGCGCTGGGACTGCTCAAGTTCCCGCTTGGTCTCCATTGCAGCCGCATGTACTTGCTGCTCGGCGATACGTTTGGCTCGGTATTCGAGAGCCTTTGGGTGCAAGGTACTCGCCACTCGCTGCTCCACGGTGGTGTTGCACGCCCGACACTGGATGTCTCGACCCTCGATCGCTTCTTTAAGCGCGTTGCGTGAGGTCAATGTCAACTTTCCCTCGCACGACGCGGAGGAGTATGCGAGAGCTGTTGCCGTGACGGCTGCGGCGGCCGCGATATGTGCCGGCTGAGCCCATGGTGTGAAATCGAGCTCACCGGTTCGTTGCACCCATACGGGCGAGCCAGTATCCGGGTCGAGGCCAGCGAGCTCCCAGTAGGCAGTGCCGAGCTCGTGAAGCTGTTCGGGAGCAGCAGGGTTGAACTCGAGGTGAAGGTCGACGTCTGACGGACGAAGGGCACGGGGCATGCCGAATACTATCTGCCGACTCGATGAGCACCACCTTCGGGCCCGGGCCGATCGTCCGCTGACGAACACCCTGGCTGGACCCGGCGGCCCGCGCCCGACTTCCAGGGCGGACCGTGTGCTGAGTGGGGGCGTAATGGTGTTGTGACCTGGTGTGATGACATGTCCTCGGTTTGTGATGTGGGGGTGCCGGCGACGTGTCGGCGGGCGTACGGGTGTCTGCACCGCCATTGGGGAGCGTTTTTGAAAGTTGTTGTTTAACAGTAGTATTGAGTAATTGTCTGATAAACAAAGATTTTCATGATTTATGCACAGTTATTGGATTCTGAGAATCGTAATATACTGTAGAACAACAAAGCTGGAGTGTTGGAGATTTTCGAACTGTGTTAGTTTGTGAAAGGGTCGAGTGGTAGGATGGGGGATGTGACATGGAGAGGCACGGGAAGGCGAGTGGGTAGGCAGACGGGTGCATCCGCCTACTTTCCCAGCCTCGTTGGGGCGTGGGGAACCGAATCGAAATTGTCGATGAAAAATGCAGGCGAGAAACTAATCTCGGAAACTCAGAGGAGCGAAGCGACTCGATCGACGGCAACGGGAATAGACCCACTGCGAGCCGCGCAGCGGCTCCCTGGCGGGGAGCGAAGCGAACTGCACGCCTCACG
>NZ_WXYH01000389.1:628176-632962 GCF_009872365.1 Rhodococcus sp. T7
CCGTCAACCTCGGCGTGCCGAACACGCAACGTCCGAAAACCTCACAAACGCACCATAATCCTTAGTTCAGAGAAGCCGGGGTGAACCGCAGCTTCCTCTACCGTCACCGCGACCTGCACGCCGCGGTGCTCGTCAAAGCCGCCGAACCAACCACCACCAGGACCGGCGGCCCGAGTGCCAGCCGGCCGTCACTCATCGCCGACCTGGCCAACGCCCACGACCGCATCACCCGTCTGTCTCACGAAAACACCCAACTCCGCCAACGCCTGTCCGAGCAACTCGGCGAGCAGGCGTGGCGAGAGTCCGGCCTCGGTCCCCCAGACGACATCGACCGGCTCCACCGCCGCATCACCGAGCTCGAACAACACACCGCAGAACAACGCCGTCAACTCGCAGAACGCGACGACGAACTCGACGCCACACGAGCCACCAACCGCGAGCTGATGACCCGCCTCAACCGGCCACACCCCGACGGGCGTAACCACTAGACCCACACCTGTGGCCCACACTAGAGTCTCGCCCGACGACGCTTGGCATGCACATACGAGGTCGGCTCCCGGCCGCAGTCGCGTCGGACCCCGAGAGAACCTTGGAAATGAGACGCCGCCCGGACCATATCCGGATCCAATAAAAACCCAGGTCGAGGCGTCTCACAAGTTAATTCCACAATCCCGTGTCACAACCTTCGTGCAGACCTGACTTTCAGTACGCCCCTGGAGATGGATTTGGGGTACGCACGGATAACGACGCCCAAACAGGAACTCGCGCGGCAGATCGACGCGCTCACCAAAGCCGGGATCAACCCCCCGGCGAACGTCTACGCGGACAAGAAATCCGGGGCCACCACCGAACGTCCCGAACTGCAGCTACGTTCGAACGGGCGATGCGATCGTGGTGCACACCCTCGACCGGCGGCCGCACCGTCCGCCTCCAGGGGAGGCTCTCGCACCGGCCTCGCGGCGATCGCTACAAGAGGTCGAAGTACTGCGAGCGAGCCTTCACGGCATGAATGAGCAGCTCGTTCCCGCTGTCGAAGCGCAGGACAACCAGTTCCAGGAGCCGACCGTTCGGGTCGAAACCCAGCCGGAACTCGCGCGCGGGGTTGTCGTCGTCCAGACCAGCGGTATATACATGATGCACTGCCGCGTAGATGCCATCGTTTTCGCTGATCCCGTGTTTGAGCGCGGATTTATGCGCCTTCACGCGACCTGGGTCCAGGCACGCACCGCTTCTCGAATCGCCTCGGAGCGGGAAACATGCTCCTGCTCGGCACGGGCGTTCAATGCCTTCAGCAATGCCTCGTCCATCCGTACCGGCACCACCGCGCCGGGGCCGTCCCCCACGGTCGGCCGGCCGCGTTTGCGCAACTTTTCGACGTCGTAACCGGCCTCGGCCTCGTCTGCCCACTTCTCGATCATCCCGTCCGTGACGGGCGCTCCGTTGATCGTCTCCTCAGCCATGCCCATTATCGTAATACGAAAATAGATTCTAGGCCACGATCGCCAACCAGGCCCCAGGGGCGGTCGATCCGAGTGATACCTGCCGCTCCCGTTCTTGCGGTCCATCGAGCCCGTCCTTGCGGTCCATCGAGCCCGTCCCGGATACAAACAAAAGCCCAGCTAGCAGCTCGAAAATTGGTTCTACGTTCCGTGTCACAACATCGCACAGACCTAACTTTCGGCACTCTCGTCACATGGAGTTGGGGTACGCCCGGGTGTCGACGAGCAAGCAGGACCTGACGCGGCAGATCGACGCGATCCGCAAGGCCGGGGTCGACCAGGCGAGCATCTACGTGGACAAGAAGTCCGGGGCCACCACCGAACGTCCTGGATTGCAGGCGCTGCTGGGCTACGCCCGCAAGGGCGATGCGATCGTGGTGCACACCCTCGACCGGCTCGGCCGCACCGTCCGCGACACCCTCAACCTGATCCACGACCTGCACCAGCGCGGCATCGGATTCCGAAACCTGGCCGATCCGATCAAAATCGACTCGACGAACCCGGACGACCCAATGGGGCAGTTGGCGGTGGTGCTGCTGGCGCTGTTCGGGCAGATGGAACGCACCTACGCGCTCGAGCGGGCCGCCCATGCCCGCACCGTGGCCACCGAGAAGGGACGACGCACCGGTCGGCCCAGCGTGGTCACCGACGCCCAACTCGCCTACGCCACCCAACTCCGGGCCGGCGGCGCCACCATCGCCGAGATCACCGACAAGACCGGGCTGACCCGCTCGACCCTCTACCGCCATCTCCCGTCTCGTCCGCCGGAGACGCGCACCCCGGACACCCCGCAACCCGAGAACAGGACGTCCCCGCCGCCTGTTGCTGCGTCTTCGTCACCGGCGACCGGACCGTCGGCCTGTCCGACCTGCGGATACGAGCCCGCCACCCGCCGGGATCTCGTCCCGCACCGCGCCGATCTCGCCATCGTCTGGTTGCACCTCGGCGATCTCGGCGACCTGCGCGAGGCCCGGCACTGCGCCCGCTGTCAGCCCCACGGCCACGTCCTGGTGGTCAGCTGCTCCCGGTGTGGGGACGGTCCGCTGGTCACCGGCACCGATTCCGGCACCGACGAAATCCCGGCGGCGGTGCGGGGCTGGCTCGCGCAACAGGACTGGGTAGTGGAGTCGGACTTGTTGTGCCCCAAGCATTTCTGAACCTCAGCGGGTTTCGCGGTCGTCGAGCAGGTGCTGCAGCCGCCGGCAGGTCGCTTCGTGCCGTTCGGCTTCCCGGTCCCAGCCGCGAGTGCGGGCGTCATCGATCAGGACCTGCTCGGTCGCCAGGCGCGCCCTGATCCGCGGCGCGTACTCGGTGGTGGTGAGGAACTTCGGACAGGTGAGGATCAGGTCGCACTCGCACGGGCCCTCGGCGGGCAGCCGCAGGCAGTGACCCAGTTCGAGTTCGGTCTTGAGGAAGTTCGTCTTCAGCCAGTCCACGGTGTCGTCGTCGAGAGCGTCGTGCAGGAGGGCGTCGGCGGCCGGGCCGGCGATCCGGTGCCCGTCGGCGAGGGCGGTCTCGTATTGGCGCCGGATCTCGGGATCGGAGATGCGGCTGTAAATCATGGACATTGTGGCACTGCGATGGCCGAGTATTGCCATGATCGTCTGGATGCGGGCACCGCCCTCGGCGAGCTGGGTGCCGAGGGTGTGCCGAAACCTGTGCGCACTGACGGTCGGGGATCCTCGGTCGTCGACCAGACCCGTTGCCGCGCAGACGGTGCGGAATGCCTCGTCGAAGAGGGTTTTGCCCGAGAGTAGCTTGCCGCGCCGAACGAACACGTAATCGACCCGGCGGCCGGTGACCTCGTCGATCCGGGCGATCGAGCGTTGTGCCCGGGCCAGGCTGGTGGCATGCTCGAGCGCCGTGGCGGCGTCCGGGTGCAGCGGGACGATCAGTTCGGTGCGGCCTTTGCCGACCGGGATCCGCAGCCGTGGATGCCCGCCCGGATAGGTGTCGAGGCAATCCCAGGTCAGTCGGCGGATTTCGTCGCGTCGGGCCCCGGACCACCGCAGCAACAACAGCGCGGCCCTTTGCAGCGGGTCGGCCAGGTCGTCGACCGCGGTCATGATCGCATCGAGTTCGTGTTGCGGAAGATACCGGGGAATCGACTCAGGACGCCGCGGTGTGTCACGGGGGGTCAGCAACGGTCGTCCGGGCACCTCCGCCCATCCCCAGACCGCGGTGTCGCGGCAGAACCCGGCGATCGCGTTGAGTTCGTGCTTGACCGTGGTCGTCGCCAGCGGCAGACCGGTGTGTTGGCTCGGACAGGTCGGCAGCCACCGCATGTACTCTTCGATGGTCGCGCGATCGACCTGCGCGAAACTGCTGACCTGCGGGTGATTCTCGCCGAGCCAGTTGACGAACCGGCGCAAAGCCTGCCGGGCGTTGTGAACTGTCTGCGGCCGATCGAGCTTGGCGTCGAGCCGCAGTTGTAGGTATCGCTCGATGACCGCCCGGATCTTGGGCGGGCACGGTTCGGGGAGCAGTCGGTCGGTCCAGTTTTCGATCGTTCGCGTGCCGATGCGTGGTGCTGCCGTGACCTGGCCGACGTTGTACAGCAGCACATGGGTGGCGTGCAGGTTCGCGAGGTGATTGCGGAGGAACCCGCGGTTGGCGTCCGGATCATCGTGAAACTGGCCGTTCGCGAACAGGGTCCGGCGCAGAACATTGAAATCGTCGCGTGCGGCGAAGTCGCGGATGGCCGACCCGAATGCGAACAGATCGGCGGCGGTGATCGCGGTCATGTCGGGGTCGCCGCGGTGGAGCATGACCCGGCCCAGGCACCACGTCAGACTGTTCCGTGCCTTGGCCGGGGCGTGGCCCAGTTCGGTCAGTCGCGCGACCCACTGCTCGAACAATAGGAGATCGACGCCGAGGCCGGTGCTGCCGCTGCGCCGGTCCAGCAGACGTGCGTACTTTCGGCCGAGAAGGAAGTCGAAGTCCAGGCCAACCCCTTGCACCATGGACAGATACACCAGGTATCCGCTGGCGCGATGCGAGTCGGTGCGCCCGTTCGATCGCATGCCCTCGCCGACAAATCCCAAGCGCACCAGCAGTGGCTGCTCGAACCACGCCTCGAGGTTCGGCCACCGCTCGACGAACCGCCGATAGGCACCCATTCGCTCCCACCGGGCCGGCAGGTGGGGAACGTGCGCGTCCACCCACACCCGGTATTCGCTTTCATCGACGTGGCGGCGCTGGACCGGTACCGGTCCAGCGGCTGCCGGCCCGGTCATCGGCGATCCCGCAGCGCGGCCGCGTACTCGTCACGAACCTGCTGGTCGGAG
>NZ_WXYH01000389.1:632972-637360 GCF_009872365.1 Rhodococcus sp. T7
GGCGTCCCACCTCGACATCCCTCCTGGCTCTCCTAGAACCATTGTCCGGGGTGTCCACTCAAAGGGTGCAGCCTCAGGTACGACCGGACGGTCGGTGAAGATCCCACGCAGGCAAGTGGCAGCGGTCAAGGACGGGATGCTTCGACGGCGCATTGAAGGGGGTACCGGTTGTTCTGATACCCCTTCACTTCTCTACATCTCGGCGTACGCGCCCCCTGAATCCCTGGACTGAAGAAGCTTTCCTCTCCATTCCGGGATGAATAACGGCCAATAGATAATTGACCTCCACGTTAGTTGGAGCCTGATGCCCCACTCTCGGGTTCCCTCGCCCGATCCACGATCTCGTTGAGATGGCATTGCTCTTCACTGGGGCCGCTGTAGCGGAAAGGAAAGTTCGGGTTTTCCCTTTGGTTTTTCAGCACATCGATCTGCTGCTGTGCGCAATTCGTTACGGCTGGAGTAGGAGGAGGAGATTCGCCCACCAAAGTGAAAATCCCCGCAACAATTGCTGATGCGAACAGGAACGCGCCAGTTATTACGGCGATTGACCCAGGTCGGTCAATGGAAGACGTTAGGGCGGGGTTCGGTTGAGGGGGTGCTGGTTGTTGGTGTAAGACGATGTTGGGTGGGGTGTTGTTCAGAAAAAACCGTCCGATAGCCGCCTGGATTTCGGCATCCGATGTTGTCAACTACTCGGCCTATTGCGAGGAGCGGGTGAGTCAAGCTGGTCAAACGTAAGCGCAGCTTCGCGCGAAAGTTGCTTGACTGCGTCCTCGTATCGATAACGCACGCGTGGGAATTGATATACGACATAGATAACTAGGGCTATAGCTCCTATAAGAGTAAGCGCCATAGTCGAAAGGCTAAGTGGCGACTGTTGGAGCGTGGTCCACTTCAGCGCGATGATCGTCAGGTCAATGACCAATGTTGCGATTGCCATGCCAAGGCCTAGACGGAGTTTCGCACGGGACGCGTGGAAGCGAGAGCGGAGCTCCTTGGAGAGTCCGTTGACGCTGTCTTTGTAGATCTCCTGCATCTCGCGGATCTGCCACACCTCACGATCCATGTCGGGATCATACTTGTCGGACCGGATGCTTCGGGGCGGATCTGAGACAGGGTGAACTCTAGAACGCCAGTACCTCGGCTTCATGCGAACTCGCGACACGACACACTACCGTCGACTCGACCGGCTTCGCCGCCGGTTGGCAGGTGGTGGCGCGGCAGTCGTACGGCACTGCCGATGCACCGGCCATCCACTGACGAGGAATCACCCCGAAAGAACCACTGGACAGCAGATATCTGCCCGGTGTTCTCGCCCGAGAGAGTACGGGGAGCAGCGTCCGGCGCCGTCTCGGATGCGTGGCACGGGACTTGTTCAAAAAGAACGCCGCAGTCTGTCACACAAGCCTCTTCGAACGGATCTTCCTCCAGATAGAAGCCCACTTCAGGAGGAGATCCCATGCACCCCAGTCAACCTCAGCAGCCCATCAAGCCAGCACGGAATGCAGCAGGCCTGTCCGACGAGGACCAACTGTCTCTGTTGATGGCGGCCCCATTGATTCTGGGCCTCCTTGTCGCGGCTCTTCCGGCGATGTCGACCAAGGCGACTGCGTGGCTGCTCGCTCACGATCTCATCGTTGGGGCTTCGGCGTCACCGTTGGTGACTATCCCTGGCACGGAAGGTGCCGGCCTCGACCTCCGCCGGTTGATCATCGTCGTGGCAGTTCTTGTGCTCGCTGCGACTCTGGCTCTCAGCGGAGTGCGGCGCTCCATCGATCGTCGCCGACAGCAGCGGTTGCGCCGCGGGGACAGTGCATGAGCACAGGGGTGATTGTTGCCGAGCTATCGAGAAGGAAGCGGTCGATTCCGTGCGCGGATGAATGCGTCACGGATTGTCCGTTCTTCCAGGCGCAGAGCCTCAGCGAGTGCTGTGGTATGTCGATCGGACAGGCTTCCTTCGCCCCGCTCGATTCGGCCGATGGTGGTGGTGCTGAGTCCGGTTCGGTCTGCGACGTGTTTCTGCGTCAATCCCGCAAGATTCCGCAGGTCGGCGATGGTCCGACTGTCTTCCGGGACGACGACGAGGCGGTCGAGGGGTATTCCCAGCTTTTCGGCGGCCCGGGCGAGGTGGTCGGGCTGAGGGTGCGTTCGCGAGGTTTCCCAGTTGTGGATGGTGGTCGGGTCGACGCCTATTGCGCGGGACAGGTCGCCGCGCGTGATTCCGGCAGTAGTGCGCGCGTCTTCGAGGGCCTGAGGCTTGAAGCCGTTCAGGGGCGCTCTCACTGCGATTTTCCGTTCATCGCTGGACATCCTATTGAAGATGTAGATACCATCGTTGCATGCCGGGTTTAAATTCCAGTGGTAAATGCGATGCGGTGCAGCGCTGACGATCACTCGCTGAACTCGAACCCGGTGCGCTCGAGTACGAACAGTTCCCACGTACATGCGGCCTGACCAGCCGCTAAACGGAAAAGAGCATCCGATGACGACTACCGTTTCAGCTGCCCCACCCTTGTCCCAGACTTCTGCGCATCGACGCGACGCACGCTCGTCCGTATGCGCCGCTCAGCTAGCTAGACTGAATGCAGCCGGATTCCCCGCCCGGTCTGCTTTGCCCAGTCGCGACGACGGGTGGTTCCAGACATCGCGACAGTCGGGTTTAGGGGGACGTGACGGGCAGGCTTGGACACCTGCCCGTCGCGTCGATACATCTGTCGACACGGTTGATGTGCGCTACCACATCAACGCCCTGATGTGCGCCGGCATGACGACCGCTCTGATCGCTGACCTGGCCTCTGTGCCGGTCGCGACAATCCGGTCGCTGAGGAGCACTTCGACTCGCACGACCACCTCCGTCATCGCGGACGCGATCCTCTCGATCACTTTTCGCCCGAGCCGTGGGCGTGATCTGACCCCAGCAGTGGGGGCTCGCCGCCGACTGCGCGCACTCAACGCCATGGGCTACGGCGATTCGAGCCTCGCTCACCGGTTGAACGTCGAGGTCGACGTCGTCACTTCGATGCCGGAAAAAGGTCTCATCCCGAGCGAGCTGTGGGAAGCGGTCGACGAGATCTACGACGAGCTTTCCATGCGCCCCGGACCTGACGCCGACCTCCGTGAACAAGCACGCGCAGAAGGACTGGTGCCGCCTCTCGGATGGGACGACGACGAGATCGACAATCCGAAGGCGCGTAGTCACGAGCGCGAGCGGGCCACGGGAGCGGTCGCGGTCGACGAGGTCGTCATCGTTCGTCGCCTGAGCGGCGAACAAGTCCCCATGCGCAACTGCGAACGACGAGAAATCATTCGGATGGCCTACGAGCAGTGCTGGTCACCGAGCCTCCTCGCGGACAAGCTCGCCATCAAGTACGACTCGGCCGTGACGGAGCTGAGCCGGTACCGCCGAGCTCTCATCCAGACGGATGTCTCCGGTTCCGATGATCCCTCCACGGCGGAGACGCCGACCACGACCGACGCGCCTACGGGGGAGCGTGGAAAGGGCGAGACTGCCGCAGTCGCTGCCACGGCCGATCACGCAACCGATTTTGACTCTCCGCGAGAAGCAGCAGCTACGTCGGATGCCGCCGAGTCACAGTCGCCCGCCGGCTCCAGGGTGAACGCGCCGGCGCGGGCTTCCTCCAACCGAGTGAGTGCGATCAGGCGCCGCTGGACCGGCGCCTTCACGGCAAGCGCACAGTTCCACGATGCAACGATCGACTGTGCTCGTTCAGCGCCGGAAGGTGGGGTGCCAGGGAGCTGGCCGATAGCCCGGCGCTCGAAGCTATGGCGGCCGGCCTGCCGGTTGGGTTCAACGAGAGCCGTAGGTGCCGAGCAGAATTGGCCTGACTCAGATGAGCGATGGCGGCTGTCGTCGGGGTGGCCCTCTTCGCGTCAACGATGGCATCGCCTCGCCGAACAGGCATCGGCACCCCGACCCGGTCGACCAGGCAGGCCTTGTGCCAGTTCGCTGATACCTGTTGACGCCGGCGACCGTGTGAGGCATTGCTGTGCACTCCAGATCGCGACCCTTTTGAAGGAGACCAGACCCGATGGCCCTCATAGAAATCCCCGAGGACTTCCACGCGGCGTTCATTGCGGCCGCCCACGACGCGAACGATCACAACGACCTTGACCTCGCCATTGACGAGGACCGCACATACATCGCCCTCAGCAACCTCTGCCCCGGATTCGTCCCGGCTCTTCGGCTCATCACCCGCGGTGAGCATGAAGCCACGGTTGAAATCTGGTCCATCGTCGACCACCAACGAGACGACGGCAGCTGGGAGCGCACCGAGGGGGTTGATGCCACCACTGAGGCTGCACCCTTTGAGTGGACACCCCGGACAATGGTTCTAGGAGAGCCAGGAGGGATGTCGAGGTGGGACGCC
>NZ_WXYH01000389.1:637370-641745 GCF_009872365.1 Rhodococcus sp. T7
CGACGACGCCGACAACACCAGGCCCGCACCTCCCACTACCGACGCCGCGGCCACCTCCCATAAGTGCCGTTGCAGTACTAGGCGGTCATCGCCGACGGTGTCTGCGATGCCGTCAGCTTCGGGTCCGCATTCATCGCCAACCCGGATTTGCCCGAGCGCTTCGAGGCCAGGGCGGAACTCAACAAGCCGAACCGCGCCGCATATTACCTCGGCCCCAACAGAGATCCGGCGAACGGGTACACCGACTATCCCAGGATGCGGGAGAAGGCTGCTCCGCCGGCAACCGCCGGTCGAGACTGTTGAACACGTACGGGTAGAATCTGGCCGGGAGAGCGGCGTTCCGCTCTCCCGGCCAGTCAGGTTCCGAGGTCTACGACAACAATTGAAGCAGCCAGGGCATTGCAACGCCTTCAGCACCCCGCGCCAGCCAGATCACCCGCCGAGTCGACCCCTGATGTCGGCGATCTCGGCGGCGATCGCCTGGTCGATTCCGGCCTCGACCTCCGAACTGCCCACAACGGCACCGATGGTACCGTCGACAAAGCTTCGTTCGTCGACCGGGGAGGCGACCGTGCGACGATGCGTGAACTCGTCGAAACCGACCTTTCCGTGGTATGCACCGTACCCTGACCCGCCGACACCACCGAAGGGCGCACCCGCAACCGCCTGATGGGCGAAGGTGTCGTTCCGCGTCACACCTCCGGAGTTGGTGCGGTGCAGAAAGTTCCGAAAATCGTCAGTGTCCTCGCCGTACCAGTATGCGCCGAGGGGGGTGGGCCGGGCGTTGATGTAGGAGACGACCTCGGCCACATCGTCGTAGGGGTAGACGGCGATGACCGGTCCGAATATCTCCTCGCTTGAGATGGTCGCATTCTCCGGAACGTCGACGAGGATCGTCGGCGGTATCAGCCTGCTCTCCCGCGAGGGCAGCTGGTCTGCCTCCGTCGGGGTGGCGATCTGCACCTTTGTTGCGCCCTTGGCCACCGCATCGTCGATGAGTGCGACAATCCGATCGTAGTTGCGCCCGTTCACGATGCTCACCACGCCCGGGTTGTCCAGATAAGAAGGAAAGGCCCTCCGGAACGCCCCTTCGAGCTTCGCGACAAACAGGTCGTGCTGTCCACGCGGAACGAACACGTAGTCGGGACACAGGCAGACCTGACCACTGTTCATCATGCGTCCGATCGCGACGCGATGGGCTGCCAGATCAAGATCGACGTCATCTGCGACAACAACGGGGTTCTTTCCGCCCAACTCAAGGGTCAAGGGCACCAAGTTCTTTCCGGCCGCAGCCGCGACCGCCCTACCGACGGCCGGGGATCCGGTCAGGACGAGGTGGTCGAGTTGCAACTCGGAGAACGCTTGTGCAGTGCGCAGATCGCCGACGACCACCGCCACCTCGTCTTCGCCGAAGTACCTGGCCACCGCGTCACGAAACACCTTCCCGGTCCGCCGGTGGAACTCCGGGAACTTCATGATTACCCGATTGCCGGCTCCCAATGCCGCGAAAGCCGGCTGGATGGTCAGGGTGATGGGAAAGTTCCAGGCACCCATCACACCGACGACCCCCTTCGGCTTCTGGTCGATGACGGCGGGTACCGGACCGTCGAGTGGAATCGACCTCATCCATTTCTCGAGATTGTCACGCGTTTCCTTGGCATCCCCGACCCAGGCCATCAGGTCGAACAGCTTTGTCAGCCCCACTGGCCGCGTGCCATAGTCCTGATTCAGCGCCTCGGCGAGGTCGTCGGCGGCTTCGAGAACGGCCAACATCAGGCGGTCGATGCGGCGGCGCCGTGTCTCGGCGCTCGGCGGGCCTTCGCGGAGGAAGGCCGCGCGCTGTGCGGCGACCATCCGTTGGAGCTCCTCGCGGCTGATATGCTCTGTGGCCGCGTCGTGCGACGCTGCAATGGTCATTGGTGAGGGTCCTGTCTTCTCGGTCCCATCGGTGTCACCGATGGATGACGCTGCTTTCACGGTCGGATTTGACTGGTTGGAAATCACTCGACGTCGACGAGCAGTCGGGTGAGCCTCAGAGTCGCTATCTTCCATTCCCCGCCCACCCTCCGGTAGGTCTCGTGATAATGGCCGTATCCACGCATCGTTCGAAATGGCGCGTCCGCAACGGCCCGCAAAACGTCGGTCATGGCCCATGTCCCCCGTGCTTCATCCGACGAGAGAATCTCTATTTCCGGCAGAAAGCCCTGATGTGCACTGACCATTCCCAGCATGCTTTTGCTGATCAACTCGACTGCGGCGTCGCGACCGGTCAGCGCCGGCTCATCATAGACGGTGCCGGGTCTGGTTGCCTCGGCTCCGCCTCGCACGTCGAACAGAACATCCTCGGTGAAGACAGTTCGGTAGGACTCCCAGTCCCTGGTGTCCATGAACCGGAAGTACCTGGCTTTGAGCTGCTTGATCTGTTCAATGTCGTCCATCGATTTCACTCCGCCCGGTCAGAATGCGTCGAGCGCGTCGTAATCGTCGATTGCCGCGCCGATACGCCGGAGCATTTCGAATGTCAATTCTTCACGCTGCATAGGGGCCATGTCGTCGGTCGGGACCAGCGTGATCGTCCAGAATGCGAGTGTGGTGAACAGTTGTTGACGAATGTTGAGCAGAGCGTCGTCGAAGGAGAGATCGGAAACTCCTCTTTCGGCCATCAACTCGAGGTACAGCCGTAGCAGATCCAGTTGCCACTCACGACGCTGCTCGACGGTGAGTGCCGTTGTCGTCGCATAGACGAAATCGCGGCTCCAGTGCCCCACGGTGGTGATCTGCCAGTCCGTTAGCCCCATGCCGCCGTCGTTTCGAATGTACCAGTTCTTGAAATGCACATCGCTGTGAAGGAGAGTCTGCGGGAGTTCGTCGTGACGGGCGACCGACTTCTGGGTCGCCGGCCAGACCTCCGATCGACGCGCGAACAAGCCGGGCGACAGCACCGACTCGGCTCGGACAAATCCGGAGTCGCATGCCTCTGCGAATCCGGGAGTCGACGTCAGGTCCGTCCAGAATGCCGGCCAACTCTTGAAGGGCAGGGATTCGGTTCCCAGCTCCGCACTGCCGTAGAACCGGGAGTGCAGTTTGGCCAGTAGCCGCACCATGTCTTCGGCCTGCGCCCGTGTCAGGATCGTCCGCTCGTCGGGGAACTGCGCCGTGTCCGCGAGATCTTCCATCATGATCAGGTAGGCAAATGTCTTCGGATCGAACCCCGCGTACCACACCTTCGGTACTTCGATGTCGAGTTGGCTCCTCACGTTGGTGTAGAACTCGGCCTCTGCACGCGCGACGTCGAGAACCGCAAGGATGACGCGGTTCTGTAACTGCTCGGCAGCCTTGCAGAACACGCTTGCGGGCAGCCCGGCTCGGATGCCCGCGTCATTGTATGTCAGTGAAACTCGTCGCCGGTTCGACGACCCGTCGTCACGCGGGCCGAGTTCGAACGAGAGCACGGCCGCGTCCGGTACGTCCCGGCACAGCACCGCGGTCAGCCACTCTGGCGTCAGCGCCTGGTATGTCGTTGGGATTTCGTGAAACTCGGTGACCAAACGATCGTGGTCGGCCTCGTAAGCCTTCGTCACCTCGTCCATGAAGACCTTCGTCGTGTGGCCTACTGATGTTTGATTCATGTCATGTCCTGTTCTGCTTGCTTGGGGGCCGCCGTGACAACAGCGGGCTCGAGGCATCGACGAGTACGGCGCCTTCACGACTGAGCGTCGTTTCCAGTCGATCGGCCAGGAAAGGAAAGTGGGGGTTGGCGCACAGTGCCGGCGCATGGATCGAATTGCACTGACACGCCTGGGAATTAATCACTCCACCACACCAATATTTTTCAGACTGTCTGACTCAATATAGGTGATGCTGGTCACGCCGTCAACGGTTGAACGCTTACCGTGTCCGGAACGAACGCGTCCGACTCCGGGACATTCTTCGACCTCGGAATCGAGGCCGTACACGTTACTCGGCATTACCGCATGCCAGCACGCCTTTTCGTGAAATCGTGTGCCCATCAGTTGCGGAAGGCCGGCCAGAAGGGAGGTGGTCGTGGCAAATCAACTGTGTGCGTTCGTCCGGCAGATCAGCATGGAGGAGAGTTGCGGCTGCAGAAGATCAGTCGCCTCACCAAGGACCCGGTCAAGCTGCAGTGCGATCGTGGTGTTGATGTCCGCTCTCAGCATCAGACTGTCAAGGACATCACGTCGCTGTTGCGGGTCGACGCCGACTATGTCCGCGGCGTCATCCATGCGTTCAACGAGCACGGACCCGAGGCCCTGAACCCAAAATGGAGCGGGGGACGCCCTAGAGCGTGTCTGCTATTTGCGGACACGGTGATGAATAACAATCGCGCCGAGGAGTACGCCACCGAGGAAGGTGG
>NZ_WXYH01000389.1:641755-645920 GCF_009872365.1 Rhodococcus sp. T7
GGCCGGCTCCTCGGCGCCGCCACCACCACCCCGAACGTGGTGGACATCATCGAGGACCTGCTCACCCCGGAGACCGGATTCGCGATCGCCGAACGCGCCGTCGAACCCGGCGAGGTCGGCGATTCACCGCGGCAGCTGCCCGACATCGTCCTCGGTGTGGTGCGCGACGGACAGTTGCTGCGCAGCGGAACACCCGAGGTGGACTCAATCGAAGCCGATGACAGGCTGCTCTACATCCGGCAGATAACGGATTGATCGAGCGGAGATACCGCAACCAGCCTTCGCTCGCCGTCCCATTTCCTTGGTTCCCTCGGGGTCCGATCACTTGTCGCGCACTGTGGCACTAGCTGATCACTTGCTTGGTGGACAACGGGTTCTCTCCGCGTGTCGGTCAGGTGGTCGTCGTTGTGGCGGCCATGATTGACAAGGGAGATGACGACGATGCGAGCTTTTCCGGTGCAGATGCCCTCTGGAACGCGGTACTGGACGGTGATCGACGAGGACCTGCTGGTCATGTCGGTGGCGGATGCATATCTGCGGTATGTGAGGTTCGGGCGTGATGGGGCCGAGTCCACGACCAAGTCGTATGCGGGCGCTGTCGCGTTGTATCTGTCGTGGTGCGCGGCCACGGGGCAGGACTGGCAGGCCGCGGCGGGGAAGATGCCGTCGTTCGTGCTGTGGCTTCGCCACTCCCCGTCGCAGCCAGGAGGGGCAACGGCCGGCGGGGTGGGCACGATCGTGGTGCGTGGACCGAGGCGGATCAACTGCGTGCTCGCGGGGGTGCGGGGGTTCCTGGCCTTCGCGGTGGATCACGGCGACGCTCCGAGAGGAGTGCTTGGTCAACTGTACGAGCTTGCCGATAGCCAGGACCTGCCGGCGGAGGCGCGCGGCGAGGACGGCGCCTGGAGGCTGCGGATGAGGGCCCGGCACCGGGTTCCGATTGTCAGGCAACGGCCCGGCCGGGCCAGCGATGACGACGTCCTCCTGCTGTTGCGGGCGTGTCGATCGGCGCGTGACCGGCTGCTGATGCTGCTGCTCGCGCTGGCAGGTCTGCGTCGCGGCGAGGTGGTTGGACTGCGGCGCGAGGACGTCCACTTCCTGCTCGACTCATCGGCTTTGGGCTGCAGCTTCCCCGGATCGCACCTGCACGTGGTGCGGCGACAGAACATCAATGGCGCGTGGGCGAAGTCGCGGCACTCGCGGATCGTCCCGGTGGATTCCCTTGTGGTGCAGGCCCACGACCAGTATGTCGCCGAGCGGGCCACGAAGGCCGGGGCGTGGGAGAGCGACTTCGTGTTCGTGAACCTGTTCCGTGCGCCAATCGGCGCGCCGATGACTCCCGGTGCGGTCAATGCACTGCTGGCCGCGGCCTCCCGCCGCGCGGGTCTGGATCGGGCGGTGCACCCCCATGCGCTGCGGCATGGGTTCGCCAGCAACGTCCTCGATGCCGGCGGGAGCATCGACGAGGTCCAAGAGCTCCTCGGGCATGCCTCGATCAGTTCGAGCCAGGTGTATGTCCACCCCGCACCGGAGCGGTTGCGGGCGGCGGTCGAGCGGGTAGGCCGAGCCGTCGGCCGCGGCGGCACCGAGGACGTGACAAGGTGAGCGCGTTGCCGGCTGGTGCGCTGGCCGCCTCGACACACGAGGACGAACTGGAAGCCGAACAGGCCAAGGACATCTGGGCGATGTCCGTGTTTGGCCATCGCGGACGGTTGGACTTCACCGCGATCAGCCAACCCTGGCTGCGCGAAGGTACGAAGCGGTGGGCGATACAAGACCTGATACGCCGTCGAGGCGACGGAGTCACCACAGTGCTGAGAGCTCACGTCGCGGCCTTGACCGGGCTCTCGGAGAGCCTGCGCATCCATCGCAGCGACCACGGCCTGATCATCGGCGCGCTCGGCCGCCACGACATCGAGATGTTCCTGCAGCGACTCGCCCACCTGGAGCACTGCGACAAGATCAGCGCCTTGTCCCGATCCCTGGGCTGCCGGAAGGTCCATCACGCGCTACGCCAAATGCGACTACTCGGCCTGACCCGGGCCGGCGAGCCACTCGGCGGGCTGCCCGACGACTTCGCGCTCCGCCGCGAGGACGTTCCCCGGCGCCCGGACCGGCCGGCCCCACACCGGGCGTTGCCGCCCGAGATCCTCGCCCAGCTCTGCGATGCCCGCGCGTTGCCGGCTGGTGCGCTGGCCGCCTCGACACACGAGGACGAACTGGAAGCCGAACAGGCCAAGGACATCTGGGCGATGTCCGTGTTTGGCCATCGCGGACGGTTGGACTTCACCGCGATCAGCCAACCCTGGCTGCGCGAAGGTACGAAGCGGCCGGTTGAGGCGGGTCATCAGCGTCACGTCCTCGGTGCCGCCAAGTCTCGGTGCCCTACGGCACCTGCCGCGAACCCTCGAACGTCCAAGCTGGGGGTGGCGCCTGCCCATTCCGGTTCCGCTGCGTCGGCTGCGACCACTTCCACACCGATCCCTCCCATCTGCCCGAGTTGAAGGCATACCTGCATGACCTACTCCGAGACCGCGAACGCGTACTGGCCACCGCCGATCTCGAAAACTGGGCCAGGACAGAAGCTTTGCCCTCAGAAGAGGAAATCCGACGGGTCAAAGACCTCGTGCACCGAGTCGAAGAACATCTCGAACAGCTCACCCCCGCCGAACAAGCCGACATCGCCACGGCCATCTCGGCAGTGCGACGCACCCGCCAGGTGACCGGCCTGGGCATGCCCAGCATCAACCGCCAGCCCGATCTCGGCAAGCCACTGGAGAGACCGTGAACACCAACGCCATCGCCGCCGCCCGGCAGGCCCACAGCACCAGATGCCGACAACGCGTCCTCGCCGCGCTCGAGCAGGCTGCGCATTTGGGTGACGAGATCACCGTCTCCGCGATCGCCCGCCTCGCCCTATTGACTGAACTAATACGAAAGTCTTCCCAGTTCAACGGGCATGTAACGGCTTCTTGCATTACTGTCTCCGCTCATGATCGGAGACGGTGAGCCCGAGCGGGATTTGGCCCAATTGCTGGTTCCTCGGTCGGGTCGGCTGGAGGCGACGGGCAATCGGTACGAGCCCTATCAGCTGCTTGATCCTGATGGGGTGCCCGTGGTGGCGGTCACCGCCTACTTCCGGGATCTGCTGGCCTCGGGGCGAGCGGAGTCCACGCTCCGTTCGTATGGGATGGATCTGCTGCGATGGTTCCGGTTCCTGTGGTCCGACACCGGCGTCGCGTGGGACCGGGCGACTCGGGTCGAAGCCCGTGATTTCTGCAGATGGATGCAGGTCGCAGGGAAGCAGCCTCGCCCGCATTGGCGCGCGTCTGGAGCGGCCCTGTCATCGAAACCGGCTCGTGGTCAAGCCTTCGCGCCGTCGGTGCGTGCGCATTCCGAAACGGTGCTGCGCTCGTTCTATGACTTTCACCGAGATGCGGGCACCGGGCCGATCATCAACCCGTTCCCGCTGGACCGGTCCCGCCGCGCCGGTCGGGCGCACGCGCACCACAATCCCATGGAGCAGCACGGCAACGAGCGCAGCGGGCGGTATCGGCCCAAAGTGCCCCGCCGGGTCCCGCGCAGCGTCCCGGACAGCGAGTTCAACGAGATCTTCGCCCGGCTGCCGTCGCATCGTGACCGGGCACTGATCGCCTTCTACGTGTCAACGGGGGCGCGGGCGTCGGAGTTGCTGTCGACCACGCTGGCGGGAGTGGATCCAGGGCGGCAGTTGATCACGGTGGTGCGCAAGGGAACCCGCGAGTTGCAGGAACTGCCGGCGTCCACGGACGCGTTCGTGTGGTTGCGGCTCTACCAGGTGGAGATGGCCGATCTGATCCCCAAGGGACGCAGGCAGCCGCTGTGGTGGACGCTGCGACGTCCTGCCCGGCCGCTGACCTATCACGCCGTGCACCGCATGTTCGAGCGAGTCAACCAGCAGGCAGGCACCTCGGTGACGTTGCATGCCTTGCGGCACACGGCGACCTATCGGATGGCCGAGGACCCGGCCTTGCCGCTGACCGATGTCCAATTCGTCCTTGGTCATGCTCAGTTGACCACGACTCAGATTTACCTGACGCCCCGCAAGGAGGATGTGATCCGGCGGGTGCTGGCCCACCACGCCGAGCAGACTCGGCGGGCGGTTGAGCGGGCCCGCCCGGCCCCG
>NZ_WXYH01000389.1:645930-649870 GCF_009872365.1 Rhodococcus sp. T7
CAATGGTGGAACCGCGCACAGCCCGGCGAGATCGCCGACCAGTGGCAGCACGCCCAAGCGTGGCAGGAACACTCCCAAGTCGCAGCGGAAGCGGCGGACCGGATCCGCACCGAAACCGCCAAGCGGTATGGCATCGACGTGAATGCTCCGGGCGCGGACGAGAAGATCGTCGACTCCCTGCTCCGCGATGCCGAGAACCGGCAAGCCCGCGCCGACGCCGAACGCGGCCGGGCCCACTCAGACACCATGACGGCCAGCGAAATTCTCAACGAAGCCGAGCGTGCAGATGCCGAACGCGCCGACGAAACTGAACGCAACGAGACGAACAGCGAAGACATCGAACCGCAGGAACCTGGGGGTGATTCGCTGCGCTCGGTGGCCGAACACGACTACGACTCCGCCGAACGACGCGGCGAGGACGCCGAGCAGATGAGAGCTGCCGGCCTCGCCGAAGAGGAAGTCGCCACCCGCATGCGCGCCGACCTCGACCAAGCCCGGCACCCGGTCGAGGCGGTCACCGGGGAGGGCAGCCATCCCAAGGCCCGCAAGGGCCGGGCCAGACGTGGTAGGTCTGCCGAGCGGACGATGACTGGCCGGTGAGAATGCCTGCCTCCTTACTTTGGAGCGTGAGGAGGCAGGCTGCGACGTACTTCAAATCGCATCCAGCCGAACGCCACCTGAATGCGGTCGAGCAATCCTGCCGTCGTAAGAGAAGCGAGGGGAGTCGCAGAAGATTGGCATCCTGTCGAAAGACAGATTGAACTACTACGGCAAGATGTGGGGATGAGCGAACTCGAGACCGTCGACGACTTGAGCGACACCCCCCGTTCCGAGATCGCAGCAGAGGCACTCGCATTGCTTAACGCTCAGGTCGGACTTCTAGTCCACGCGAGTACGGACGGCTCTAAACAACCGACTGAGAATGATCGGCAGTACAAGCAGAATCGTCGCAAGTTCCTCCGCCTCATGGCCACGCTGAAGATGAAAGATCCGATTCCATACGAGAACCTAGGCGTGTGGAACGGGCTCTGGAAGAGTATGCCGACGTTGGCAACCCGCCGGCGTCATGTTAATGATCTGGTCGCGACTAGTAGAACTGCTCTTGAGAGCATCAAGAGCTCCGTCTCGCTCGTGGTGCCGGAAACAGAAGCCGGTGTCACGTGGCGGGACGTCGACACCCGCGTGGCCGAGCTTGGTCGCGCACTCGAGCGAGCCGAGAGCACCGACGACCTCCAAGATGTGGGGCGCAGGAGTCGAGAGATACTGATCGACGCGGCGAAGATTCTCGCCAACCCGGATCTCGTCCCTGCGGGTGAGGATGAACCGAAAGCCGGCGACGCGAAGAACTGGCTGAAATTCTTCATCAACCGGTACGCCGCGGGATCATCACAGCAACCAATGCGCACCTTCATTCGCTCTACGTGGGATCTAGCGCAGCGGGTGACCCACGGCAATATCGACCGGACGGAGACGTACGCCGCGGCACAGGCAACCGTTCTAATCGTGCGCGTTCTTCAAGATCTGGAAGCGCGCGAGCCCTAGCAGGCAACGGTCCAGCGCACAGTGGAGTAGGACCCTTAACCGAACATCCGCCGCCGCAGGGGTCTGGCCGTTCACAGCTAGATGCGTGGACCGCTCGCGGTACACACAAGCCGCGAACGCATAATTCCCCCACAGACAACCGGCAGTGGGAGTAGTGGATGAGCAGGACAACGACGAAGAGCAAACCCACGACAGCCGAACTCATTCGCCTCCATATCGAGTACTTCGTCGTCACCGCCATCGTTGTGTTCGTTGGCTGGTGGATCGTTGCTGAGGCCGCCACTGATGATGGCGTTAATGTGTGGTGGAACTGGAGTTACTGGGGGTGGACTGGCTTTGTGGCTCTTCTGCTAGTTCCGGCCTCCCTGATTGCAGGATTTGCCCAGCAGTTCAGCAGGATGTTGACCAAACGCATCAAACCTGATGGCAAGAACGTCTCGCTGAAGGCGCTGATCGTTGGCGGAATCATCGTCACGTTCATCCTTGCCGGGATGCACTACTACTGGCAGGCGGAAATGCTCACCGCGGCGGGTGAATCCGTATGGTCGCTGGAAAGCCGGGAGGTACTCGATGTCTCCCGGTCCGTCGCTTTCAGTCTCGGCGCACTCGGAGCAATCGCGGCTTTGCTGGTCGGCTACCGCCGACAAAAAACCACCGAGCAAGCGCACGACCACGAGGTCGACAAGGCCCGCGCTGATCGTAAATTGGAGCGCACCAAGCAGGAGGACGAAGGTGTCGCGCGACTGCACGACCGCTTCGCCAAGGCCGTCGAGCAACTTGCAAACGCCGATCCGACGATCCGCCTAGGTGCCGTGTACGTCCTCGCCGCATTGGCATTCGATTGGTTGGCTATTCGTGAGTTCCGCCAGCGGCAAGTGTGTGTCGACATGCTCTGTGCCTATCTGCGCAGCACCCCCAAGATCTCTGCGGATGTAACAGAAGGCCACAGCGACACCCCCCTTCTCGACGCGCTTAAGAAGGACCAGGACGTCCGCAAAGCTGCACTCCAGACGCTGAGCGAAATCAACACGCTGCATGCCACCAAGGGGAAGACGCCCAGCCCTGGTCTTGCCCAGTCACATCGAGACCTCTACCGCAGACAAACGGAGAAGGGAGCGATTCCAGAGACGCGGATTGATCTCAACGGGATCACACTCAGTGGTCTCGATCTGCGTCATGTGAACCTCGCTCATTTGTCGCTTGACGGCGCCGACCTTACCGGCGCGAACCTCAAGAGCGCCGACTTGACGCGGACGACTCTCAGTAACGCGACGCTGGACAACACGACCCTCGATGGGGCGAAACTGATCTACACGAACCTGAGGCACGCCCGCCTCGAAGGCGTCAGCCTGGTCGGGGCACTTCTCTTCAAACCGACACTGCATATGGCAACGATCACCACACGCGAGGACCCGTTCGGATCCTTCACCCGCAGTGTCCTGGTCGGGGTTCGCCTACATCACGTGTGGAAATTCTCCGCGAGAGGAATGCTCGTGACGATGGATGACGAGACCTTCGACCACAACCTCGGCTACATGGATATCGACGAGCCCAACGACGGCACGCCAGCACATCGAAACATCACCGAGAAGAACGACGAGTATGAGCGTGTGAAGGGACTGATCGATGCCATCAATCCCGAGATCCCCAGCCAAACTTTCTCGATCATCACCGATGTGACGATCGACCACGGTGTCATCAAGAAGGACGTGGGTAGCGCCGGGGGAAAAGACTCCGCGTAGATCGTCGAGCGGCTTCCGAAACCGGGGCTCGGTAGGTGTCTGCGTCGCCGCGGGGAGGCTTCTACCTTTCGTTGCCGCTGCCGCGTGCGCGGTCGCGACCGGCGTGAGTGCGTGGGGACGGGTCGAGCGGCGCGGGAATCGGTGGGCCGGGCCGCCGTACCGCCTCGGACGGTGGCGCGGCGTTGTCGAGTGCGACAAGTCGCCGTAACTCTTCCTGCTCTGGTGTGAGTGTCGATGTCGACGTGCGTTCCTGCATCGTCTTGCGGCCTTCGCCGCGTGCGGAAACCGGCACCGACTGCCGTGGCTGGGAGGCATGGATGGTGGCAAGCTCGCTCCGCACGGCGTACTCGATGCCGAGTGCACGGTGTAGTTCGCCTGATGCGCGATGCGCATCTGCGATTGCCTCCATAGCTTTCATCAATTGCCGCAGCAGCAGCATCGCGGACACGCTCTTCGGGAGATGCCCACTGGTCTGCATCACGATCAATGCGGCACCACCGGCGGACATTGCGCCCTTCGGGGCCCGGTACGCCCGGTGCGCCGGAAGCTGCGCGGACCGAGCGAGCTGACGCGCCGCCGCGGCCAACGGTCCGGGTGTCGGTTCGATCTTCGCGGACCATGCCGCGAACACCCCCGCGGTACGGCCGGCGGCGCGT
>NZ_WXYH01000389.1:649880-653682 GCF_009872365.1 Rhodococcus sp. T7
GGCGTCCCACCTCGACATCCCTCCTGGCTCTCCTAGAACCATTGTCCGGGGTGTCCACTCAAAGGGTGCAGCCTCAACCGACGGGATCCTGGCCTGCCTGGCCGAGCGTGCCGCCGGCACCGCCTCCAAGCACGCCCCGTCGACCAGGCCGGCGGCGGAGGCAAACCGCAGCAACGACCGCACCGCGCACAGTTTCTGCTCGACAGTCTTGAACTGGTATCCGGCCAGCGTGGCGACGAACGCCCCGATCATGGCGGCGTCGCAGCAGCCCAGCCCTCCGCGGGTGTCGGTGAACGCGACGAACTCCCCGGCCAACGTCCCGTAGGTCCGCACAGTCGAGGCCGAGCGCCCAGCCGAGCGCAGGTGCGCCTGGAACCGGGCGACCGTCTGGGCGCCGGCCACGTCCAGCTTGCTCACCGACCGGTTATAGCGGCGCAGCACCGCCCCGTGGACCGCGTAATCCTCCAGCATCTGAGCAACTCTGAACAAATACACATCGGTTCGCTTCAGGGTGCCGGCCTGCTCCTTGTCGAAGAAACCACACGCGTCGTCGACCCACGCCATCGCCGCATCCAGGGAGAACTCCTCGACACCACGCGCAGCGAAGTGCTTCTGCATCCGCCGCCAACAGCCCCGGTACCAAACGAGCGTCGAATCCTTGTAGCCCAAACGCTGTAGCTCCGCCTCCAGGCCCGACACCAACGCAGACAAAGTCGCCATAACAACTGACCTCCGATCATGGAGGCCCGGCACCGTACCGGGCCGCCTGATCAGAGGATCCGCGGATTATGCGCAGCGATCGACCTCTGACATCGCCGTCACCAGGCCTTGCACGCCAGCGCTGCGCATAACCCAGCACTGTTCATAAGGCGGCATACTCTCACCGTTGCTCGCCAACATCGCTCTGTCGGTGTTGGATGCACATTTCTGTGCGAAATGGGATTCCCACGGGAGTGCCTATCGGCGCGAGGTGCACCGCAAACGCGGCGGGGCCACCTACCGAATCGTGCGCTACGCGGACGATTTCGTCATCATGGTGGTCGGAACCAAGGCGCATGCGGACGCACTCTGGGACGAGGTCGCGGACGTGATAGCCCCGCTGGGGCTGCGGTTGTCCGCCGAAAAGTCCCGGGTATGTCACCTGGACGAGGGGTTCGACTTTCTCGGGTTCCGCATCCAGCGGCGCCGCAGGAAAGGCACGAACAAGATGAGCGTCTACACCTATCCGTCGAAGAAAGCGTTGCTTTCGATCATGGCGAAGGTGCGGGCGCTGACGAAGAGGGCACGTCATCATGGCCTTGCTGATCTGCTCGGACGCCTCAATCCGGTGCTCCGAGGATGGTGTGCGTATTTCCGTCACGGTGTGTCGAAAGCGACGTTCGGTTACCTCGATGCCTTCGCCTGGCATCGGGTCACCCAATGGCTGCTCAAACGGCACAAACGGATCACGTGGGCGGATCTCTACCGACGGTTCCTGACCGGCAGGCCCGGCAATCGTCCGCAAGAGAACGGGATCATCATGTTCGACACCACCACCGTCCCGATTACTCGGTACCGGTGGCGGGCGAGCAACATCCCCACACCGTGGACCAGCAGAGCAGAGACCTTGGTCCCTGCTTAGCAGTGGCAGTCCGTGGAGCGCCGGATGCGATGAGAGTCGCACGTCCGGTGCGGAGGGCGGGCCGGGGAAACGGGCCGGGAGCAATCCCGGCACCGCGCCCCGGTCCGACCCCTACATCCTGGGGTTGCGCTGCCGATCGGCGATGATGACCCTGCGGGAACGGACGACGCAATACGGAATCATCGTCAATCTCCCCGTCGATCACACCGCCGAATCGGTGAAAAATGCTGTCATCAAAGCATTTTCTGGCCTGCCGAAACGAATGCGCAGAACGTTGACGTGGGATCAGGGAACGGAGATTTGTCTGCACCGAGAGATCTCCGCGGCCCTTGATCTGAAGATCTACTTCGCCGAACGTTCCAGTCCGTGGCAGCGGGGTGCGAACGAGAATTTCAACGGGCTCGCTCGACAGTATTTCCCGAAGGGCACCGATTTGTCGGTGCACAGTCACGCTCATGTGCGGTCGGTAACGCGTGAGCTCAACACTCGCCCACGGAAGAACCTGGAGTACGCAACTCCCGCCACGGTGTTCAACGCCGAGCGACGGGCCACCGCTCACCGGCGCCGCACTGCGCTGGAACTCGCGATGCCGACTGCGGTAACGTAATCCGTGAGCTGGGACGACCCAGATTTCAATAGACTTGTGTTGCAACGACAGTGAGAATCCGCCGCCCCGAAAGCAAAATCATCACCGGACGGGGCTATCGGGACCCGCGCAGCTCAGTGAGTTCCGGTCTACGCCCGGCTTTCGGGACGTGCCGGTCTGCGTTCCGCTTGCGGACGGGGCGAGGTCGACGTTCGGGGTGATCGATCGGACCGGACGTTGGGCCGATCGTGTGAGTCCGGGATTCGTCCGCAACTTCAGTAGACGCACTTGGTGACTCCGTGGCCAACGGCGTACGGGGTGGCGTCGAGTCGAGCCTCGACATCGATCGTGGCCACCTGTTCAGCCTCTTCCCTGGTCGGCCCATTTCCCACGCCGAATATGGGCTTCCCCTGCGGACTGCCCAAGTACGACTCCTTGGTCCAACCGCGCACCAACGTAACGCAGCCCCAATCACTCGTGATCACGACCTGGCAATCGTTAGCGCCACTGAGGTTGTCGCAGTGGTAGTACGCCTGGCTCACGGACTCGGCGTACGTGTCCACCACGTTCGAGGACCCCGCGAAGGTCGACTCGAGGGAATAGGAGAGGCTCACGAACCGCGGCGCCGGCGGATTGACGCCCGGCACTGCGTTCGCCGGCGCTGCAATCAGCGCGGCGACTGATGCGGCGACCAGTGCGCCGCCACCGATGAATCCTGCAATCTGCTTGATGAACATGTCGGGCTCCCAGAAGATGTAACGCGAGTTCGAATCCCGCTCCGATCCCGCACCGGAGATGCGAGGCTGATCCCAGTCTCCGGTAGACAGCGAAATGGCACCTCCCCCCTCGGGGTGGAAGATCTCACCCCGAGTTCTCTCTCATCGATCCGCTTTCGGAACGAGCGCGACCACTGTCGGATCAGTGCACGCGTACTCACCGCCGGGACGCTGCGATCCGGTCCGCGCCGCTTTCGCAGAAGGAGCGGCCAGCGGTCGCACTGTTGATCCACGACTCCACACCACGCGGGCGACGCCGCGACAATCTCAACCAATCGGCCAACTGGCCACCGAGTGGCCATCTTGCGTGAGATCTGGCCACAGTTCTCGAGACACTACAAGCTTGTAGGGTCTCGCTACTGATGGCATTTTGGGACGGCTGTGACCTGAGGATTTGTCGTTGGTCTCACGGCATGGCCGCCTCCCTATGTCTCAATTCCCTGGCATTTCTGCAGCCGACATCACGATGCGGCCAGGCAGATGCGGGCGAACAGGACGCCCCTGATGTCAGACTTCAGGAGTGATTGGGACACAACAGGCCTGGGCGTATTGTCCACAGGTGCCGATCGAGCCAAGCCCGGATCGGCGCCGGTGGATCGTCGGCTGCCCGCCCGTGATCAGGGCCGTCGCCATACCCGGGACAGGCTGATCGGCCAGGACGTGACTGTCCTGATGGAGACAACCGGCCGCCGAAACTTCCGCGGATCGGGACTTTCCCATCGGGGTCTGCCTGAATTCGACGCTAGTACTGCAACGGCACTTATGGGAGGTGTCCGCGACGTCGGTAGTGGGAAGTGCGGGCCTGGTGTTGTCGGCGCC
>NZ_WXYH01000389.1:653692-728492 GCF_009872365.1 Rhodococcus sp. T7
CAGTAGTGATTTTGGTGAGCCGCAGCGTGGAAATCCAGGGAATGTGATCCATGCCATCGCACAATTTTTCGGACTCCCTCCGCCGTGTGCTGGGTGGCCTGACCCTTCATTGCGAGGCCTACGCCCGGATGTGGATCGTGGGGCATCGGTCGGTGGTGGTTCCCGAGTATGTCGGCATTTATGCGCAGGAGGGCGCGTTGGGTCAGCTCACGCCGGCGTGTGCACGCCGGTTGGCGGTAATTCTGAATGCTGCGGCGGATGCGGCCGAGTCTGGTGAAATGTCGACTACACCAACAGATTCTGGAACAACGCATTCTTCGAGTACATCCTTGCGGGTCGGTCAAGTGTGGGCTGACAACGATCCCCGGGTGAAGGGCCGCACGGTCAAGGTCGAGGCAATCGACGGCGATAAGGCGCTGTGCCGTGTCCTTGCCCCGCCGTTCGACTATCCGGAGGGCCGGACGGGCCACTCCACACGGATCTCGGTTCGGCGATTCACGCCCACGAGCACCGGTTATCGCCTTATCCGTGAGGCGGATGGGACCCTCGCCCGTGGAGGTGTGAATTCCGATCAGGCGGTGTGGGTGGTCTCGGCGCCGATTCCTGCGCCGAGCGCCTGTTTCGCGGCGTGCACGGAGATCCGCTCGGGCGGGACGTGCTTCGGTGCTCCGGTGAGCCAGGGTGGTTGGTCTGCGTCTGCCAGGAGCAGGCGTGCGTCCCGTTGTCCCATGCGGATCGCGGCGTCGATGAAACCGCGGTCGAAGAGCAGGTAGCTGAGGAGGTCTCCGCGGCGAGCACCGTCGCCACCGAGTAGTCGTCCCAGGAGCAGCAGGTCCGGATTGCGAAGCATGTTCCATGCGCCGGCGGGCCAGCGGTTCCGGTCGTCGAATGCCTTGGCGGCGAGGGCGCCGAGGCATTCGCGCGTCTCGGGGCCGAAGAACAGGTAGGGCACATCGACGTAGTGGTGCTGCCTGCCGGTGACGGTTCGGCGTCCGTCGGCGACGAGTTCGTTGATCTTGCCGAGCGTCCGCAGGTCCTCGACCATCCGATCGACCAGCGCGGCATCGAGCACCCGCACGACCATGTCGTCGACATCCGGTGGTGCCGGCTCCTCGCCGGCGTTCGGCGCTTGCGGGTAGACCGCCGGGTGGGTGGCGACGACGACCAACTGGTGCGCGCCCAGGGACAGCGCCGGTTTGAGTGGGGCGTTGAGCCGGATCCCGCCGTCCGCGTACCAGCCTCGCCCATCGTTGGGGATCGATACCTCGACCGCGGGGAACAGCGCCGGAATCGCGGCGGAGGCCCGGACGTGCTCGGCGGTGACCCGCACACCGCGGTAGTCGATCGCGCGGTTGGCGTCCGGCGGCGGGAGCGGACCGGCACCGTTCCTGTCGACGAAGACCACCGTCCGGTTGCTGGCGGCCGAGGTGGTCACCACCGCCAGCGACGTCCGACCGTCGTTCAGGTTCGCTGCGAGCTGTGGCCAATCGACCAATCGGTGGGCGGTCCGGGCCAGTGGCGCGGTGTCGACCAGACTCGTCAGCCGAACCCTCGGTATTCCGCAGAGCTGACCGGCCCAGCGCGCGATCGTGCCGGGTCCGCTGAACATCAACGGCCGGAACACGTCGTCGATCTCCACGCTCCGCCAGGCCGCGAGTGCGGCGTCGGCCTGCTCGTCGGCTGGGAGATGGGCGCCCGCGGCGAACAGCGTCGCGTTGATCGCTCCGGCGCTGGTTCCGATGAACAGATCCGGTGTGACGCCGGCAGCGCGCAGGAAGGGCACGACCACGGACAGAACGCCTGCCTCGTAGGCGCCGCGCGCTCCGGCGCCGGCAACGACCACGGCGACCCGGGACGAATCGGGGTGTTGCCCTGGATCGGGGCTGGGCGGTGCGTGCGGTTCCATCGTCGATCCCCTTCGTCGTGCTGCTTCGTGTGCGGTCTGTGCTTGCGGGCGGTGCCGCGCGAGGGTCGCGGCACCGGACGGGGTGGGGCTCTGGGCTGTCCCTGCAGTGTCGACCTGGTCCGTCCGAGTCAGGGATGACCGCTGGGGTGAGGTTTAAACCCTGCCGCACGGTCGAGGTTGCGCGCCCCGACAGGTGCGCACCCTGGGCGTGACACCACTACCGGAGTGAGCACCGGGGACGGCGACAAGCTGAGGGAGCTGAACTGGATGGGCCGGGACGTCGGTGAGGTCACCGAGCGGTACCGCGACGACGATCCGCCTGCGGTGCATCGGGACGTCACCGGCTCGGAGGGGATCGCTGCGGGGCTGGACGTGGTCTGTGGGCCGCGCCGGGGAGTGTGTGTCCGCGGTGGGAACCGGGTCGCTCGTCACGACAAGGCTGTACAACGTGCGATTTTGTTGTGGGCTCGGTGCGAGAGGCCGCCTCGCCGGTGGGAGTCCGGGGTTGGTGCGGTGTGGAGTGCGCGGCGACGGTGGCGGTGGCGGCGAGTGCGTCGTCCATTGGAGTGGGGTGGCGTGGTCACCGAAGACAGCGGTGTGCACGGTGTGGTCGACGACTGATTCCGGGACTTCTTCACCGGACGGGGCATACGCCGTAATCCACGATGCGCCTCGGGCGGCGGCGCTCAGCTTGTCCGCCGAATGACGATCCCCATCGCGGCTTTTGTGCTCCGCAGGTTCTGCCGACGTGGCAGCGTATGTGTCTGTGGCGACCGATTCGACAGGAGTGTCCCGGACGGACAGGTAAGTGGGAGGACAGAACCGGACCGCAGCCTACTGGGTGTTCGCGGTGCGGCAGCGTCGTGTAAGCAGAGAGCGAGTAACCATGAACTCACCCTCACTGCCGGTGCTCGCCGGCGTGGAGCACCGGTTCGTCGACGTGGGCGGCGGTGTCACGATTCACGTCGCCGACGCCGGACCGGCCGACGGTCCGGCGGTCATGCTTGTCCACGGTTTCCCTCAGAACTGGTGGGCATGGCATGAGCTGATCGGTCCTCTGGCGGCCGATGGCTACCGGGTGCTGTGCCCGGATCTGCGCGGTGCCGGTTGGAGCTCGGCTCCCGATGATCGTTACTACAAGACGGACATGGCAGATGATCTCGCGGTCGTGCTCGACCGGCTTTCCGTCGCTGCGGTTCCCGTGGTCGCCCATGACTGGGGTGGTCCGATCGCGGCGCATCTGATGCTGCGACACCCGAAGAAGGTGACCGGATTTTTCGGACTGAACACCGTCGGCCCCTGGCTCGAGTTCGATCTGACGGTGGTTCGCCATCTGTGGCGGTTCTGGTATCAGATCCCGATTTCCCTTCCGGTGATCGGGCCGCGCCTTCTCGGTGACCCGAAGGGCCGCTTTGTCAGGATGACGGGCCGTTGGGTCGGCGCCGGGTTTTACCTCGACGACGTCGACTTCAGGCTCTATGTGCGGCGTTTGCGTGAGCCCGGTCATGCGGTCGCAGGCTTGCGTTGGTATCGCACATTCCTGACACGAGAACTGATCCGTGCCGGCGAATTCGCGAAGATTTCCGTCGATATTCCGATGCGGTTCCTCCACGGAATGGGTGACACGGTGATCACTCCCACGCTGCTGCGCGGATATGCCGAGCGCGCACCGGGTTTTCATCTCGAGACGGTCGACGACGCCGGTCACTGGATTGTCGATCAACGACCCGAGCTGGTGCTCGACCGACTACGGGCGTTCCTGCGAGAAACCTGAGTATGAACTCGAGATCCCGAGTTCAATCACCACCGCTACTGCGGCCGCGCCGGATGCCGTACAACTGGACGTTGCCGCCCTGCTGAAGGCGGTGGCCGAGTCACCGCAGGCGCGGGATGCGCTGATGCAGTCGCTCGCCGCCCTCGGGCAGCCCACCGCCAGCGGCAGTCACACCGGCGCCGACGCATCCGTGCCCACCCACCAGGCCATGGATGACACCAGCACGATCGGATCCGGCCGGACGGCCCGGTCGGCGAGGACGGCCGACCGGTGAGCCCGGTGTCGCGGTCCCCGCAGGCGGTGCGGGCGAGTATCACCGACCGCCTCAACCGGTACGCCACCGTGCACGGCCGGAACATTGCTGTGGTGCGGCGCCGATTCGTCATCGCCCGCTTCCTGACCCGCGATGCCGGTCCGCCCGCGAATTTAGATTCTCAGTGGGACAATCGAATACAAGATCTTGTCCGCTGACCAACTGTTTTTCGACTGGCGTGCTATGGCGGAACCGGACGTCGGCGTACACCTGCTCGTGCTGGTTTTTCGCGAGTGAGGATGTCGAGTGGTCAGCTGGTGTGGGGGATGTGGTCCCAGCCCTCGACGGATTCGGGGGTGCGGGGTGCGGGTCCGGTGTAGATGGCGGCGGGGCGGACGAGTTTGCCGAGACGCTTCTGCTCGAGGATGTGAGCGCACCAGCCTGCGGTGCGGCCACACGTGAACATCGCGGGCATCATGTGCGCCGGGACCTCGGCGAAGTCGAGGATGACCGCGGCCCAGAATTCGACGTTCGTCTCGATGGCCCGGTCGGGGCGGCGTTCGCGCAGTTCCGCGAGCGCGGCCTGCTCGAGGGCGGCGGCCGCCTCGTAACGGGGTGCGTTCAGGCGCTTGGCGGTGGCGCGCAGCACCCGGGCGCGGGGGTCTTCGGCGCGGTAGACGCGGTGCCCGAAGCCCATCAGCTTTTCCTTGCGGTCGAGGATGCCCTTGACCAGGGCGCGGGCGTCGCCGGACTTCTCGGTGTCCTCGATCATCGGCAGCACGCGGGCGGGGGCGCCGCCGTGCAGCGGGCCGGACATGGCGCCGATGGCCCCGGACAGGGAGGCGGCGACGTCGGCGCCGGTGGAGGCGATGACGCGGGCGGTGAAGGTGGAGGCGTTCATGCCGTGTTCGGCGGCGGAGACCCAGTAGGCGTCGATGGCTTCGACGTGGGCCGGGTCGGGGTCGCCCTTCCAGCGGACCATGAACCGTTCGGTGACGGTGGTGGCCTCGTCGATCCGCCTCTGCGGGACGGCGGGCTGGTAGATGCCGCGGGCGGATTGGGCGACGTAGGACAGGGCCATGACGGAGGCGCGGGCGAGTTGTTCGCGGGCGGTGTCGTCGTCGATGTCGAGGAGGGGCTGGTATCCCCAGATGGGGGCGAGCATGGCGAGGCCGGCCTGGACGTCGACGCGGACGTCGCCGGTGTGCACGGGGAGGGGGAACGGTTCCGCCGGGGGCAGTCCGGGGCCGAAACGGCCGTCGACGAGCAGGGCCCACACGTTGCCGAAGGTGACGTGCTTGGAGACGAGTTCCTCGATGTCGACGCCGCGGTAGCGCAGGGCGCCGCCGTCCTTGTCGGGTTCGGCGATGTCGCTGGTGAACGCGACCACGCCTTCCAGTCCGGAGACGAAATCGTCCGGCACACAGATGCGGTCGGTGATCGGTGCAGTAGTCATCTATGTCCTCGAAAATTCCTGGTGACGAGAGAATTCGGTGGGGAGATCACGGTCCGGGATTGGCGAGAAACGAGGCCCCTGCAACGTCCGCCGCTACAGAGACCACGGCCTTCTCTGCCGCGACGTCTCGGCACAAGACCACAGCGTCTGTCCGTCGATCCTCCGCACGAGCCCTCGTCCACTCAGTGGACATCCATTCCGGTCGTCCAAGAGCTACTAAAGGGGCTACTCCTACCCATTTCAACTCTTCTTCGCATACTGCTCGCAGGGCGGACATCAACGGCACTACCGTTCGCCCAGTAGACGTAGTGTGCAGCCACCGCGCAGGGGAGTGGGACAAGGCCGTTACCGGGTGGTTATGGTCAGTTGGGGCAGGTTGGATGGTCGCTGTGCGCCTGGTGACGGTTCCTCGGCGCGATCCGACCGCCGCCGACGTATAGGGCCCTCGTCGACGAGCCTGTGCGGCTCGGATTCGGTGGCTGGTTGGTCGCTCAGAACATGAGCAGACCAGGTTATCCATATTGGTGTTACAATTTGGAACAACACCGTGGAGGGAGTGGGCATGACCGTCACCGACACCAAAAGTGCTCTTGCCGCAAACTCTGCCCAGGAACACCTCGTGCACCGGAACCGTCTGCGGCTGATCGGCAAGGCGAAGAGCGAGGGGTACACGCTGCGGCAGATCGCCGACTATCTCGACATCTCGGCAACGCAAGTCCAGCGGCTCGCACAACGCGTCCTGGCGCAGCCCGAGGAACTCGAGAAAACCCCGCGAGAGGTGATCGACGAACGCTCGGCCGGTGTGATCACCGATGACGAGATGATGGACACGCTGGCACACTGGCCGTACACCTTCGGTGAGGTGCCCGTCGACGGCGACCAGCCGGTGGACGCCTACGTCAAGGGCAGCTGGGACGAGGTCCGGCGCGCGTACCGGCGGGGGTTGCTCAGTGACGACGAGTGGGACGTGCTGTTCGACAGCACACGGGCAGCGCGCAAGGCGCACCGCGCCGCGGCCCGAGGGCACGAGTGAGTCGAGACCGGCTGCGCGACGCTGTTTCTCGGCAATTGGTGCATCTCGGCGGGCGCGGGCAGCCGTTGCACGTGAACAGCGGCCTGAGCACCCTCGACCTGTATGAGGGGGATCGGCGTCGAGACCGCACGCTGGCGGAGGTCATCGAGTGGTATCTCGCGCTCGCGGAGCCCGATCGCGACGGTCAATGCGCCGCTATCATCTCTGCGGGTCCCCCGGGCGCCGGCAAGTCCACGGCGCTGCGTGAGCGCCACCTGGTCGACGGCAGCTACCGATATCTCGACGCGGACATCGTCAAAGACGAACTCCTGCGCCGGGCCATCGCCGACGGGCACTACGCCGGCCTGTTGTCGACGGTGCTCGCCGATTCGCATCCGATCGCCCCTCGGGAGCTCGCGGCCCTGGTGCACGCCGAATCCACCGACGTCATCGACGACATCCGCGAAGTGTGCCTGCAACGTCGCGAGAACGTCGTCATCGAAGGCACCTTGCAATGGCCTCCGCTCGGGGACATCCTCCTGGCCCAGCTCGGTGAGCACGACTACACCGATGTTCGCATCGTCGACGTCGAGGTGCCGGCGTCGGTCGCTCACGAACAGGCGGTGCTGCGGTGGTGGGCAGGCAGGCTCGCCGTGATCGCCGGGCAGGATGAAATGGGTGGCAGGTTCTCCCCGCCCGCGGCGATCGACGGGCTCTACCGGGAGGGTCCGGTGAGTCGGTGTGCAACGAACGCCCGCGCTACCTTCGACAGTTCGCTCGCAGCCGAGATCACCCGGGTCACCCTCATCCACATCGACCGGAGACTCGGCGCCGAGCCACTGGTCTCCACGCGCGTCGAGGGCAAGTTGGTCGACGGCACGTAACCACTGCTCACGCCGTACGGCCGGGGATGCACCTGGGCGCCGTGTGATCGTGACCTTTCTGCGCATCCTGTAAGTGTGCGATGCGCCACGTGACCGCCTCGTGTCGAAGGGCGGGAGTCCACGGGCCGGAATCAGCGGAGCGTCGGTGGCAAATGGACTTCCGAGCGATGGCATCCTGTTCACCGAGGCCGACCCGCGCGACGGCCACCGGGGGTTGGTGGGGCAGGCCTCTAAGCGAGTCGATGACCGGTGTGCCCAAACCCACCGGCGGAACATGTGACGCGCTGCTGATGGGGCCCCGTGCCGCGACCTGCCCACGGGCGCGGCCGGCGAAACCCCACCCCACTTTCGAGGGGGACGGCGGGGTTCCTGCACCGGCCAACGCTGGGGTCGCGGGACCGGTGCGCGCTCAGACCATCCGCGGTGTGCCGGTCACGGGCGGTCATTCTTCGCGCGGGATCGTAGGATTTCGTGCTTGTTGGGTCCCGGCGTCGAGATGTGGTCAGCGACTGCTTGGGTCGACGGTGAGGTCTTCGGTATCGGCGAAGATTTAGTCGGCCGTCGTCGAGGGCGATTGCCCACCGGTGTGCGGGCGCCCAGTCGTGGCCGGTGCCCCCGTCATTGGTGAGGGTGGCGTAGTCGGCGACGACTTCCCCGACGGCGGTGCCGGCGATGTCCTGCTTCCGGACCACGAGCACTCTGGTCCCGACGGTTGGTGCGGGACCCTGGCCGTAGTGTCGGGGCACCCTACACCCTAATTCCACCTCACCCTCAACGATGCTTTCTGAGCAGGATAGGGGGTGCGCGTTCGGGCGGCGCGAGTTGCCGCCGCCCGTGCGACGACCCAATAACGGGGTGGGCGTCGCACGGGCGGTCTCGCTTGGATCCTCGCGTCGGCGCGGGGCTCGGTCCTGGATCTCGCCGTCGGCGGGCCCCGGCGCTGTCCCGCCGACGGGACGCATTAACGACAGGGCCCGACGCACCTCGGTCCCGGCGCACCCCGGTCCAGGGGGTCTCGTCGGTGGTTATGCGGCTGCGTGTTGAGCGTGGTGGCTTGAGTAGATGTCGACGAGGATGTTGATTCGGCGTTGCAGGTATCGGGTGTGGGAGCCGAACCAGATCGGCGCCCACAGCCAGGTGACGACCGGGGACACCTGCGTGGTGGATCCGACTTGGGTGTGGGCCTGGTTGAGGCGTTTGGCGGTGCGGGAGAGTCCGATGAGTCCGTAGATGGGGATCAGCTGTGACCACCAGCGGGTCCAGGCTTCCCGGTTGACGCCGGCGGTGGCGGCGAGTTCTCCGCCGATGCGGTCGTACCAGACGAGGTAGTCGATGCCGAAGGTGATGACGGTCAGCCACCACAGCCCCCAGGCCCCTTGCTTGCGAATCGCCGACGGCGGTTGAACAGTGGTCACGGCGTCCCCCTGGATGTGAAGTTCTTCGAGACCGTCCGAGACGCGGTGGTGCGGCTGAGTCGGCGATCGAGACTCGTCACCCCGGATCAGACCACTCAATCCGGAGCGGCGGTATAGGCCAAACAAACGTATCTGCAGGTACCGCACATAGGTTGAAGGTGCTGTTGTTTCGATGCTTTCGGCGTGGCGGCCTTCCTCGCACCGGGCGACCCGCTATTCTCATCGGGCGCGCGGGCTGTCAGTACCCGACGCCGCCGCAGAGTTTCGGGTCGGTGATGTAGCCGGCTTCGCGGCCGTTGCGGGTTTGTATCTCCCCTGAGGTGGTGCCGCACCGTATCGGGTGCCGCATCGGTCGGCGCCGATGACCGGGGTTCCGTCGGGCCGGTACCAGCCGCTGTCGTCGCAGGAGTATCCGCGATCGGAGGTGGTGCCCACGGGTGCCCGGGTGACGGCATCGGGGGCGGGGTAGCTGCCGCCGGTGGTAGGGGGTGCGGCAGATCACGCCGTCAAATTTCGAAGGTATTGGCTTCGCGTTCCTGGCGGAGGTATTCATCGCCGCCGAGCTGGTTGAAGCACCACTGTGAGAAGGCGAGGGTGCCGTCGCTGAATCGCGCGGGTCCGGGTGTGCCTTCGAGGCATTCGACGATGTACGGCTGCTCGTTCACCGGTTCGACGGGTGCGTCGGTGGTGACGGGCACGGCGGCGGGGGCGATGCGTCGGGTGTGGTGGACGCCGGGACCGCGGTGGTCGTTGCCGGCGGTACGTCAGGGTGGAGGCCGTCGCCGTCGCCGTCTGGCTTGGCTGGTCGCTGCTTCCACATCGGGTCAACATCAGGGCGCCGGCGAACGCCCAGACCGCCAGATGCCGTTTCATGGGTTCCTTCCGACGGCGACGGCATCTCGTGCGTCGTCCGGATGCGGTTGCCTCGCGTTTCAGGCGGTCACCTCGCCCGTACCGGACCTGTCCGCGGCAGGACGCTCCGTTGCGGGCTATCGGCTCTGCACGTGCTCGGTCCAGTGGTGACCGTCGTGCCAACGGATCAACCGTGCATCAGCGATGTCGGGATACCACCCCGGCGGCACCGGACGAGCGGGCGCCGCCGTGCTACCAGGCTTGGCCACCCGCACGATCAGCAGGATGACGCCGATGATGATCGCCAGCATCACGGCCAACGCGGCACACACGATCAGCCAGTGCCACGGACTCATTGCTCCCACAGCCGTGAGTATGGGCCCCGGAGCCGGTGACGGAACTCGACACGACAGAGGCGGACCGAAGTTCATTCACGCGAACGACAACTGCGGCGTCGCCCGAGGCGCGGCGATACCGGACCACCGTCGCACGCGACGGCGTCGTCTGTGCACACCCGATGTGCGAGAGCAACGGGGTCGGCCTTGGGTGATTCGGGGTCTCACGGAGCGGTGGCTGACATCGCGCGGCACGTCCAGCGCGAATCGATGACCGTGACGGAATGCGACTGCCTCGGCGGGTGGGTGTCGGCTGCCGACGACCACCGGTATTGAACTGCCCGGTTCAACGCATGGACACGAGCACTATGACGGCAGTCAGCACGGCGGCGACCAGTTCGATGGCCCCGAGGATCAGTGCGGCAACGGCCAGGCCGGAGCCGGTTTCATGTTCGCGCCCGCTGGTCTCGACGTAACCGATCGCTCCGAATACCAGTGCTGGGAGGAACAATCCAATGAGGGCGCAGAACAGTGCAACGATCGCGCAGATGTTGGTTCGCTCCGCTACCTCGACGCCGAGGTCGGTCTCGTCGAATGTCACCACGGGCAAATTCCTTTCATTCAGTGGTGCACCAGGTGCGGCCGGGCCAGGTCTGACCCGGCGTCGCCATCGTCGGCCGTACCTCGATGGGGTAGTGGTTATCTGCGTGGTGACCGTCTCCTCCCGGGGCTCGGATTCCGAGCTGCACTCGGCCAGGGCCGGAGCACTCACTGCCAGCAGCAGGGGGTGTTCCGGCGCGTTACTACTTGCTCCCGGTGACGTCGACGATGTTCGCGAAGAACTTCGGCACGGTGGTGTTGCCGCCGATTTGAGTGTCGTAGGAATAGGAGCCGACGACCTCGACGTACAGGGTGACAATGTCGTCCTCGACCACATTCGCGGCCGTGGTGGACAGCACACCGACCATGGAGTTCACGTCGTAGTCGTAGTAGTCGCCCGGGTTGGCGCCGGTCTCGGCGCGGAACGTCGTCTTCCCTGTCGCGGAGTCGAATTGGGTGACCACCCCGTAGATCACCAGCTTGCGGCCCTTGTGGGCGTCCGGGTCCTTCGCCAACAGGGCGAAGTCACGGTCGCCGATCTGCTCGTAGGTGCCCCGGTCCATCTTCGCGGCCAGGACCTCCGCCTGCCGCTGGCGTTCCGCCTCGGCCTCGGCGGCGCGGCGGACCCGCTCCTCCTCGTGCTGCCGCTTGATCTCCTCCTGCTCGAGCCGCTTCGCCTCGGCCTGCTGAGCTGACAGGGTCGCGGCGGCGGCACTGGTGCGCGAGGCCAGCGCGGTCTCGGACGCCGTCGGGGTGTTCTCGTGCTGGTTGGCGGCGATGCCGAGGAAGAGGATCGCGGCGGCGAAAGAGCCGCCCACCACCCAGGGCCAGCGCTTCTTCTTGTCGCCGGTGGCCCACGGCTGGTTGGACGGCTTGGGGACCTGGCCGGGGCTGGGCTGCCCGAGTTGGCCCGGTTTTGGCTGGTTCGGGTCCTGGGGAGGGAAAGGCGTGTCGTTCACTGGGTATCTCTCTCGGTAGTGGACGCCTACTGCGTCCTGTCCTTCAGCGTCGGGGTGTCCCACGGCAGTTACTGCAGTGACGGAAGGCTCTTCGATGTGCACCGCCCTGTGGAGTGCAAGGGGCTCCCGCAGCTCCGACTCAGCAGGCGTACCGGTCGAGACGGGGGTGCTCGACCATGGCCGGGACGGGTGTCCACATTGGGCCCGGTCTTCCTCGGTGACCTTCCAGCGCTGCCAGTGCTTGTTCAGCTGCGGAGCCTTGCGTGCCGTCGATCGGCTTCCACGCCTGGGCGATCCCCCGCCCACTCGCGCTGGTGATGACGCGAACGTCGAGGTCAAGTCACGCTGTGGTGCCATGCCGGCACCGTCCGAACCCTGAGGGTCGCGACCCCGGACACGACCCTCAGATCCGGGGCCGTGTCCGGGGTCTCGCGGACCGTACGGTCTTACCGGTTGTGGGTGTCCGGGAAAGGGTTTGGGTCAGGCCTGGAACATGCACATCGGCGGAGGAGGCCCGAACAGCGACCCGAGCGAGCCTGAACCTGCGTAGTCCTCGTCCCAGTACTCACCCTTGGAGACGATCGTTTCGTAGGTGCGCAGGTTGAAGGTGTGGCAGGAAACGTACAAACCGGCAGCCGGTGTGGGCTCGATGCCGAGCCAGTCGCCCTTGTTCACGATCTGGTCGACCTCGACGACGCCCCGGCAGGTGTAGCCGTCGAACTTGGAGCCGTCTTCCTTCCAGATGACGTAGTTCATGCAGTTGGTGCCGGAGTAGTAGATCGACGAGCGAACCTTGTCCCCGTAGTAGGTGGTGGCCTGAGCCGTACCAGCGCCGGCGGTGGCGATGGCGGCGGCAGCGACAGTGGTGGTAGCCACCGCCGTTGCGAGACGTGTCAGACGCATGGGGCGCCCTTCCTGTTCAGTGTGGTACCCCTGATGGGAGTGGACGTGCTCCCCGGCCGGGGAACCAACCACCCACATCAGGGACAGGGTTAGTTGCACTGCCTGTTTCGAGGGTGGGAGTCACCAGCCTTGCGCCATGAAGGCGCGCAAGCCCAGGTCGTGCGCCGTTGATGAAGTGCGATAGTTGAAACTAATACCAGACGAATCGGACGATTACACAATTCGGAACGATCTCCCGCGTGCAGCGCGCTATCCGCGCAATGTGTTGTGCATCAGGATATCCGAGTCAATAGATCATTCGACCGACAAGAACATCAGAACGGGGACTTTGTCCTCTAGCGGCGACGGGAAGCGGGTAGTGCGGGATGAACAGCCGATCTGTCATTCACCTGACTGACGTGCGGCTGTCGGTATTCGAGGTTGCTAAGGTCGCACGTCCACTTCGCCTGAACCAGGAGCAATTTGATGAGTGATCGTGCTGCATACCTTGTCCGGCTTCTGGCGTCAGCTGCGATCTGTGGCGCGATTGTCTCCGGCTGCTCGACAAACGCAGAGTCCGACACTGAGGGGTCGGCGGTGCCCACAGTGAGTGGCTCGGACGCCAGTGTGGTTGTGCAGGTGGACTGCGGCGACGATGGCGTTGCCAGCGTCAAGGTGTCGTATGGCGGGAACTCGCCTGACGGGGGTGGCGTCCTCGTAGGCCGAAATCCCACGACGAAGGCCGCCGGTGGCATGGCCACCTTCTCCAGGCAATACGGCACCGGTGCGGGGTTTGACGACGCGACGTTGTCGGTCACGACATCGCCGACCACCGGGACGTGCACCACGACGCTCACCGACTACAACAGCGGTGAGGTGCTCTCCCAGCGCGAGACCGCAGGCAGAGCGGTATTAGAAGCCGTCGTGAGCGCCGGGCAGTAACGAGCCTGATGTTCGCAGCGGCGACGGCCTACTGCCCGCAGCACCTCACCGGGATCAAGTGAGACACCCATTGAGATACGCAGCCGCGGCCTCGCTGCTGCCGGATGTCTTTCCCTCAGAGGCTGTTCGACGATCCCTCGGCGGACCCAGCCGTTGAGACCACGACCGTGCAGGCCCCTGAGGTGGTCGCCAGGAACATCAATTCTGGCGGCCGAAACACCGTCGACGGCCGCGAGGTCAAGATGACCCGGGCCTTCGGGGGCAAGAAGTCGAAGAACGTCCTCGATGCGCTCAACCTGGACGGCGCCGTCGAGCGAGTGGACGTCGACCGCGACACCTGGAACACGATCAGCATCGGCGACAGCTACCCGCAGTAGCCGTTGCATAGGGCCCTGGCTCGCCCGAACCGCCGCTTCCGCAAGTCCGGCCGGACCCGCAGAGGTGATCGCAACGCGGGTCGGTGGCCGGGACCGACGTTCTTGCAACGAGATCAGAGGAGCGCGTGAACGCGCTCCTTCGCAACCAAGTTCACACAATCTGTGACAAAGACTGAGAAGGACAAACGACATGACGTACCCCCCGCAGCCTGGACAGCCGCAGCAGCCCGGCCAGCCGTACTACCCGCCGCCGCCCCTGCAGCCGGCGAAGAAGAAGCGGAAGTGGCCCTGGATCGTTCTGGCTATTATCGCCGTGTTCGTGGTCGTCGCGGTCGCCGGCGGCGGAGAGGATGGGAAGTCGCCCACCGAGGCTCTGACCGGGGAACCCGCGGGACACGACGCACCCGCCAGTCTTCCGCCGCTGGTCGCGGCCGCACCCTCCGGCGACGGCACGCAGATCACTTACGAGGTCATCAGTGACTCGGGTGAGCTGAACAATGTGACCTGGTTCGATGAGCTGAACGCTTTGCAGCAGCAGTCGAATGTGGCCGCGCCCTGGTCGAAGGCCTTGAGTAACACTGCCACGTTCTCGATGGCCGGCGTGACCGCGCAGACCACCGGAACATCGGTGACGTGCCGGGTCGTCGTCGATGGCGACATCAAGGACGAGAAGACCTCGACCGGGCAGTACGCGGTCGTGAACTGCAGCTACGCCGGATTCTGAGCCACCTCAGGCGGGAGGGTCCGACACACTTCGGGCCCTCCCGCGTCTCGCTCCTTGAAAGGGGTGCCCCATGAGTGAGCAGGGTCCGGATCAGCAGCCGGAGCGGTCACCGCACGGCGGTGAGAGCCCATCGCCGGACCACTCCTGGCGGTGGCCGGTGGGGGTTGTCGTCGTCTGCCTGGTCGTCGCTGCGGCAGGAGTATCCCGCATCGGCACCCTGGTCGCTGTCGGTGGTCAATGCCGCCACGTACCCGATGATGGGCCTCGGTGCGCAGACCGAGGGGCAGTCGGTGACCTGCCGCATCATCGTCGACGGCCGGGTCATGGACGAACAGACGCCCGTCGGCCAGTACGCCGTTGTGAACTGCAACGCCTGACGCAAACACGAAGAACAGGACCACAATGACGATCACCCCCGAGCCGTTCAACGAGGATCACCCCGACTGGGGTAAGCCTGTGCCGCAGCAGCCCTATCCGCAGGGCCCGCAGTACGGTGCGCCCGGCACCGGATATCCGCCGCCGTATCAGCCCCCGGCGCAGGCATGGGATCAGAACGGGCAGGCGAACGCGTGGGCCGGGATGTCCCCCGAGCAGGCGTGGGCCGCCTACCACCACCAGCAGCAGCAGTTCCCGCAACCGCAGCAGTACTGGCAGCAACCGCCGCCGGTGAACGTCGCCCAAGCGGTGACGGTGAACAACAACGGTGGCTCGCGGTGCCCGCATCTGCTGCACTTCATCCTGACCCTGATTACCTGTGGGGCGTGGCTGCCGATCTGGATCATCCACGCGATCATCGACGCATTCCGGTGATACTCGAGCCGCCCAAGAACCCGACCATGGCGCGGCAGCGGAACGGTACGGAGTCCAGACCGCGAAGGGTCAGACGGGCCTCGATCACTACCAAGTCCGTCAGTACGCGGGCTGGTACCGGCACATCACCCTCTCGATGCTCGCGCACACCTTCCTCACCGTCACCCGCTCTAAAAGGGGGCCCGCAAACCCGGCGACGACAGCGAGTTGATCGCACTGAGCGTGCCCGAGATCCGACGGCTGCTCTGCCAACTGATCTGGACGTATCTACCCGACCCCCATCACGTCCTCGCACGCTCCCACTGGCGTCGCCGCCATCAACACCGAGCCCGATAATCCCACTACCGAGTCCGAGTGCACCTGCCCTAAACGCGACTGTAGTACTAAGAAGGGCACGAACGCTGAGCCGTGTTCCACGGCTGTCCAAATGCGGCTGCGTCCCGAAAGGCCGTCTCCACTGTCGTGATGGTCCGCGTGCGCGGCGAGAGAACCAATGATTTAGTCGCCGGTGAGTCGGCAGTGACGGCTCAGTGGTCTCGGATACCTCCACGTCAGGCTCCACGGCAGTGAACCGTTCTCTACCTCCATTCCTGTACCGAGCACAGTGCCGAGCTCTACAGCATTGAGAACCTTGCGGTCACTTCGGCGGTGAGAGTGCAAGAGTGGTTGGTTAGCGGTTCTACGTGTCGAGGAAGTCCCATTCGCTGCCAAGGACCCAACGCAATGCTGAAAGTTTGCCGTTGAGCATGCCAAGCTCGAAGTCCGTGTAGGGTCCGAGCTCGCCCGGTTTTGTGTAGGTCTCTTCGACGTGCTGGCGGCCAGGACCGGCGATCGCAAGGAGCCGTTCGAGCTCCACCTGATTTTCGGTGTCCTGCAGCCGATATTCGTGTTGGAGAGATCGGTGGTGCCAGATCCGGTCAAAGAGCTGTTTCTCAGCATCGACGATCTCGTCCAGGCGTCCAGGCGTCCAGGCGTCCAGGCGTCCAGGCGTCGTGGCTCGTCGACGAACTCGGTCTCCGCGAAGAGTTCCTCGATCTCGGGTCCGAAGTGCATGAGAAGGACATCGTTCAGCCCGTCGACACCGAGTGCGTAGATGGACCCGTCCTGCGCGAACGTTGCCTCTATATCGGGATGGGGTCGCCGCTTGTCCCCACCCTGTTGCGAGAAGTCTTCACTATTCGACGTGACAAACACATGTGGCTCCTGCGCAAGGTCAACGCCCTCAACGGCGGTCGCGTACAACTCAATGAGCAACGCGTCTGCAACGCTGTTGCGTGACCGGTGGAAAGGCGCCTGCTTGGTAAGACCACGCTCGACCACGGAACCGTGATTCGCGTCGGTCGGCTCGATGACTCGCCCACCTCGCAGAAGTTCAAGGACATCGACGAAGTTGCGTGTCGTCATCGCGCCGATCAGTGGCACATGGCGGGCGAGATCCTCCAGCACCTTCAAATCGTCCCCATTGTCGGCCCCACCGTACTCATTGAGGTCCTGCTTGATCAGCTTGAACCGCTGGGCGACGCTCGCCGTCATTGACGTCTCGATCCGCTCTCGATTCCGTTCGAATTCATCAATGACGAGGGAGGGGACGAGCAACTCGACATCACCATGATGGAGGAGAACGCGGAGGGCAACGATCCATCGTTGTCCGTCACGCCGCTTGGACAAGTCGAGCCAGGTCGACGTGTCAACGAGAAGGTGCAGCATGGTTCTCAATGTATAGGCGGCGATGCAGCACAACCGGAGCAGCTCAGACGGTGCAGATATCAACACCCGACCTGCCTAATGTTTCCAGTCGATGCGGACGAGTGGCGGGTCGAACCCCTGGCGGCCCCGGGGGACGGAAGTATGGTCACCGTCATCAATAGGGCGATTATCGTGCCGCGTCCTAGCTGACCTGAGCTGTTCCCTCCTCTTGGTCTGTCGGTCTCACTGGCTGCGAAGATCTGCGTTAAACGCTTCGAGTCGCTTCGGTGACCCGTCCCGTTCCTTTCCTGGGGCCGGGGACCGCGACCTTCGCTGTGAGGTTGCGAACCACCATCGCGTCGGTATGCGTCGATGAATCCTGGCTGGCAAGGGGAGATGCTCCGGCCGCAGAGACGGTATGCTGCGCATTCAACGTCTGTTGCGTTTGTTTCGAATATTGCGTATGTTGCATATATGGAGGTGTGGAATGTCTGTTAACGAGCAACCGAGCGTGATCGAGCAGGAGCAGGCGCGTCAGGCGTTGCAGGTGCTTCGTGAGGTAAATCCGTCCGGTCAGACCATCGACGTCACTGTTGAAGGGTCGTCGGAGTCGGTGCACCTGCCGCGCGCGGCGTTGAGTCTGATTCGTGAGGTTTTGGCGAATATGGCGGCTGGGCAGGGTGTCACAATAGTGCCGGCGCACGCGGAGTTGACCACACAGCAGGCGGCCGAGATGCTCAATGTTTCCCGTCCCCACGTTATTAAGCTGCTCGATGAGGGGCGTATTCGTTATCGGATGGTGGGGCGTCATCGCCGGATCCTGGCATCGTCGCTGCTTGAGTACGAGCGGTCGCAGCAGATGACTGCGCGCAACGCGGCGGATGAGTTGGCAGCTCTTACGGAAGATCTCGGGCTGTACTGACGTGACCTTCACCGTTCTGTATGACGCCAACGTGCTGTATCCGAATGTCCTGCGTGATGTACTGATCCGGCTCGCGCAGACAGGACTGGTGCACGCTCGGTGGACGGATCAGATTCTCGACGAAATGTTCGTGAATCTTGCCGAGGATCGACCAGACATCGATGCGAGCACGTTAACCAGGCTGAGGAAGTTGATGAATGAGGCGATCCCGGATTGCCTGGTCAGTGGATACGAATCGCTCATTCCGGCTCTTGCACTGCCAGACGCTGACGACCGGCACGTTCTCGCTGCCGCGATCCGTGCCGGCGCCCAGGTGATCGTCACCGCCAACCTGCGGCACTTCCCGCAGGAGGGACTCGCCGAGTTTGGAATTGAAGCGATGCACCCGGACGAGTTCGTTATGGACCTGTTCAATCTCGATGGGGTACGGGTGCACCAGGCGGTCAGCGCGACTGCCGCCGTGTGGCGCAATCCACCGGGCACACCGGCGGATGTGTGTGATCGGCTGGCCGCCGCCGGGTTGCCGATTGCGGCTGCGGCTTTGCGGCGATAGGGGTCCTGTTGTGCCCCGTCCTGCCTATCGGGTTGGGAAAGCACCCTGAAGCTCGACTAGCCCGCGACTTCGCGGACAGATCGGGGTCGGCTCGATGTCGGTGGTTTATGGCACGCTCTTGTTCAAACTCGCTGCGCGAGGGGAACCCTCAGCTCCCTTTGGAACGCGTTGCTCAACTGTAGGGAGGTATGGGGTTGGACGTTGCAGAATGCGTGACCCGCAATGAGCAGGTGCCGTTACCGCGATACGAAGGACTGTGGGACTCGATCGTGGTGGATCGGTCCGTGAAGGATCGGCTGCTGCGTGCCGCAGTGTTGAGTATGGAGTTGCGGGCAACGTTGCCATTCCACGTCACTGCTCTCCACGGGCTGGCGGTGCTCACAGGGCCACCCGGCACCGGAAAGTCGACACTCGCGCGCGGGCTGGCCCAACAAGTCGCTGCAGTGATGGGCCCGAAGCGCGCGCGCCTAATCGAGGTGAACCCACACGGGTTGATGAGCGCGGAGCACGGGCAGAGTCAGCAGCGGGTGACGAAGCTGTTGACGGAGATTGTTCCGGCGCTGGCCGATGATGGGCTTCCCACGATCGTGCTGCTTGACGAGGTCGAGTCGATGGCAGTGGCGCGAGGAGCGGCCTCGCTGTCTGCAAACCCCGCCGACGTGCACCGGGCGACCGATGCCGTCTTGACCGCTCTGGACGACAACGCCTCGCAGTTTCCACATCTGTTCACCGTCGCGACCACCAATTTCACGTCTGCGCTCGACGAGGCGTTTCTCTCACGGTCCGATATCACGGTGCCGATGCCGTTGCCGGACGAAGTAGCGATCAACGCGATCCTTACAGACGCACTGAGCGGGTTTGCGACCAGGTACCCGGCTCTAGCCGCCCTGGCGGGGGATCCGCAGATTCGGAGGGTCGCGACCTACTTGGTGGGCCGCGACGGCCGGGCTGTGCGCAAGCTCGTGACCGACGCGATGCTGCGCCGGCTCGACGTAACCCTTGATCCGAACGAACTGAGGATCGATGACCTTCTTGCAGCCGCGGAGGCTGCTGTGTTGCACGAGCTGGAGGCCGATAGTGCAGCGAAGTAGGACGATCGCCGGATCTCCGGTTCGAACGGCGGCCGAGGCATGGGGGGTCGTCGTTCAGCTGGTCGCGGACACGATCGAGAAAAGTAGCGAGGTTCCGGAGGGATCGGTTGCGGCGAGTCTTAACGAGATCCAGGGGATCGGAGCTGCTCTCGTCGCGGGCGGCCACCTGGACAGTTCGCCGCTGGTTCTCGTCGATGAAAGCCTGTATGTCTGCATCCGCATCGTGCGCGGCGACAACGCCTTCACACTTGACGAGACTCTCGATCCGATCCCCGGAGGTGCATCCGCCACCGCCAAGTGGTTGTTGTACATCCCTGCCCCTGCCCATCTCGCCGATCACCTCCGCTCCGCCGCCGCAAGCAGCGACCACGTCTCTACAGCAGCGGCGCCGGCCTACCAGGAGAAAGCGCAGGCGGCGTTGTCCGCGAGCATCGATCACGACGCGCTTCGCGGATTGGGAGGCAGCTGATGAGCACCTCAACCTCCACAACCACCTACACCCGCACCCATACGGCCACACATATGTCGGACGCGATCATGTCCTCGATCGCCGACATTCTCGCGAGCCTGGGGATCGATTCCCGTCGTCTCTACGACGAGTGGGATCAGGATGCGGCAGCCATCGCCGCCTGGATTACTGAAGGCTCTCTCGCCTCGGTGTCCGTGGAATGCCACCGCCCGTCCGGCGCGGTCGATCCCATCTTCAAGTTCCCCCTGTCCTACACGGCCGGTGGATTCGGCGACCGCAAGTTCACCGCCGACAACGCCTCCATCCTGAAATACGTCGCAAAGCTGAAGACGGCGCCCGCAGGCACCACATTCAAACTCTTCTGCGCGTTTAACGGGCCTCGAACCCCTCAGCCCGGGTGGAGCCCCGGAACCAGCGCATCCACGGCTGACCTCCGGTCACGATCGATCGGAACATTGGCTACTGCCCCGGACGCGACCGCCTCGGCGCGCGTCTACATGAGCTGACCGAAGGAACGGACATGGGACTGGTCGACACAGCGTTCGCCGGACTGAAAAGCAACCTCGAAATCACCACAGGCGAACAGCAACTCGCCCAAAGCCGTCACAAGCTTGTCCGCGACCACGTCCGCGGACAATGGGCATTGACCGATGACTTCCTCACAGGAAGCTACGACCGCCACACCAAGACCAAGAAGCTCAAGGATGTCGATATTTTCGTCGTCATCGACCCCGACGGCCCCCAAGCGCACCTCGCCGAAGGCACCGGCACGGCGGCGGTGACCGCCCTCGTCGATGTGCTGTCCACCCGCTGGTCGGACGTCACCGGCGATGACACCGTCGCACTGATCTCCTACGCCGGCGAGGACGTCACCTCGTACGAGGTCGCACCTGCATTCGTGACCGATACCGGCTTCCGTATCCCGAACGGCCTCGAGTGGATGGAAACCAACCCACACGAGCACGCTCGGATGGTGACCGAGAAGAATGCCGCGTGCCAAAGCAAATTTGTCCCGCTCGTGAAAATGCTGAAGGCGATCAACCGTGAAGCGGGGGAGCCCCTCAAACCATCGTTCCTGATCGAGGTCATGGCCCTCGACCTAGTCGAACCCGACCTGGGGCGGTATCAAGACGAGATCAGGTTCTTCCTCGCCTCCGCCGCCGACCAGATCGCCGATGACTGGCCTGATCCTGCAAAACTCGGGGGCGACGTCAACGCTTCCATGTCGCTATCGGAGCGTATCAACCTGCAGGTCACAATTCGTGCATGGCTCGCGACCGCCGAGGAAGCGATCCTTGTGGAGGGCGACGGCCAGGAACGAGCAGCAATTGAGCTGTGGCGCAGCCTGTTCGGGAATCGGATGCCGCGCCCATGACCCCTGACTCAGTGCAGAGTATCAACGATCGGCAAAACGATGCTGAGCACATCCGTCTCCTGCACGCTGCCGATGTGGAGCACGCACAGGCCCAACATGTCGAATCGGCGCGCTGGCTTGTAGCGTTCATCGTTAGTGTCGCGAGTCTTGCCGCGATCCTCATCCCGGACCTGAGACCGACCGCCGTGATCACGGGCGTCATTGCTACCTTCCTGACGGAGACCGTCTGGCCATTCGTGACGAAGAACTTCAACAACCGTGCAGTGCTCCTCCAAGAACAGTTTGACACTTCGCTATTCAAGCTCTCTTGGAACCCTGATCTAGGTCGCCGAGTTCCTATGGTGCACATAGTGGATTCGGCGAAGAAGTATGCCGGAGACGAAAAGCGAAACTGGTATCTCGATGTGCGGGGGATCCCCTCACCCATCGCCGAGACTCTCTGCCAACGAGAGAACCTGATCTGGGACGCTGACCAGCGTGAGGCGTGGGCTTGGCGGCTGGTGGTCGGCCTGGCCGCGTGGCTGGGCATTGGCCTGATCATCTCACTCGCTGCGCAATGGTTTGTGTGGCAGCTCTTAGTCTGGTACGTCGCACCCACACTGCCCGCAGCATCCCTGGCCCTGCGGAGCCTATTGCAACAACGATCCGTCGCCCGAACCAAGACTGACCTCCGTGAGCGCATCGATGAAACGCTGCAGAGCCTGACCCCCGAGACAGTCTCGCAGCACAAGCTTGACGAGTTGACAGAGGCGCTGCGGCTACGGCAGGACAAGATCTTCCGGTCCCGCCTCGACTCCGCCCGTGTTCCTGACCGCTTTTACAATCGCCTCCGGGACCGATTCGAGACCAACCATCAGATCGAGGCTGAGCACTTCAAGAGCATCTGGGTGGATGAACGAGATCGTCGTAAAGGGGATTGATTCGAAACCGCTCACATCCGGCCATCACAACGCGGCACGGTCCGGTCGGTCCGGAGCGCACAGTGTAAGGACTCGGCAACGGCAATTAATGACCTCGAATACTGTGTTGAACGACGACGTACTTCCAGATTCGGTCGGCAGATGCCGCGGCCGGCTGGCGTCGCGTCGACGGCTCTTCCTCGTTGGTGGGAAGGCGAAGCTGTGTCCGCCGCGCGGCGATCGCCATCGTGGAGAACGTGTCGAGGAGCTTCGGTCCGGCGCCGCACGCCCATGCCCTGACACGCCGAAATAGAACCTTGGCCAGATCGTGCCGGGGCCGCGGGGCCGCGGGGCCGCGGGGCCCAGCGGCCCCGGGTGGGCGGCGGACAGGGGTCGGCGGTGGCGATGGGAACCGTCGGTCGGGAGCCTATCTATATGGCTGCGGGTGAGGGTGGGAATTTCGGCTCGCTATTCTGCTGGTGAATCCCGACATGAAGCTGTTTTGCTCCGCGCTGCACAGGTGGAGCGTGCGTGCTGTGTTACTGCTGCGAGAGGTCGAAAATTGATGATCTATGGTGAGAGTCCATGCCCACGTGTCCTTCTGGCAGGTGAGGACCAGGACGGACAACTAGTGTCGGCCGTCAAGAAGTACGCAAACACCACGCACGAAGGTTTAAACCCAGAGCCACGGTGGGCGAGCTGGGACGCTCTCATAGTCCGCGGTTATACCAACCTTCCTGACGACAGCGGCCTTCGCGTCATCCAGATCGGTGACGTGGGTGTGGGTGCGTTCATCGAGCAGACGTCGGCGGAGGGTGGGCAGCCTGGGTGGTTGGGACGTGAGACCTACCATTTTGTGCGTCGGGAGCCGAAGCCTGGACATGAAATGCGCTTGCCTGGTGGACTGAGCGAACTTCGCTCCGACCTTGTCAAGCGCCACCTCGTGACCGTCCTCGATCCTGACGTCCAATCGCGAAGCGTGGTCGAGCGGCCTCCAGTTGCGACTGACGAGGAATGGGTGCCGTTGATGGCGCTCGCTGAAACTGCTCAGTTCTACTTACCGAAAGTGCTCACCCGTGTGGCTCCGCCGATGAGGGCGGGTCTCCCTCGATGCTGGTGGTCTCTGACCACGCACCAGCGACCCGAAGGAGACCCGCAATCTCATGCTGACATGGGAGGAAGACGTGGAAGTACACGCACTGCACAAACAGGGCTGGACGATCTCGGCGATCGCCCGCCACACCGGACGAAACCGCCGCACCATCCGCAACTACATCAACGGCGTCACCACACCCGGAGTCCGCAAACCCGCACGTGATGACCCATTCGAACCGTTCGTCGAGTACGTAACCTGCCGGCTCGCCGAGGATCCGCACCTGTGGGCCCGCACCCTGTGCGACGAACTCGAGGACCTCGGCTACCGGTTGTCGTATCCGACGCTGACCCGGCAGATCCGCGACCGCAAACTGCGCCCGGTATGCGAGGCCTGCGCTACCGCCACCGACCGGGCGAACGCGATAATCGACCATCCACCTGGTGAGGAAACTCAGTGGGATTGGGTTGATCTGCCGAATCCACCCGACTCCTGGGGGTGGGGCGGGGCGGCGCACCTGCTGGTCGGCTCGCTGGCGCATTCGGGGCGCTGGCGTGGGATCCTGGCGCCGGCGATGACCCAGCCGCATTTGGTCGACGGCCTCGATCGGGTCAGTCGCCGGCTCGGCGGTGTGACGAGGGTGTGGCGGTTCGACCGGATGGCCACCGTCTGCCATCCCGAGTCGGGCCGGGTGACCGCGAGCTTCGCTGGCGTCTTGAAGCACTACGGCGTGTCGGTGGCGATCTGCCCACCCAAAGCCGGGAACCGCAAAGGGGTGGTCGAGAAGGCCAATCATACTGCTGCCCAACGCTGGTGGCGCACCCTTCCCGACGACGTCACCGTCGAACAGGCCCAACAACGGGTGGACGAGTTCTGCCGGCTGCGGGGCGACACCCGGATGCGGGCCACCGCCGACGGCAAGGCCTCGGTAGCGACCGTGGCGGCCGCCGAACCGTTGACCGCACTCCCGACCATGCCGTACCCGGCGATCCTCACCGAACCCCGGACCGCCTCCCGGCAGGCGCTGGTGTCCTACCGCGGCAACCGGTACTCGGTTCCCCCGGAGCTGGCATCGGCGCAGGTCACCGTCACCCAAGTCCTCGGATCGGAGGTGATCGACATCGTCACCACCGCGCAGATCACCATCGCCCGCCACCACCTCGCCCCGGACGGCGCCGGGGTGATCGTCCGTGATCACGGTCATGTCTACGCGCTCGAGCAAGTGGCCATGGCCGCCGCCGGCAATGGTGGGCGCCCACACCGCCGGAAGGAACGGATCCCACCCGGCCCCGCCGCGATCGCCGCAGCGGACGCATTGCGCCGCACCACCACCGGAACCACCACCACGACATCGAGTGCGGTCGAATCGCCCTCGGCCACAACGACATCAATGGTCATCGACCTGTCCGCCTACGAGCGGGCCGCCCACGGAAGGAACACCCTCGCATGACCACCACGCCCACCGCCGATACGGTTCCGGCGCCGAACACCGCCGAGGCGGCCAGCCTCTACCAACGCCTGCGCGGGCACCTGGCTGTCCTCAAACTCCACGACGCCGCCGAAGCCCTGCCCGCGGTCCTCGACCGCGCCCAACAGAACAACCTGTCGATGACCGCCACCCTGGAGGAGTTGCTCTCGATCGAGGTCGAGGCCACCGAGGCCCGCCGACTGGCCGGAAGATTGCGGTTCGCGTGCCTGCCGACCCCGGCGTCGCTCGAGGACTTCGACTTCGACGCCGCCGCGGGCCTCGACCGGAAATTGATCGCCGAGCTCGGGACCTGCCGCTACCTCGAATCCGCGACGAACCTGCTGCTCATCGGCCCGCCGGGAGTAGGCAAGACACACCTGGCGGTCGGGCTGGCGCGGGCGGCGGTGCACGCCGGCTACCGCACCTACTTCACCACCGCCGCCGACCTCGCCGCCCGCTGCCACCGGGCCGCGATCGAGGGCCGGTGGGCGACGACGATGCGGTTCTTCGCTGGCCCCACCCTGCTGGTCGTCGATGAACTGGGCTATCTCCCGTTACCCGGTGAGGCCGCATCGGCGCTGTTTCAGGTTGTCACGCAACGATATCTGAAGACATCGATAATCATGACAACAAACCGCAGTGTCGGTGAATGGGGCCAGGTCCTCGGTGACACCACTGTCGCCGCGGCCATGCTCGACCGGCTACTGCACCGATCCGTGGTGCTCAATCTGGACGGGGACTCCTACCGCCTTCGTGATCATCACGCCCGCTCCGAAAACCTCCGCAAAGCCACCACCACACCCCGCCAACCGCTACAGTAATCACCGCTCACAGGTGGGCACTTTCACCGAGCAAGTCTGAGCACTTTCGCCGAGCGTCATCACCGTTGCTCGAGAACGCCGACGGCGACGCGATCGCAGTGATTTACCGACCACATCGAGGGGCATCCGAGGTCTGGTACCTGCCCGAGGAAGCGGCCGGCAACCTTGACCCGTTCTTGTTCGCGGCCTTCCGCGAATGGAACGAACAGGATCCGAAACGCTTTCCAGCCGCGCCTGGATGGCAGTCCGATGTGCGCTGGATGAGCGCGATCCAAGAGAAGCGGTACCGGGAGATCAGCGACAAGATCGGCGAAGCGGCGACAGAGATCGAACGTCTGCAGCGGGTAGTCGCGGATGCCGAGAATGCGCTCGACGCACTGAGCCGCGATGCGCAACTTTCCCAACAGCGACTGTTGACCGGCACTGACGACTCCCTTGTAGCCGCAGTGAAAGAAGCACTGGAGGGCCTCGGTTTCGCGGTTGTGGACCTCGATATTCGACTCGACAGGAATCAGGCGAAGGGGGCCGATCTGTCAGTATCCGACGGTGACTGGATGGCCGTCGTCGAGGTGAAAGGCTACGGCAAGGGCGCGAAGTCAAACGATCTGATCAAGGTCGGTCGACACCGACGCGTATATGAGAGGGCGGATGGGGAGGTTCAGCGCATGTGGTACGTCGCGAACTCGTTCCGGTTCGATAGCCCTGACAGCAGGGCGCAGATCCTAGACGGCGCTGACGAGCATGTTCAAGACTTCGCTGAAGATGACGGCTTGGTGATCGACACCCGAGACATCTTCCTTTTGCTGAAGTCGGTCGAATCAGGCGACCGACAGAAGGCTGAAGTCCGGGAAACCCTCAAGGACGCTACCGGCAGATTCACTCTTTAGCTCCTTGTGGCGCGGGCGCATCGGCCGGGCCGCTTGAACCCGGCATCAGCACCCACCCGGTGGCCATCCGCTGTGATCGCGCACAAGAGCATGCCGCCGCGACGAGGAAGCTGCACCGGGTGGTCGAGGATGTCGAGTTGGGATGCTCAAACAGCGAAGAGCCGTGCGTCGTTGACACCGCGATCCATCCAGATCTGTCCGAGTGGGCTGTAGGTATGAGACGCGGCGGATGTACCGGATAGCGCCAGCGCCGGAGAGTGTATGAGCACCGGCTGGCACAGATCCACCTGTTGGGGGCAGATGGACGCTACCCCGGGGATGCGCACAAGGCCGCGGCTATCAGTTCAACACGTGGATCGCCCGACAACAGACTGGAAGGGGAGACCAGGCTAACAGTCAGTAATCCGGACTGTCGGGTGTCACGGCTACTATTACGACATGGAAAATAGGCGTGAGCGCCGCGCTCGCAAGTCCGCTGGAAGTAACAGTGTCGGCAAGTACTATCCGCCGAGTCGTGATCTCGAGTACGACGAGTATGTCGGGGAACTGGGTCCGGCGCGCAACGGTATCCACACCGAAATGCACGTGAGGTACGGAGTGCTAAACGACCAGTATTTGGACTGGTCAGTAACCCTTTATGCTCGGCGCGGCGACCTCGACGAGATCTTGCGTACCCAGAAGCAACTCGAGCGTCGCAAGATCGAGTCGGTGGCGATCACCTCCACAGCGATTCAAAGGCAGACGTTTGACGTCGACAACCCCGACGCGCCCCCCACTACTGTGAATCTAGTGGCGCTCCGTGCAGGCTCGGAACACACCGTTGACACGCAATTCGATGAAACCCTCAAGGCGCTCAGTCACAAGTGGGCAAACAAATGCAACGTCCTCGGCCCCGGCGTAGCGCATCCGCGGACCGTCGCTACGTTCGCTTTCGCGCAAAACAATCGTGATCCGGAGTTTCGGAACGGCATCTACTCCTGGGTACGGAACACCATCATCGCGCACGACTCGGACACCGCCGAGGAGGTGCTCGTCGAGAGAGGCGGATACTACTTCCCCCGCCAACCCATCAGCGCTGCAGTTCGGGTCGGCGAACGCATGAAGTTCTTGAAGGCTAAGCGACCTGTGAGAAAGATAGCGTCAGAAGACCATCCAATCATTGCGACAACCGGCACCACGATGGGAATGATCGTCGAGGCAGTGAACAGCGGTGACTGGACGGACGAGATCGGCCAATTTCTCGACGACTGATCCCTCATGGCTCAAGGTGAGGTGACCGGGATGGCCGCCCCCCGCGGAAAGTGTCTCCGCTTGACGGGGCGGGAGGTCGACGTCCGGCAATTCGGGATCAGGGGCCGAGCCCCTCGCGTCTCGCGAGGGGGCGCTTGACCGCTTATGCCATCCGGGCGCACCCGCTTCGCGGCAAGACCACCCCATCTTCTCTGACAGGCAGAACGCACCGGCGTCCGGATATGGAGCAAACGTGTTAGAAGCAATACTGGCAATGCAGTCGGTACAGCGGACAGTAGTCGCGTCGACGGTGCTGGGAATCTCGGTCGACCTCGTTTCACGGAAGCAGCAATATACGACGACCAGCGCAGTTGGTGCTCTCCGGATCCTGGCGGAAATCCAAGCGACGGTCGACGGCACACCGATCGAGCGTGGCAAGCAGGCCGCGGAGCTCGGTTGGCTCGATAGCATCGATGGTGAGGTGGCATCCCGTACCGCTGATATCGTCCGGAGCACCGGCGGACTGGTGTTCGCGCCGCGGGCCATCTCCGGATCGTCGACGTCCCCAAAGCCACGACGAATAGTGGGCAGATGCTCGTGTACACCAAGGAGTCGTGAAAGGTAAGGCGGGTCGTGTGACCATGCCCGGACTACAACAGTCAATTGATCGATGCCCAACGCGAGTGTGTGAACCTCCCAAGGCCGCGAACCTGGAGTGCGGGCAGTGAGCCTCTGCGCCAGCGATGACAGGAAACGTAGCTCCCAGTCTCTCTGATCCGCGTCCCCATAGCGGTGCGCCGATCTATCGAATGCGGCGTCGTCGTATCCGACTGCCGACGATACGTCGCCACCTGCCTGATCCATAAACCCAAGTTTGCACCGCAACCGTCACTGCTGTCGGTTCTCCCCATCCTCGACCTGATAGGCGACCCCGACCTGCATGCGAATGTTCCAGACGGCCCGGTACGGGCTCTAGTTCCGTTGGCGGATCCACTTCCGGAACACATCGGTGAGACGGTTCCCTGTCGACCGTCACGTAATTCCCCAGGGGTTTCCGTCACGTAATTCCCCATGCTCGGGCGTGCTGAGTCGAGGGTAACCCGCGCGGTGGGGGCGCGGGTCAGGTTGCGCTGGCGGTGCGGTGCCCGGGTCGTTTGCGGGGTCGGTAGGACGGTCCGTCCATCAGGGTTTGATGGCTGGTGTTGATGAGGCGGTCGAGGAGCGATTCCGCAACGACCGGGTTCGGGAACAGCGGATACCAGTCCTTCGGGGCGCGGTTGCTCGTCAGAATCAGAGGTTTGCCGGCGATCGCCCGATCGGAAACCAGGTCGTAGAGGTCATCGGACTGGGTGGTGGTGTGCTCACGCATCGCGAAATCATCGATGATCAACACCAGCGGTCGGGTGTATTCCCGCATCCGCTGACCGATCGTGCGGTCGGCGTGGCCGCCGGCGAGGTCGGCGAGCATTCGGGAGCACTTGACGAACCGCACGTCCCCACCTCGGCGGGCCACATGATGCCCAAGTGCCTGTGCCACATGTGTTTTGCCGACACCTACGGGACCGTAGAGGATCACCGACTCGCCGGCGTCGAGCCAGCGCAGCGCGGCCAGGTCCCGCAGCATCGCCGCCGGCAGCTTCGGGTTCGCGGTGAAGTCGAAGTCCTCGAAGGTGGCCTGCTGTTCGAACTTCGCCCGCCGCAACCGGCGGGCCAGCGCCGCCGTTTCCCGGCGGGCGATCTCGTCCTCACACAGCACCTGCAGGAACTCGAGGTGTCCGAGCTGCCCGTCCCGGGTCTGGGCGAGCCGGGCGTCGAGGGTGTCGAGCATCCCGGTCAACTTCAACGTCTTCAGCGCAGCGCGCAGGCTGGGGTCGTGAATGGTCATGTCCTATTCCTCACGGCGTCTGGAAGTGATTGGAGTGCAATAGATATCGATGTGCGGGCGTACGTCTCAGGCGGTGCGTTCGGCGCCGAAGGCGTCGGGTCCGCGCAGGAACGCCGGCGCCTGCGCGACGGCCGGGGCGGGCCCTCCGTCATGTTCGGTGCCGGCGGCGAGGATGCCCTTGACGGTGCGGTAGCTGGGGTCACCGACCTCGAGGGCCCGGGCGCACGCCGCGTCCAGGCGGGCATCGTCGTAACGGTCCCGCAGCCGAACGATCCCCTGGATTGCTCGCAACCGGTGCAACGCGTTGACCTGCGACAACTCGGCGACGACCGCGACGGCGCCGGGACCGACCTGGTCGGCCTGCGCCCGGCACCAGGCCACCGTCTGCAGTGTGTAGGCGATCTTGTGCGGTGGGTAGTGCTCGACGTTCGTCGACCGCCCCGACAGGTGCAGCACATGGGTGGCGACCACCTGCTCGGAGTGAAAGATCTGCACCATGTCGTCGCTGGTGCGGGCCAGCACCTGCTGGCCGATCAGCCGCCAGGGCACCGAATACAGGGCCTTGCCGGCCTTGACGTGGCAGTCCGGGGCAACCTTGCCGACCTGGTATAGGACCGGTTCGAAAGGTCTGGGTGGAAGTGGTGTGAGACTGTGTTTTTCGATGGCATCGAAGACTGCAGTCGGCTGCGCTCCGTCGAGGCCGCGGTGGTTGTGTCGGCCGTACACATCGGTGCACCAGGCCAGGGCGGCGTCCTGCATCTGTGCCAGGGAGGTGAACTCTCGGCCCTTGAAGTACGAGTCGCGGATATAGGGCATCGGGCGTTCGATGCGGGGCTTGTCCTTGCGTTTACCGGCCCGGGCGGGGTCGATCAGGACCCCGTAGTAGGCGGCGAGTTCGGCGTAGGCGCGGTTGATCTTCGGGTCGTACAAATCCGGCCGTTCGACCCCGGTTTTGAGGTTGTCGCACACGATCCGGGCCGGGGTGCCGCCGAAGAACTCGAACGCCGCCACGTGCGAGGCACACCACGAGGACTGGTCCATCCGCAGCACCGGCTGGACGAACAGCATCCGTGAGCAGCTCAGGATGATCGCGAACGCCCACACCGCCACCCGACGGTCGGTGGCCGGGTCCCGCCACATCCCGAGCTTGCCGTAGTCCACCTGGGCCTCGTCGCCGGGCGGGACCGCACCCCGGGGCACCGTCACCTTCGACTCCGCGACCTGATCGGCGAATTGCGCTGCCACATAACGTCGCACCGTCGACTCGGACACCCTGACGCCGAGATCGTCACGCAGGCGTTGTGCGATCGTCGCGACCGTGACCGACGCCTTCAACTGTGCGTCGATCCAGTCGTGGTGCGCGGCAATCGCCGGCCACGTCACCGCCCGGGCCGCCGGGTCGCCGACCTCCGGGAACCACCCGGCGATCAACTCCCGCCACAGCGCCTCGTCGAACTTCCCGCCCTCGCCCGGCGCCAACCCGGCCGTCAACGCGGGAGCCAAGTACTTCCGGATCGTCTTACGATCGATCCCCAGGGCCGTCGAGATCTGCACCTGGGACCGGCCGGCATGCCAATGCCGAAACAACTCCATCAGATCGGTCATCGTCCACGTTCTCCTTGCCACCTCGGGCCCCTTCCCGGGCCCGTTGTCGGTGGCCCAGTCAGGAGCGAACCTCCAGCAGCGCCGGAACCCCGGCCGACACGCCCCAGGGTGGGGAATTACGTGACGGCCGGGTGGGGAATTACGTGACGGACAAACCTCTCAACCTGAGGAATTACATGACCGCTGACATGTAGCCGGGGTCGGACTGTGTGTCATGTTCATCGCCACATCGTCCGCGATCCTGAACTCGAAAGTGATCGTGGCCTTCGCCGCGTCGATGTTCGCAGTGACGCTGGCGAATCAGTCCATCCAAGCGGCAACCCAAACTCGAGCCCTGAACACGAACCCGACAAAACAGGCCCAAGCGAACACCGTCTACATGATGTTCGTCTTCCTCGGCGGTGCCGTCGGTGCCGTGCTCGGTCCCGCAGCCTTCGAAATCGGAGGCATGGCCCTCGTCGCCGCGCAAGCCTCAGCGCTCGTCGTGGCAGGGCTCATCGCCTGGGCTGCCGCCACACGCCGGAACCGGCAATCCCGACAACAGGACAAGGCCGATCACGTTGCAGTCGAAGCCGAGGACCGTCGCACGAGGCAAACAACCTGATGCCGATGAATTCGCACGGGTCGCACTATTCCTCGCCAGCGACGACTCGTCGTTCGTCACCGGCGTCGACGTGCCCGTCGACGGAGGCCTCGAATCCGTCAGCGCCTACCGGCGGGTGCGGCAAGTCGCCAGGGAAAAAGCATAGCCCGCGGCCGACCGAAGAGTGCCACAGCGACTGGCATTTTGCCGCAGCGCATTCGGTTCTTTGCCATAAGGAAGTCGGGCCCTGAACAGCACTTTCGGTGCCGCGGACCCGCCCGCGGTCACCCAGGCGGAAGCTCAATTCCCACATCCCCTGTCATCGCTGATCATCGATAGCGCGTCGAATCATCGGGTCTCGCCTCGGGCCGCCGGGTCAGTCATACTCCAACTCGTGCAACCTTCGCCCATTGGTGAGGCCGGATCGCCCCAGGACACCGCCGCGGGGCGGGCCATTCTTACCGTCGGAGCACCTGAGCGCGACGAGCTGCGGAGACTGTTGTCCATGATCGGCGATCTGGGGCTGGTTCGCCATTGTCTGCTGGCATTGGATGCTCATACACCGGGTGGGCCGCAACTTCTGGGCGCTGTCGAGGGAATTCCGCTCTCGGCTGCCTCAGTGCTCGCGGCTCTACCCCCCGGGACTGGACCGCACCGGATATCCTCCGGCTGGATCGCTCCCGTCATCGTGCACGGGGAAAGGATGGGCGCGGTGCTCGCAGACGGATCCGACTCGCGCGCCGCCCGGCAGGTCGTGGTCACGGTGGCCGCGGCAGCGGCCGACGTTCTCGAGACGTCCTCCGCCGAACTCGATAAGGCAGGTGCACTCCGCACCCTTGTCGAGGTCGCCAAACAGCTACACGCATCCGAGGCCGACGCGGACGCAGTCCTCGAGTTCATCGTGGAACGGGCTCACGAGTTGATCGGAGCCGATGTCACCTGGTTGGCCCTCGCCGACTACGAACACAACGAATCGCGTGTCACCGCGATGCGTGGTGCGCGGACTCCGGAGTTCGCTGCGATGCGGGTGCAGCTGGGACAGGGGATCACCGGACTCGCGCTGTCCGCTGGGGACGTGGTCACCCTCGACGATGAAGCCCACACCGACGACAGACTCCCGCCCCACATCCAGGACAGCATGCGCGGGGAGGGCCTCGTCTCACTGGTGTGTGCACCGCTGTTCCACAACGGAGACCTGATCGGCAATCTGCTCGTCGGGTTCCGCAGGCGTGCGGCGGTGCCACGCGACGCACAATACCTGCTCAGTGCGCTGAGCAGTCAGGCCGCGATCACGATTGCCAATGCCCGGCTCTACGCATCGCTACGCGAACAGAACGATCTACTCAAGCGGCACTCCGTGCTCAGCAGCGTCCTCACCGAGGCCTCACTCGCAGGCGGAGGCCAACACGCGGTCGCCGCGGAACTCGCCCGGGCGATCGGGAGCGACATCGTCGTCGAACGGGAGGACGACCATACGAGGGCCTGGAGATACCCGGCTGGAAGCGGAGCGCCCAGCGAGATCGAGGCCGATCCGCCCGGAGGGACGGACCGCGGTTCTGCGGCGGCGATCCGTGCGGGTGGGAGAGGCTCGGGTGGGTGCGTTTGGCCGAGTCCGGGCCACTGACCGACTTTCACCACGCGGCACTCAGTCTCGGAGCGACGGCCATCGCTCTCGAGCTGACCAAGGAGTTCGCGGCGTTGGAAGCCGAATGGCGCGTACGCGGGGAGCTTCTCGAAGAGCTGCTGCAAGCAGGTGCCCACTGGTCGGACAGCCTCCGCCGGCGCGCGCACCACGCCGGTATCGACGTCGCCGAGCCATGTGTGGTCGCGGTCGTCGAAGCGTTGCCCCGAGCCGATCAGGGGGCCATGCTCGCGATGTTCCGCGCCGCCGGCACGGCCCAAGGAATCTTGATCGGCACTCGCGGTGAGCGTGTGGTCGTGGCGCTTCCCCATTGCCACCGACCGCTGCGGTGGGTCCAAGAGGTGCTGGAGCGAGCCCGGGCGAAGGGCCTACCACTGATCGCCGGACTGAGCGAGGCGCACCCCGACCTCGCGCGGGGGCTGAACGAAGCACAGGCCGCGTTGCGGCTGGCCAGAGACAGCGGCAAGCCGGCGGTGGTTGTCGACGCGTCCGTTCTGGGGCCGTTACGCATCATGTTGGACGTTCAGGACACGACCCGGATGGTCGAACTCGTCCGGAACACGCTGGGTCCGCTGGCCGAATACGACCGCCGCCGTCAGGGCGACCTTCTCGAGACACTGCGCACCTTCCTCGACGTCGGGGGAAACCATCCAGCGACAGCTGAACGCTGCAAGGTCCACCTCAACACCGTCAAGTACCGTCTGTCGCGCGCAGCTGACATCCTCGATCGCCCGTTGGGAGACCACACGACGCGCTTCGAGTTGTCATTGGCCTATGCCGTGTGGGACGTGCTCGACGCACTCGAAATCACGCCATTCACCACCACCGAGGATTGACCCGCTGCCCGATGGGCGGGAATCGAAATCTGTTACTCAAAACGAAAACTCAGGATCCCGCACATCAACCGTCCTTCCCGGCGTTTGAAGAGCTCACGGTCCGCGGCCGTGCTCCATGAGATCGAGTCGGGGTGTCGGCGGGGTGGAAGCGTGTCCCCGCACCGCCTAACGCTGGTCGGATAGCGCTGCCAGCGATCTCAGTCCGAGGAGCCAGCGAACTGCGCCAGACTTCGTCCTCATCGACCATGGTTGACGAGGACGAACCAGAGCACTCTTCGTACTGGCGGTCATCGCAACTACTCGACCGCTTCCTACTGCGTTTGACGGAGGGTTTCCATGCGTTTCGCACGTCAACTCGTGCAGACTCCAGACGGTCCTATCGCCCGGGTAATCGCCGCGGGCAACGGCACGGACACATGGCATGACGTGCGCAGCAGCGTCCGCAGGCGTGCCCGGGCACGTGGGGCCACGACGGAGGGAGCGCTGCGGATCGCCGAAGCGCTCGTGCCGTCGAGCATGTCGGCGGCACTCGCACACGGCGAGTTGTTCCTCGATGCCGCCCGCGAGGCGGCCGACGACGCCGCCGAGGAGACCCGCGTGGACGACGTGGTCCTCACCAACGCTCTCGACCCCGTCAGCTACCGGGACTACATGGTCTTCCAAGAGCACTTCTCGTTCGGGTTTCGCTGGCAGAACAAACCTGTGCCCGATGTCATGTATGAGTTCCCCGTCTCCTACGCCGGTGACCCCCTGACCTTCCTCGGACCGCACGACGAAATTCCGTGGCCCTCCTACACCGAACGTCTGGACTACGAGCTCGAAATCGGCATTGTCATCGGGCGCACGGGTACCGCACTGACCCCCGACACCGCCCTCGACCACGTGCTGGGCCTGACAATCCTCAACGACGTCAGCGCCCGCGACATTCAGGCCCGCGAGATGACGAGCGGCCTGGGCCCGTCGAAAGGCAAGCACTTCGCCTGCGTCGCCGGCCCATACATCACCACTCTCGACGAGATCCCAGACGACGGTCTCCGTATGACCGCGCGGGTCAATGGCGAACCGTGGTGTGACACCAGCAGCGCGGAGATGGTGTGGTCGGTCGCCGAAATCGTCGCCTGGGCTTCCCAGGCCGAGATTCTGCGCCCAGGAGCATTGCTCGGGACGGGGACCTGCAACGGAGGCTCCACCGTCGAAATCGACCGGCGGCTGGCGCCCGGCGACGAGATCGAACTCGAGGTCGACAAACTCGGCGTGCTCCGCAACACCCTCGGCCGACCCGGAACCGGTTCCTGGCGCCCGGCCGCCCGCAACCGCGAATCCAACGGCCACGCAACCACCTTGCACTTCCTACGCTGATCCTGGGGAGCGCCATGTTCATCGCCATCATGACCTACACCTCCCCGCTAATACCGGACGATCCAAACGTGTCCGCACACCACGCCCATGTGGAGGACTGCTACCGGAAGCAGCTGCTGGTGGCGTCGGGGCCCCGCAAGAGCCACGGACCGGCGGACTCCTGGTAATCCGCGTAACTGACCGCCACTGTCGCGGGGAACTCATGGACCGTGATCCGCTCGTCGCGTCGGGACGCATCACCTACCAACTGATTCCGTCCACGCAGCGCGAGCGGTGGACCCCGCACTGGGGCACAACCCACCGCATTGACCGCACACCCTTGGACAACTGGCCGATCGAGCTAGCTTTCCCGGCCATGATCTGGCTGGCACGACCATGGGCCCATGCATTCCGCGCCACCAGAATTGGACGCACCACTTTCTCGAAAACAATCTGAAGGAGTTCTAATGGCCGAAATCTATCGAACCCACCTCGAGCAGTACTCGAAGCAGTTCGAATCGTTCCTCCGATTCCGGCGGGAGGACGGCATCCTCGAAGCGCGGCTGCACACCGACGACGGGCCGCTGCGCTGGAATCTCGAGGTTCACAGGGGCCTCATCCCGGCGATGGCCGCGATCAACGACGATCCCGAGAACGAATGCCTGATCCTCACCGGTACCGGTGATGCGTTCCTGGCCGAGTTCGACGGACCGAGTTGGCGAGACCACGGCTTTCACAAGCCGTTCAGCTCGTACCAGGGCTACGACATCTTCTACAAGGACCAGACCCGCGAGCCGTTCGCACTCCTCAACCTGCAGATTCCGGTCATCGCTGCCATCAACGGGCCCTCGATCGTGCACGCGGAACTAGCCCTACTCAACGACATCGTCATCGCCTCGGAGAACACGCACTTCTATGAGGGCCACTGGGACGGACTCGGCATCGTCCCCGGCGACGGAGTCCATACCCTGTTCCGGGAACTCCTTGGGCCCAACCGAGGACGGTACTTCCTGCTGATGGGGCAGCGCCTGTCCGCACACGAGGCGCGCGACCTCGGGCTGGTCGGCGAGGTTCTGCCCCGGGACCAGCTGCTGGACCGGGCATGGGAAATCGCACGAACTGTCTTCATGAGCAAGAACCGCATTCAACGGCGGCTCACCCGATCGCTGCTGATCCAACCGTGGCGCGAACTCTTCACGAAGGAACTCTCAGCAGGGATGGCTCACGAGAGCATGGCTTGCTTCGACTACTGGCCCATGTCCGACGAGCCCGGCTACGACATTGGCAGCCTCGTCAAACGGGATGTCAACGACTCGACCCCGGTGTAAGCAAGGACCCACCAGCGCTCACCGGCTCGGACTCCGGTCTCGAGCGTCTTCCCACACGCATGACTTACCGCCGGAACCCACCAAACCGAATCCAAGGCAAACGGTGGGGCACAATTGGTCCGATGCGCCGGAATGACGAAAAGGCCGTGACCGGGGTCTCAGGAGATTAGGACGCGACCTTCGTTTCCCACAGTGTGAGAAAGCGGCAGTGCCGTCTTCGCCGTATCAAACTCCGGGGACCGCGCGACAGGGTTGCCAGGCCAGACCCATGGGGTCCGGTGTCGGGCCGGGAACCCTGAGGTGGCGGATGCATGTGCGAGCATCGCCGCGGGTCAGGTGCGGTAGGCGTGAATGAGGTGGCGAGCGGTGTCCGGATCGCAGGTGGTGTTGGGTAGGTGCGCTCGAAGCACCTCGGCGAAACGGGATCTCGTCGTCCCGAATTGGATGAAGAGTTCGTCATCCGGCGCACCGCCGTGTGGCATCCAGGTCAGTGCGAACTCGAGGACGTATTCGGACTCCGGGGTGCCCTGCTGCGATCCGCTCCGACGTCGCGTCTGTTCCTCCCCTCTCCGCCGTAGTCGCTCGTACGCGCGGGTGGCGGCCTCGATCTCGCCCGCGCCGGCGCGGCGCGGAGTTGGAGCGTCAGCTCTACGGCGGCGACCTCGGCGAGGACATGACCAAGGCCTACCGGCGTAAATCTCCCGACATCGCCGACATGAGCACCGAATGGTGCGTCGGCGGCCTTCTCGCTCGTCCCGGACTCGACCTCAAGACGCGTGAGCTGATCTGTGTGACGCTCTGTGCGGTGGCCGGAATCGGTATGGGGTCGGTCAACGACCCCGTCATCGCCCACGCGAACGCCGCGCTGCGGGTCGGAGCCACGAAGCGGGAAATTTACGAGGCGCTGCTCCAGTGTGTCTGGTACACCGGTGCCGGCCCCATCCACGTCGCGCTCACCGCACTCAAGGACTTCTTCGACGAGGAGTTCTTCGAAACCGAATTCGATGACGACGATGCCCCCGTCAGCGTCACCGTGTGACACGCAGATTGCCTGATCACCGCCGCGCTGCGAATGCCTGACCGAGACAGATGCGCGCACCGGCCGAGCGTCCTCCTTCTGTCTGAGGGGAATGCTCGGCGGCGACGGCACCGACGAGCACATGCCTCGTAACATGCACCACCACGGCCGTCCCCGCGTGGAGCGCACCGCGGTGGGCGCGTACCCCCCGGGTGCATTTCCGCCGGTCACATCACTGAGCGACAGAACCATTCAGCCAAAGGAGATGCACATGTTGGACTTCGACGGCCGCGTCGCCGTGGTCACCGGCGCGGGCCGAGGCGTCGGCCGCGCCCACGCCAAGACGTTGGCCGCGCGCGGTTGCCGCGTCGTCGTCAACGACCTTCCCGGCACGGGGGCGTCCGGCGCCGCATCCGGACCTGCCCACGACGTCGTGAACGAGATCGTCGCGGCGGGCGGCACGGCCGTTGCGAGCGAACACAGCGTGACCGGGGGGAGTGCGCGCAACATCATCGCGGATGCGATCGAACAGTTCGGCCAACTCGACATCCTGATCAACAATGCCGGTGGCACCGATCATCGCGCGTTCGAGGACCACACCCCCGACTCATTTCGCGCCGACGTGGAACCGCACCTGTTCGGCGGTGTCGAGGTCTGCCGTGCGGCGTGGCCGCACCTGAAGCAGTCGGGAACCGGTCGGATCGTCAACACGATCTCCGCCGGAATCTTTCGGCAACGCCTTCATCGGGAGCTACTGTGCGGGCAAGGCAGGATTCCTCGGCTTCTCACGTGCACTCGCCAGTAGCGGCCCGATTCTCGTTTTTCACATGCGCTCGGCACCCTCCTCCGGTGACGGCTCCTCCGGTGACGGGCTCTCACCGATCCCGACCCGAACGGTTCCGCATGCCCCCCACGATGCTCGCACCCCCAAGTCCGCCGCGCTGATGATCGCGGGCGGCATCTTGTTCGCCGGGCTCGTCGCTCAACCGCCGGCCTCGGCCGACCCGCTGACGCTGCCAGGGGCCACCTTTCCGGGACTCGGTTCCGCAGACCCCGGCAGTGTGGGCATGGTGGTTGCCCCGACACCGCGACTGGCGTCGGTCGACAACTTCCGCGACGTCGCCGGCACCGGGGCGGGCTACCGCACCCTGCACCGCGGCGGCCTGGCCATCCTCGGCGACCCGCTTCCCGATCACCCGCTGATCGGCACACCGGACCCGCTCCACACACCGAGCCCGCTCGCTCATGGCGTCATCGACGGGGCGGGCGACCGAAGCGGCCGGGAGCGTTAAGGCCCTGCCTGAGCACCCGGCTGGAATACCACCGGGCGGCGCGGGTGTTGAACAGGCCGACGGTGGCGGGCATACCCCGGGTACCACACCAGAACAGTCGCTGCGAGCGACCACTTGCCGAGAGTCGATACGGCGTCACCGTCACCCTGACCGGGTCAGACCTTCACTGCGAAGCGTGCCTCGGGAAGGATGCGAAGCCGCGACGCCGGGGAAGGGGTCGCGGCTTCCCTTCCCTTTGACCACTCCCGATGATCTGCGTGCCCTCGGTGCGATCGTGCAACACGCCTTCCGGGAGGGAGCGGGAGTTGGCCTTCGTCGCTGCCGGCCTGCCTGCATCGATCAGCGATCTCCTGGGCGATGACGTCCTGACCTTCCTGCGGCGAGCTGACCGTCATTCCTTGGGCGCGGTGCCCCTCGACGAGGTGGCACAGGCCATCCGTGAGCCGCTCGAGGAAACCGGACGCTCGATCGGCGACGACGACTGCCGCACGGCGGCGGAGGCCACCAACGGATACCCATTTCTGATTCAACTTGTCGGATACCGCATTTGGAGGCAGAACCCGGCTGCGGCGGTGGTCTCCACCGGAGATGTCACCGTCGGGGTCGCCGAGCTAATAGCCGCAGGACTGACGAACAAGGAGATCGCCAACCGCCTGGTGCTCTCACCCCGCACAGCCCAGGGGCACGTTGAACACATCCTGACGGCGCACAGATCGCAGCGTGGGTAATCGAAACCCGCAGGCGCAATTCCTGAGATCGCGCATCACATACAGGCTCACGACCAAGTGAGACCATGCTCATGCGAGTGGTGTGCTCGGCAGCTCTGGGAAGAGTTTGACGGGACTGACCGACTTTCATTCGCACCCTCGGTAATTACCGACGACCGTCGGAGATTCCGCTCCGCCTCACCCTCACGGATGTATCACGGAACCTTCTGGGGTATTTCGCCCCGAGTTCGTAGCGTAGATCACATTGCGCTGCCTACGGTCGTCCTTACTCGACTCGAACCCGATGCCGGAGGAGCTGCTGTGATTACCGCTGCCGATGTGGATTACCACCCAAGTGAGCCGACGGCCCACACGTGGGCTGAAACGCAAGTCCTGGTCTTTTCAGTTCCAGAAGCCGGAATTCTGGGCAATGCCTACGTGCTGTCCCGGCCGAATGTCGGCGCCACCATTTCCTCGGTGGTTGTGCACTCCGGGTTCTGCACCCACCCGCATCAGATCGACTTCACCGACCCTCAGATGCATGTTCCGGCTCCGAAGACGTTCTCCAAATTCACGCTGGAGAGCGGCTTGAGTCTCGAGGCGACCAACGCTCCCCGTGACTTCCGCGTGTCGTATGAGCACGCACTCGGTGCTTGCCGTTTCGATCTCGAGTTCAGAGGGCTACACGAACCATTCGATGTTCACGATGCCGCGCAGAATCCACTAGTAGCCGGTTCGAAAGGTCCCATCGACACGGGACTCGGCGATGTGTGGGCGAACGGGCACTACGACATGATCGGGCATGTCACCGGATCACTGGAACTCCGTGGCAAGGAGTATCAGGTCGATTGCTACGACGGCATGGATCGCAGTTGGGGCCCGCGCGCCGAACTCGGCCACAGCGGTGCTGCCTGGATTCATGTGACGTTCGGCCCCGACTTCGGTCTCCACCTGGGGATGGCCTTGGACATCCGCGATGGTGAAGTGGTCTACGAGGGTCTGCGGTTCGGCTACGTGGTCGAGGACGGCGAGCTTTACGGGATCACCGAGGCGACCGTCGAGGCCGCCCGCGTCGACCTGGTCGCGGTGACCAACCACATCACGGCGGTAGACGTCCGGGGCAAGAAGCACGAGTTCTTCGGCACTGCCGTCGGTGGCGCACCGTGGTACAGCTTCAGCCCGGCATACGTCAGCTGCCAGAGCTTGTTTCGCTACCAGGACGGTAATCGGGTTGGCTACGCAGAGGCGACGGATGTCCTCGGCCTCGAATTTCTGGGAGAGCGTATGTCTCGTCACGGCCGGTTGCGCGTCGGAACTCGTCCCTGAAACCGGATCGTCCCGGCAATCTATCCGACTCGATCCGTTGCGGCACGCTGTGCTGCGGGCGGTCACGAAAGGCCCCTGTCTCCATGTCTCGTTCCATCACTGCCGCGGTGGTCACCGAACCCGGCGGTCCATTCACACTTCAAGAAGTAGAACTCGCCGATCCCGGGCCTCGGGAAGTCGTGGTCGAAATTCGTGGAATCGGTTTGTGCCATACCGATCTCGCGGCGCGTGACGGCATTTTCGGGCTGAAATACCCGATGGTCCTCGGGCACGAGGGCAGCGGCGTCGTCGTGGAGGTCGGCGCGCAGGTGACCGCGGTGGAGCCTGGTGACCACGTGGCCCTCTCGTTCGCATCGTGCGGAAGTTGCAGTACGTGCGGCGACGGTCAACCCGCCTACTGTGTCGAGTTCGGCGCGCGCAACTACGGCGCCGGACTGCGCGAGGACGGCACCAGCTCGATCAACCGAGACGGTGCTCAACTCACCGCAGCGTTCTTCGGGCAGTCGTCGTTCGCAACGCATGCGCTGACGTCCGAACACAATGTCGTCAAGGTGACCGCGGATGTGCCCGTTGAGCTCGTCGGTCCGCTCGGTTGCGGCATCCAGACCGGAGCCGGCGCGGTGTTCAACAGCCTGGACTGCAGAGAGGGCGAGTCCCTGCTGGTTCTCGGTGCCGGTCCCGTCGGTCTGGCGGCAGTGATGGCGGCCGCCGTACGCGGTTGCGCAACGATCATCGTCTCGGACCCCGATTCGCGGCGCCGTTCACTCGCCTCCGACCTCGGCGCGACCGCGACGCTGGATCCCACGGACGGACCACTCGCGGAGCAGGTCCGTGCCGTCGAAGGTGCCGGAGTGGACTACGCGTTCGACACGACCGGCGTCCCCGAAGTGGTGGAGGAGGCCCTCGGGGCTCTCGCGCCGCTCGGGACCCTCGGCTTGGTAGGGGTGCCGCACGACATGGCGGCCACCCTGCCGCTGCCCATCGTCCCGGCCATGGTGGCCGGTTTGACCGTGCGGGGCATCACCGAGGGTGACAGCGATCCCCGCACCTTTATCCCTTATCTGATCGACCTCTACCGAGCAGGCCAATTCCCATTCGACCGACTCATCGCGACGTTTCCGTTCGCCGACATCGAGTCCGCTGTCCAGGCACAACAGCGTGGTGACGTGGCGAAGGTGGTCCTGCTGCACAACGGATCGGCGGCCACGCCGTCGACCTACGAGACAGGAGCATGACCATGGTGGCAACAACAGATTCTGCCCGTTCCACCGGACGGGTGGAGCCCACGATCGACACCGTGCTGCGCCGAAAGATGGAACGGCGGGGGACGGTAACTCACGAGCAGCCCGTCATTGACGCAGTGTCGGCTCGGTTGCACGAATTTCTCTCCCGCCGGATCGATGGCGACTTCCGGATCGACGGCATCGCCCGACTCGCCGGGGGTGCATCGAAGGAACAGTTCGTCTTCGGCCTGGACTGGGAACAGAACGGGCGGCGGTTGCAGGACCGGATGGTGCTGCGCATGGATCCCCCGGGGTCGATGGTGGAGACACCGCGGCTTCGGGAGTTCGAGGTTCTGCACATGCTCGACGGTGTCATCCCCGTGCCCCGGGCGTACTGGGCTACTGACGATGCGACCGAGCTCGGCGCCCCATCGATGATCTGCGGCTATGTTCCGGGATCCGCTAGTGCGGCCGGTGCGTTGAAGACGGCCTCCGGGCTCGGGACGGTCTACGGGGCGCGATTGCGCCCGGTCCTGGGACCTCAGTTCGTTCGGCATCTGGCCCAACTGCATCGGTTCGACTGGAGCGACCACGATCTTCCGTCCTTCGAGCGTCCACGAGTCGGGTCGACCGACGCAATCGATTGGCGATTGGCAGCGACCGATCGTGCGTGGCGAGAAGACGCTTTCGAGGCGCATCCGGTGATCGCTCTGACCCAGCAGTGGCTGTGGGACCGACGACCGGCCGTCGACCACGTCTCGGTGGTGCATGGTGACTACCGAAATGGCAACTTCCTCTTCGACGAGGACTCCGGCGAGATCACCGCGCTGTTGGACTGGGAACTCACCTATCTCGGTGACCGCCATCATGATTTGGCCTACGCGATGATGGAGGGGTGGGGTGAGCACGATCCGGCGACGGGACAGTTCTACTGTTCGGCGTTGGTGACCCCGGACGAGATGATCGCGGAGTACGAGCAGATTTCCGGTCTGTCGGTGGATTCCGAACGACTGGAGTACTACACGGTCGTCAACATGTACTGGGCCGCGGTTGCTTTGATCGGCACCGGGCCGAGAAACGCGGCCGAGCGCCTGACCCACCTGGATGCGATGCAAACGTTCCTCGGCGGGCTCGGCGCGTTCTATCTCGATCAGTTGCTGACCATCGTCGGCAAGGACTAGGAGCCCCCATGATTCCTACTGTGGCACAGCAGATCGGCGCTGTCAGAACCACGATCGCAAAGACGGTCCTACCGGCGCTCGATCCGAACGACTCGTTCGCCGCGGAGCAGGCGGGACTTGTGCTTGCTTGCCTGGACTGGGTGCTGGATGTGCATCAGTTCGAGTACCCGTACGAGCGGGCAGAGCATACAGAAAATCGGAACACACTCAGTGCCTTGGCCGATATGGATCCGCAGATTGCCGATCAGGTACAGGAATTGCTCATCGAGACAGCTTCCTCTCCGTCTGATCTGGTTCATATGCGGGAGCAGGTGCGCCGACTGAAAGAGGCAGTCGCGCGGAGCTATCAGGTACTCGCTGCCGCCGGATCGCCCCTCACGGCCGCGGCCCGCCGCACACTGGCTGACGCTGCCGCGCGACAGGTGGCGCGGGAGCTTGCGTGGTGCCGGATGACGGGCTTCCCCCGCGGTGAGGTGCCGAATATTTCCGAGGTAGTCGCGACCTGAGCACGTCGCCGGCGGCAGATTCGATAGGACCGTCCACTTGACGGGAGTCAACGATGGTGGAGAGGAGGCGGATCCGGCCTAACCAGTCGGATCCGCCGCAATTACTGTTCTTGGATCGGCGGGTCGGTATCAAAGCGAGCGATGAGTTCGGCCCGGTTGGCGACGCCGCACTTACGCAGAACCTTTTTCACATGGGAGCGCACCGTCTCCACGGAGACGACCAGATCGGTCGCAATCGCAGCGTTCGAGGAACCGGTCAGCATCAACTCGAGGATCTCGCGCTCTCGGATGGTCAGGGCCTGGACGACCCCGGACGAGGGCGGGACCTGGGTTGACGCGAGGGGAGGAGAGGGCATCTCGGGTGCTGAATAGTCACGGCCCCAAAGCATGTGTAGGAGATCGCGCTGACGGTGGCGCCGCCGATCCAGGGCAGCGCACTCGAAGGCAGTGCCGACCAGTCCCGCGTAGGAGATCAGGGCATCGACGACCGGGACAGCGGGCGTTGCCCCGACGCGGATTACGGCCGCGGGTCTGCCGTCGATGTCAACGCGAAACACCATGAACTCCGCTCGAGGAAATACCGTAGGGATACCGGCAGACCCCGGGCCGGCAAACGCGGAGGGGAGTCGGAAGGGTGCGGGAAGCGGGAGACCCGGCGCGGCGCGCAGAGGGGTCGCGTGTAGTCCGTCGAGTTCGGAGAACACTACGTTGTCGCACTCGGCGATACCGGCGGCACCAGGGCAGATCGCGCAGACAACATCCTCGACGGTAGTGGCTCGCTGCAGGGTGGTCGCGGCCGAATGGAACGCCTTCGCTACGGCCTCCATACGGTCGAGCTCCGCGGACTGGGTCCGGTCGCGGCGCTCGATCAGGTCGGCAAGCCGGATCCCAGCCTCACGGGGATCGGCCGTAGAACCTGAGGTGAGCTCGGCCAGGATGCGGTCGATCTCGACAGTCATAGCTTCATGGGGTGCCATTCGATTCTCCTCAGCACCGGCCCCGCCCTTGGCGGTGCGATTTCCTGTACAGGGCAGCCGCTTCGGCGCGAGTGGACACAGCTAGTTTGCGATAGATCCGTTGAATATGAGACTTCACGGTTCCTTCGGAGACGAACAGTGCCCGCGCGATGTCGGCGGAGGGGGCGCCGTGGGCGACGAACTCGAAGATCTCATGTTCCCGGGCAGTCAGTGAGGTGCAGTGCAGGGCTCGGACGGGGCCGTCCGAGCAATCGGGTCGTTCGGATTCGGTGCCGAGTGCTTCAGCGAGGCTGAGCTGGGTCTGCTCGAGCTCATCGAGGGCGGTCCGCATCGCCGTGATCTCCTCGGCGACCCGATGGTTACGGGTCACGATCGCTGATCTGAGTGTCTCGTGCTCCTCGGTCAGCGCGCACACCGTGGCTGCGGCCCGCAACGTCATCATGTCGGTTTCGTCGACGTCAACGTCGTGGTGATCCGCGTGGAGCAGTGCAGTCACACGGCCAGCCGAAACAACCGGCACTGCGAGATAGCCTCGCGGACGGGATAATTCGACGAGCGGACGGTAGGTGTTCCGATAAACGTCGATCGAATCGACAGCGATCGCGCGTCCGCTTCGCATTACCTCCTCCTCACGTGGCGCCGCCCCGGGCGGAAGGGATAAGGTTTCTATCGCCCGACGCAAGGGGGTGAACGAGTCTCCCAGTTCGGGGTGAATCGCGATTGTGGTCGGCGACCACCCGGAACTCGAGGCTGGTGAGTACACAGATTTCCTGAAGCCCAAGTCCTGGCACAGTCGATCGGTCACAATGTAGGGGCGCTCGACCCACGACGCCCCGCGCAGTTGCGCGAGCAACGACCGGAGCCCGGTGAACCGGGAACTGTGGTCCGCGATTCTTCGTGCTTGGTGTCGTCGCCGGATTTCCTCGAGTTCGGTGAGAAGCTCAGCAGCACTGCGAAGTTCGTGACCGTCACCTCCGGAACGCAGAAGTGAGAGAAGGGCCTGACGGGTCCATTCGAGGGTGAGCGAATCCTCGGCGGCCTGCTCCGTCAGCCGTGCTGCGGCTCGGCTGTCGCCGCTCCGGACCGCAAGGTCGAACAAGAAGGTGAGCCGGTGATCGTGTGAGTGTGTCATCGAATTTCCTCAGGTCCTGTGCCACGCGCGACCGCGTGGTCCGCACGTTCACCGGGCGGCGGTGCGATCAGGCGCTTGCCGCGGGAAGGTAGACGGTCTTGAGTGTGCGGAACGCGTCCAGGCCCTCGGGGCCGAGTTCACGGCCCAGCCCGCTGGCTTTGACACCACCGAATGGGGCGTGCGGGTCGTTCGAGTAGTGGTTGACGCCGATCGTGCCCGAGCGGATTCGACGGGCGACGGCGGTAGCTCGTTCGACGTCCGCGGACCACACCGTGCCGCCGAGCCCGTAGTCACTGTCGTTCGCGATGGCGATCGCTTCGGCCTCGTCCTCGTAGGGAATAACCGTCAGCACTGGGCCGAAGATTTCCTCGCGGGCAATCGTCGCCGAGTTGGTGACGTCGGCGAAGACCGTGGGCTCGACGAACCATCCCTGATCGAGGCCTGCGATCCGCCCGCCGCCGGTCGTCAGACGGGCCCCTTCTGCGATCCCCTTCGCAATGTAACCCTCTACGCGGTCACGCTGCCTTTCGGATACCAGCGGGCCGATCTTGGTGCTCGGGTCGAGCGGATCTCCGATCGACAGAGATCGTGCGAGGTCGGTGATGGTGTCGACAATCTCGCCGTACCGGGAGCGCGGCGCGAGAACACGAGTGTTGAGCCAGCAGATCTGGCCGTTGTTGAGGAACGTGACGCCGAAGAAGTCCTCGATCGACGAGGCCAGGTCGGCGTCGTCGAGGACAACCGCCGCGGACTTGCCGCCGAGTTCGAGCGTGACCGGGCGCAACAGACGTCCGCACGTTTCGGCAATGGCACGGCCGGCGCCGGTGGAACCGGTGAACGAAACCTTGTCGACGCCTGGATGCGAGACAAGGTAGGCGCCGAGATCCCGGCCGCCCGGGACGATGTTGAGCACCCCGGCAGGTAGCCCGGCAGCGTGCGCCGCCTCCGCGACGAGGAAGGCGTCAAGCACTGTCTCCTCGGCCGGCTTGAGCACGACGGTGCATCCGGCGGCCAGCGCGGGGGCGATCTTGAGGAAGGAGATGGCCTGGGGAACGTTCCACGGCACGATCGCTGCGACGACACCGACCGCTTCGCGGGTCACGATCGCGGACCCACCCAGCATCCCGGGGCGGACCTCTTCGGCGGGTTCGGCGGTGGTCAGGCCGGCGTAGTAACGCACAAGTATGGGCGGGAACCCGCCCTCGAACTGGTCGGCGAGCCAGATCGGCATGCCGTTCTGCAGAGATACGCGCCGTGCTGTCTCCGGGCTACGGGACTCGAGTTCCTCGGCAAACCGTTCGAGGACCTTGCTGCGATCCGCGGGATCCCAAGCGGCCCAGCCGGTCGGATCATCGAAGGCTGCGCGAGCGGCCGCGACCGCGGCATCGATGTCGGTCTCCACGGCCCGTGGGACGGACCCGACTGTGCTGCCGTCGGCTGGGGAGTGCACGGTGATCGTCGCAGCGGACCGTGGGGTTGCCCACTCCCCACCGATGTACAGCTCGGAGTAGTCAATTGTGCTCATGGTCCTCCTCGGGCGAAGCCGCCGGAACCGGCGGAGAAACCCTCACGATGAGGGACAGGGCAACCTTGCTGGACGGCGACATTTGGATCAACAATTTTCGTTGGTTCCGGGCAAAGATCACCCAGAAGGAGTACTCCCTACCACCCACTTCGGCCCGGACGGACCGTTGCCGACGCGGATGAGTAGTGGCGGGGTATCACCGCCTCCGTTTGGTCTAATGTTAAATCCATATTAACCCTGTGGCAAGAGGCGCCCTCTCGGTGAGCCGACACGACGCGGACGGCGAACCTGGGCTCCGCATTCGGAGGATGAAGAGCCCAGGACCGCCCTATTGCGCGGCTGCGCAGGATCTCCCTGCCAGGAAATCATCGACGCTCCGGACACGATCCCGGCTGGACTCGAACCCGAACGGTGCGTACCACGATCGCTGGAACGCGAGGAGCTCGCGCGAGGATTCGACAACCCACCGGCCCAGCTCTTGGCGAACCTCGTCCGGAAGCGTTTCGTCCCGTACAACGGCGCTTACGGCCGCGGCGAGTGTGGCGCCCTGCTCGAGGAGTTCGGTGGTGCCCGTGGACGCGGCGTCGCGTGCAACCCGTGCAGCATCGACCTGCTTGGGCAGGTCGCCGACCGCAGCACCGACTGTTGCGGAGAGGCGCGTCAGCACACCCTCGGCCATCTGGAGATATTCGCCCAGTTCGAAGCGGGACCGTTCGTGGATCCGGTAGATCCGCGTACGCAGGAACTCCAGGTAGTCGGCGACGAGGGGCAGTTGCTCGGAGGCGAGCGGGTCATTCGGGTCCACGGCCGGTGCGACCGAGTCGAGGAGTGACTTGCGCAGGGCACCGAGAGTATTGCGCGAGTGGTCCATCAGAGCACCTCGCTCAGTAGGGTGTTCAGTTCGTCTGCAGCGACCGCGGCCATGCCCTTGACCCGGCACAGGACGACATCTTGATGGGATTTGCCGAGCTTGGCGACACGGTGCGCCGAGGCCAGGGTGGATACGACGATTTGGTAGGCGTTGAGAATCTTGTAGAAGGTGATCTTGTCCGGATCCACCGGTAGCCCGGTGGCCTGTTCGTACCGTCGGTAGAAGTCACCTTCAGGGATGAGTCCGCACACAAGGTAGTGGTCGAGTTCGTCGAAGTGACCGAACGTGGACTGCGTGGTCCAGGCAAGGTCTCGGTGCCGGTCACCGAGATGACCGCGTTCCCAGTCGAGCCAGGCGGTGATCTCGAGGGTGGATTCGTCGTAGAGGAAGTTTCCGCTGCGGTAATCGCCGTGAACGATGCCGACATGATCGAGGACGGGCAAGTGGTGGCGCATCCATTGTTCGGCCACGTCCATCAGCGGCAGGTCGGTCGCCCGGTCTTCTTCCCACGTGCGCCGGGCTTGGTTGAGCAGCCATCGTGCCGCGTCGTCGGTCCCGACCCGGGGTTGCGCAAGGCTGGTGAACGTCGCTGCGGACAGATCGAAGGTGTGAAGGGCAGCCAGGTAGGACAGAAACTGCTCGGCGAGTGGTTCGCGGGCATCGACTCCGAAATTTGTGCCCAGTCCGCTGATCTTCCCGGTGATGGTCGCCGACGGTTTGGTGATCCCGGAGACGTACGAGTAGATCAGTGCGGGTTCGGGAAAGAACTCTCCGTCGACGTCGATGAAGTACGGCCGTGGGACGGGAATTGTGTCCCGCACGGCGTCGACGAGTTCGAACTCGCGTAGCCGGCTGGTGGCATTCGACCCTTCGGCAGGGTCCATCCGGACCACCATCCGCTCACTCGTCCACGTATCGGACTTCTTGCGGTGCAGGGTGAAGCCCATCTGGATCTTGGACACACCACCGGTGAACCATCGAGCGTCCGACACTCGGAAGGGTCCATCGACGCGAGTGGAGAGGAACGACTCGACGCACCGAACGAACTCGTCGAGGTCCATCCGCCGGTAGGGGCCGAGTGCGCGCCGCTTCATCTTGCGTGTCAGTGTCCGATCCACTTCGGGTTCGGTCGGGTAGAGCCTTCGCAGATGTTCGATCTGTGTATCGGTGGGGTCGTCGGCCCAGTCCCGGTCGGGCAGGGGAAGAGTTGCTGTGGTCATGAGGTTCGCTCCTACTTCAACCGGCCGTGGCGGGACATCCGCTCGGCCATGTAGTCCAGGCCGAAGATGTCGCCCATCTCGCCGTAACCGACGGCGGAGCCGCGCTCGTAGCGGAACAACGACTGGTAGCAGACGTGGGACGGGTTGAACGTGTACCACGGGTGGCCGGCGATCGCGCTGCCGAAGAACTCGTACTTCTTGCCGCGGACGTCGGTGGCTGTGACGTGGTTGCTGAACGCGAGCATGTCGACGCGCTCGGCCTGGATTGTTCCGTCGACCAGGCCGTGGACCTCACCCTGGTCTACGACGTACCCGAAGCGGATCTTGTCGTAGAACACCTGGCCTCGTTCGATCCGCATCGGCACCGCCATGTGCATGGCGAAGTCCTCACCGAAGTTGATCGAGACCCAGGAGACTGAGCGGGTGCCGATTTCGGTGCGGGGGCCCCAGCTGTGGTCCATCCCCTCGTAGGACTCGACCTGGTAGGTCTTTCCCCGTAGTTCCAGCTCGCCGCGGATCCGGCCTTTGACCTCGAAATGGCCGTTTTCCCACTCGTCACCCTTGCGGGCGTCGTCCGAAGAGGCGAGGTCATGCTCGAGGAGTGGGTTCTGATCGGGGTCGTGTGGGTCGAACGGGTCATGCAATCCTTCGAAGGTGAGATCGAAACTCGCTGCGCCGAGTGCGTTCTTGTATTGCATGCGGTAGTTGCGCGGACCGTCCGAGGAGACGGTCAATCCGTTGTCCAGGGAGTAGTTGCTGAACGACTCGGGGCAGGGGAGGTGCATCTGGGGGTCGGTGAAGTCGACTTCGTAGGGTTGGCGGCAGAAGCCCTGGCCCAGGATCACCGAGGACAGGGTGACGCCGAGGTTCGGACGGGCCAGCACGTAGGCGTTTCCGAAGATTGCTGCTTCGGGTACGGAGATGATCAGGACCGTGGTTTCGGTCCAGGTCCGATCGGTGAGGTCGCGGGGGTGGAATTCGGTGTCGGTGTAGTTGATCACAGTGGTTCCTCGTGTGTGGAGTCAGTTGGGTCTGATGTGGTCAGTGAATTCAGTCGTGTTGTAGTTGTGCGGTTTTCGTGCTCGTTGGTGTCGTCGTGGGAAGAGTCTTCGAGATAGCGATCATGAGGATGCCCCCGATGCCCAGCACGATCGCGCCGACGAGGAAGGACAGCCGATTGCCGGCATCGCCGGGGAACGCATCGCGGATGATGCCGAACATGTACGGCGAGACGAATCCTCCGATGTTGCCGATGCTGCTGATCAATGCGATTCCGGAGGCGGCGGCCGCGCCGGAGACGACCTTCGGTGCGGTGGTCCAGAACGTTGGAATGGTGGCCATCGCGCCGACGGTGCCGACGCAGATCGCGATGGCGGCGACGACCGGATTCGACGATACGGTGGCGGCGGCGACCACCCATCCGCTCGCGCCGATAAGAGTGGGAACGGAGAAGTGCCACATGCGTTCCTGGGTTCGGTCCGAGCTCCGGGAGATCAGGACCATGGCGATTCCGGTAAAGATGTACGGTACTGCCGCGATGTAGCCGATGCCGATCGTGCCGATGGTACCGCCGGTCATCTCCTTGATGATCGACGGAAGGAAGAAGCCCATGAGATAGATGGGTACGACCATCGAGAAGTACACGACCGAGAGCATGAGCACCCGGTAGTTCTTCAGTCCGTCCGTCCACGAGGAATGTCGGGCTCCGTCCCCTGTGGTATCGGGGCTCTCGCGGCGAATCGTGTCGGTAATCCACTGCGCCTCAGAGGTGTCGAGCCATCGTGCGTCGCTGGGCTCGTTCGGAAGGAATTTGAGGATGACGGCGGCGAGCACCAGGCAGGGCAGTCCTTCGGCGATGAACATGAACTGCCATCCCGTGAAGCCCCAGGGGTGGAACGACATGAGAGTGCTTGTGAGGGGGGAGCCGATGGCCGAGGCGACCGGGATGGCAAGGAAGAACAGTCCGAGGATTCGTCCCCGGTTCGCCGACGGTACCCACCGGGTCAGGTAGTAGACCACGCCGGGGAGTAGGCCTGCTTCGGCGGCGCCGAGGAGGAACCGCATCCCATAGAACATCCAGAGGTTGTCGACCAAGGACATCAGTGCGGTGATCAGTCCCCAGGTCACCATGATCCGGGCAATCCAGATCCGGGCGCCGACTCGGTGGAGTGCGATGTTGCTCGGGACCTCGAAAAGCACGTACGCGATGAAGAAGATGCCGGCGCCGAGACCGAATGCGGCTTCGGTGAGGCCGAGGTCCGCCTGCATCTCGAGTTTGGCAACGCCGATGTTCGTGCGGTCCACGTAGCTGAGGAGTGCTCCGAGGAACAACATGGGAACGATCCGGAGCGCGATCTTTCGGGAAACTGCGGATTCCAGATTCTCGGTGGGCGAGCCGGGTGTCTGCACGGCGGTGTTCAGCCGATGTTTATCCATGGTCATCTGAACCTTCTGAGGATGGATCGCGGAGGGGTTGGTGTCCCAGCGGGAAGTGACGACGTCACCGCGAACCATAAGAACGCTCCGGGGTGGAGGACAATGACATGCCAGGTTGCGGCTGACATGACGGGTGCGCGCAGACTGTCCGGTCCGACAGCGATGTGCTGAAGCACGGTGGTTCATCCGTGGGTGATCTGGTAGTGGGCATGTTCTGGAATAGGCCCGAAGATCGACGATTATTGCCGAAGTACAGGTGTCTCGCGATTCCCGTGGTGAGCGAGAGCACAATTTCGCCCATATCGGTGACCACAGTCACTGTAAACGGGGGGACTTCCGGAACTGCTCACGATGTACTACAACGACATATTGTGACAAACAACGGGAATCGAGCCAGATCGGCCGCCGATATCGGGGGCCGCGATCTGTCGCCGGGGCTCGCTGTCTTCTGCGCCCACTTCGCGCACCGATTCCTCCGTGTCGAACCGCGTCGACGAATGTCGGCCTACATCCGCGGGTTGGTGAGCGGCGGCGAACGCAAGAACGGGTGGGTCCAGGCCGAATCGGCGGGTGAGGCCGGCCCGGAAGGCATGCAGCGGTTGTTGAACGCGGCGACGTGGGACGAAGACGGCGTCCGTGACGACGTGCGTGAGGTGGTTGTCGGGGCGATCGGCGACATCTGGCAGGGGCGGTTGATAGTGGGTCAGACGCCTTTTCTGAAGCGAGGGAGTCGATCCGCCGGGGTGACCACCAGGATCTCGGAGGAAACCGGGAGACACGAGAACGCTCAAATCGGTGTCTTTCTGGCGTACGCGTCCGAAGCGGGATGTGGCCTGATCGACCGCGAGCTCTACCTACCGCAAGAGTGGACGGACAACAGGGGTCGATGTCGCGGGGCTGGTGTCGACGACTCGGTGGGTTACCGGAGCCCGTCAGAGCTGGCTCAGGTGATGATCGGTCGGGCTCTCGACGCGGATGTGCCGTTCGGGTGGGTGACGGCCGGTGTTTGCCATGGACGGTCGGAGCAACTGCGGAGTTGGCTGGAGGAACGCGGCGTGCCGCATGTGGTCGAGGTTCCAGGCGAGTGCCGGGTTGCCACTGCAAACCTGCAGGTCCGTCCTGCATCGGAGGTGATCGACGAACTGTCGGAATCGGTGTGGCACCGTCTCAGTCACCTCGACGATGTCGCAGGTCTTCGTGTCCGGGACTGGGCGGCGGTGGACCTGTACAGATCGGGACGGCAACACGGGAACTGGCTGCTCGCCGGTCGATCGATCACCGACCCGTCCGATGTCAGCTATCACCTGTGCTTCGGTCCGATCGGCAGCATCCTGTCGGAGCTTGCTCGCATTGCAGACGGTCGGCGGGCAATCGACGAATGCGTTCGATCGGCGCGCCTCGAGTCCGGGCTCTCGGACTATCAAGTCCGGGGGTACCGGCCGTGGTACCGGCACATCACGTTGGCGATGGTGGCATCGGCGTACCAGTTGATCCTGCGCGGAAAGAATGCGGACCGGGGTGAAGACGGCTTATCCCGCATTCGGCCGGTTCGCTCCCGGCCGAATGCGGTCGCACCCTGGTGGTGAGACGGCAGTGCCAGTGCGGTCTCCGACGGCGTGGTCGAGACCCATCTCGCCCTCCTCGCGTCGGTCGAGGACGGCGAGTGCGGGGTGGCCCTGAAAGCGAAGTACGAGAAGTGCGGTCTGGATGCTCAATTGGTCCGCTGCATTTCCCACGACGTCGAGGCCGATCATGGCCCGAACGCGCGAGAGGCGTAGCCGCACCGTGTTCTCGTGCACGCCGAGCTGGTGTGCGGCACCGCGTGGGCTGCGACCGGTGTCGAACCAGCACTGCAGAGTGCGCAGTAAGTCGGCGCAGCCGGGATCGTCGACCAGGATGGGGCCGAGGACATCGTCGGCGTAATGTCGCAGGGCCGCAACGTCACCGTTCGCCAGAAATACACGAGCCGGCCCAAGATCGTCGACCGAGAGAATTCGGTGCGTCGACCGTTCCGAGAAACGGTCCATACATTTCACGACTTCGCGTGCCTCACGGTACGCACGGGAGAACGCAGCCGGTTCGCACACCGACGACACGCCGGCGATCAGTCCTGGCGGCGGGCACAATTCGGCAGTCGCCTGTGCGACCGCGGTCTTGACCCGCGACACTGACACCACCGATCCGACATCGTCCGAGGACTCCACCAGCAGAAGCAGCCCCTCCGATCCTCGAGTCGACAGCACCTCGACGCCAAGGGAATTCTCCAGATGTTCGACCATGGCATGGTCGAGACCTTCGGCCTCCCCGTCCGGCACCTGTATGAAAACGAGTACACGCTGGGCCTCCGTGTTCACGCCCAGATACTCACCGCTCGCGGCGAGATCCTCCTGGACACCCGTTCCATCGACGAGTTGTCGGGTAAGAGCAGACTTGGCGTTCCACGCGACACGAGCAATGCGCCGTTGAATCAAGAACTGGGAGCCGATACGGCGTGCACTGCGAGCCGCGGTGTACTCATCGGTGGGGCGCAGCGGCGTGGGATGCTCATCGAGCACCAGCCATCCGAAGAGCTCACCACGCTCCACAATCGGGGTGACGATCTTGCGGCGGACAAGATCTGTCGCCGGTCCGGCAGACAAAACGATGGGTTTCGGTCCCACAGTCGCGTCCGGAGGGTATGAACGGAGGATTGTTCCGAGCGAGGGCATCGAGACTCGTCCTGCGGAATGTGGGCCCGCGGCGGTGATCATTCGCTCCCGCAGGTCGAACAGAACTACGGCTTTGCCCGTCAACTCCGCGCAGACTCGGACGATCGCGGACATGGTGTCGGCGGTGGCAACGGCATCGTCGAGTCGCTCGACGACCGCGGCACGCTCGTCGGCGAGCAATCTGCCGTGCTCGAGGTCCCGCCGGCGACGTCGTTGTTCCTCGGCGTCGAGGACGGTGAGCGCTGCTGAATCGACAAGTGGGCGGAGCGCGAGCAGTGCGGTGGAGTGTTGGGTGGTGAACTCGACTCCCGGCCGTGAATCGCCGAGGAGAAGAAGGCGGACAGGCGACGATCCGGGATCGGACACGCGAAGCAGAACTACCCGGGCGAAATCAGTTTCGCGCGGGGAGACGTGCGTCAGGGCTCTGTCGGACGCGACGATCGGCTCCGTGGATGCCAACGCCCGGCGAACAAGCGGGTCTTCGGGTAGCACGCGAAGGGGCGATGAATGAGACCCGTTGTGGGGGAGGGGGATGAATACTCCACGGGCACCGTCTTCCACCAGGATGCTCGCCGTTTCGAATCCGGCCTGCGTGGCAGTGCGGATGAGAATGTCGTCGAGTAGACGTAGATGCGGGGAATTCGCGGGCAAGTGTGCAGTCATGTGTACCTCGGCCCTGCGGCGCAGCGCACAGCCGACCCATCTCGTCGGAGTAAGGACGATCGAACATCTATGTCATAGGTCTGACCATAACTATCCCCGGGAAGGTTGGCAAGATGCGGATTGTCGCAGGTCGGCGCGGCGACTCACCGGTGCGGTACACGCGGACGATCTCGGGCAGCCTGGAGCGCACGTGGCACGCGGCCGGGGCCTCGAGGAGCAGCAGCGGCGGCTTCTGACCCGCTCGTCGCTCGTCGACGCGTAGGAGAAGATGTGCCCTCCGTCAGGTTGGACACCTTCCCGGGTATGGCGCGAGCTACAGTCCGATCGTGTCGGCCGGCGCGGAGCGTTCGGGTACATCGACCGAAGGAGGCAGTGCCGGCACGTGGGCGGCGCCCTCCACCGAGTGACGCGTGTCGCTCAGTTGGCGGACGCACACTATCGCCAACGCGGTCGCGCCGGCAACCACGAAATAGATGAGGTTGTCGCTGCCCAACGCACTCAGAATAGTGCCGGCAATGAACGGACCGAGAACTCCGCCCCAGTAGCCGACCCCGAACATCAAACCCTCGCCAGTACTCCTGGCTTCGACGGGGTAGGACTGGGCGCAGACGCTGAAGAGCACCCACAGTGCGCCTTGAATAAAGAGTCCGGCGGCCATCACCGTAATCACGACGAGTGTCACGGGACCCGATAGAGCGACGCCCACTGACGAGCCTGCGCCGAGCACGCACCACAGCATCACCAAATGCCCTGCGCCCATACTCTTGTCCGCGAAGAATGCTCCGAGAAGTCCGCCCGCGATCGCCATGCACTGCAACGTCGACCCCAAGACGAATGCTGTGTTGATCCCGAGCCCGCGGTCAATCATCAGCGTCGGAGTCCATGCGGTCAGTCCGTAGGCGGCAAACATCAGTAAGAACACTGCTCCCCAGAGGAAAAGGGTGTGGGTCCGGTATGGCCGACTGAGCGGAAGTCGCCAGTCCTGTGGGACAGCATCTTCCTGTCGTCCCACCACCAAAGTCGACTGCTGGTAGGCGTCCACGTTTTCGGGACGCATCCGCGCGAGGATCGCAAAGGCTTTCTCCGTCCTTCCCTGAGCGACCAGGAACTCTGGGGATTCCGGCAGTGCGAAAAAGTAGATCGGTGCGAGTAGGACCATGATTCCGCCGAGATAGAACAACGACTGCCATCCAACCGCAGACGTCAGTGCGATGCCGAGGACGCCTGCGAGAACACCACCCAGAGAGAAGCCAGTGGCGGACAGGATGGTGAGACGATGGCGAGACCGGATCGGCATCGTCTCATTGAGATAAGCGATTCCGAGGGGAAGGAGCATTCCGATGCTCAAACCGGTGACGATCCGCAGCGCGACAAACACCTCGAAGGAATCGGCAATTGCACTTGTGGCAACACTGAGGATGCCCGAGATTGCCATTCCGGCGATAAATGTTGGTCGTCGACCGAAGCGATCTGCAATTGGCCCGTGAAGGAGCGCACCGAATGAAACACCGATAAGGCCGGACGAGACGAGCATACCGCTCTGGCCGCCGGAGAGATTCCAGGGCTCCCTGACAAACGGGAGGACGAACGAGGGCACCAGATTATTGATGCCATCGATCACGAGTCCGAGCGAGATGAGAACAATCAGGCGCCAATGGAATGGTCGGACTGTCGCCTGGGCAACTTCGTCACGCACGTCGAGTGCAATGGGGGGCATCGATTATCCGTTTCTCCGGGATTCCCGGTTAGCACAGTCAGCCAGACGGGTGCAGGACGGTGTCAGTCCGACTGGCCTTGGAAATGCAGCGGTTCGGGCAAGTGCCGCGAGGAACCGGCCCTGTTTCTCCGAGAATCCTCTCCACTCAGCCAAGGAACTGGCAGTACGGGACTAGCTCGCACCGGGCAGGTCGAATTCGCGTGCGATTGCCGCTTCGCAGCACCAGCCGTTCGAATTCGTTGCCGCACGTGAGGGTGCCCTCTTCTCCTGGCGAGCCGCGTTCACTTCATCTTGAGGACAGGTTTGATGGTCTTGCCCGAGTCGGAGTCGTCGGCCGCCTGATTGATGTCGGCGAAATCGTAAAAGTCGATCATCTTCTCGAAGGGGAACTGGCCCCGGCGGTGCAGGTCGATCAGTTTCGGGATGAATTCGTCCGGTCGAGCATCGCCCTCGGTGACTCCGACGATCGTGCGCCCGGCGGTGAGGAGCTCGATCATGTCGACAGCGACGTCCGTCCCTGCCGGTCCAAAACCGAGGATGGCGCACGTTCCGGTCGGTGCGAGCGCGCTCACCGCCTGTCTGACCACGCTGGTCACCGCGGTCGTATCGATGGCGTAATCCGCACCCAAACCGGTGATCTGTTGAATTGCTGCGACCATATCCGGAGTTGTCGTCGCATCGAGGACGTGGGTGGCGCCGAGCTCGGTCGCCAATTCGAGGCGGGCTGGTACGCGGTCGACTGCGATGATCTTGGTGCAACCGACCACTTTCGCGGCCATGAGGGCGGACAGACCGACCGCGCCGGCGCCGAACACAACCAGGCTCGAACCGGCACTGGGCGCGAGGCGATTGATGACGGTGCCGGCGCCTGTCTGAATTCCGCAGCCGAGTGGTCCGACGATCGCGAGGTCGACGTCGTCATCCAGCCTGACCACATTCCGATCAGTGGCGATCGCGTAAGTAGCGAATGAGGACTGACTGAAGAACGCACCGTGAAGGTCACCGTCGCCGTGAAGTGCGTTGGTCCCATCAGGGCGGCCGCCGCTGGTGTTGCGCTGAGCAAACTCTCGGCAGTAGCTGGGAAGTCCGCGACTGCACATGACGCATGAGCCGCAAGAGTCGAAGGTCATTACCACTTTGTCGCCGGGTGCCACCTTCGTGACGCCCTCGCCGACCGCCTTGACGACGCCGGCGCCTTCATGCCCTAGGACGAGAGGCAATGGAATCGGCATCCACTGATTGCGGACTCCGATATCGGTGTGGCACAGACCCGAGGCGTGCACTTCAACCAAGACCTCGCCGGGGAGGGGGTCGTCGAGTTCGACTTCTTCCATGAGGAAGGGCTTTTCGGCCTCGCGTGCGACTGCGGCGGTGATACGCATGATGGATCTCTTTCTGTGGTTTGGGCGAAAGCGATGGCGATGCTCATCCCGCCTGGTAGATGGACTTGAGCTGCTGGTATCCGGCGATTGCCTCAGGACCGAACTCGCGGCCGAGACCGCTGGACTTCACACCACCGAACGGCGCGTTGTAGTCGAGGACGTAGCCGTTGATGCCGAGCGTGCCGGTGTCGACTCGGCGCGCGACCTCCAGCGCTCGTTCGTGATCTGCAGACCAGACGGTTCCGCCGAGGCCGTAGTCGGAGTCGTTCGCGATCCGGACGGCATCGTCTTCGCCGTCGTACTTCAGGATGGCAAGAACCGGCCCGAAGATTTCGTCTCGGGCGATAACCTCGCTGTTCGTGACATTGGCGAAGACAGTGGGCTCGACAAACCAGCCACGGGGATGAGTTGCGGGACGACCGCCGCCCGCGACAACGCGCGCGCCGCTGTCGCGGCCCAACGCGATGTAACGCTCGACACGATCGCGGTGCTCCTTCGATGCGAGCGGCCCGATCTGTGTGCCGGATTCCAGAGGATCACCTACGGTGAGGGACGAGGCCCATGTCGCAATCGCGTCGACGACCTCGTCGTACCGACTACTGGGGGCGAGGATGCGTGTGCACGCCATGCACGTCTGCCCGTTGTTCGGAAGTGAGGCACCCATCAGGCCCTCGGTCACACTGCCGAGGTCCGCATCGTCGAGAATGATTGCTGCCGACTTGCCTCCGAGCTCGAGGCTGACTGGCCGAAGCAGCCGTCCACACACCTCACCGATCGCGCGTCCCGCGCCGGTGGAACCCGTGAACGCGACCTTGTCCACGCCTGGGTGAGACACCAGGTACGCGCCGAGCTCGCGACCGCCGGGCACCCAATTCACGACGCCGTCGGGAATCTGTGCCTCTCTCGCGGCTTCGGCGAGCACGAAGCTGTCCAGGACCGTACCCGGTGACGGCTTGATCACGATGGTGCAGCCCGCCGCTAACGCAGGTGCGATCTTCGTCGCGGCAAGCAGCACAGGGTAGTTCCAGGGCACGATGCCGGCCACGACGCCGACCGGGTGCCGGCGTACCGCAGTCGAGAAGCCGAGCGGAGACGGACGTAGCTCTTCGAACTGCATCTTCCTGGTGAGCTCCGCATAGTATCGGAACACCGCGATGACATAACTGCCCTCGAACTGCTCACTCAGGTCATGAGGCATTCCGTTCTGCTGACTGACGAGTCGTGTCAACTCCGGGCCACGCTTCTCCAACGCATCGGCGAATCGGTCGAGTACGTCAGCGCGCACCGACGGATCGCTCTGTCCCCAACCTGATTCGAATGCCGTGCGTGCTGAATTCACCGCATGGTCGACGTCGGATTCACAGGCCTCGGGCACGGTACCCAGGACGTCTTCGGTTGTTGCGTTGATGACATCGATCCGTCCGGACGCGCGCGGCTCCACCCATTCGCCACCGATGAACAGGAATTGACGATCCAACGACATGAAGAACTCCTTGATTGTCTGGTAGCAACATCCAGCACCCGAGACGAATCCTCCCGACGGATGCGAGGGCAGGGGCCGGAGATGTTGGCAGAGAACGACGTCCGTAGACGTTACGCAAATCACGGTATGTCGACGAACCATGAGAGTCAACAGAAACTTTGTTCAATGCAATGTCTGTGTAGAACATTTCTTTCGGGTGTTCCGCGCCCGGCTTCTCGACGGCGTCGTCGAAACATGCTGATTTCGAATCTAATTCAAAAGTTCGTGTTTCCGGCATCTACAACCAATTCTGTGCCAGTTACGAATCGAGCCTCGTCGGAGGCAAGGAATAGGACCGCGTTACTGATGTCGTTCGATTCGAGCCTCTCGACCGGCAAGGCATTGACAAACGTCCCAGCGAGGTGCGGATTCGTCTCAATCAGCTCGCCGATACGTGCGAGCCCCTGGGTCAGATCTGTCGACACACCCGCCGGGTGGACTACGTTCGCTCGGACGTTGTATTGAGCGAGTTCGTTGGCGAGAGTCTTCACCACACCGACCAAGCCGTGCTTCGATGCGACATAGGGGGCGAAGAAGGGAACACCTCTGACGCCGCAGGTGGAGCCTGTGGCGATGATCGAGCCACCACCAGCGGAGATCAAGTGCTGCGCAGACATGGACATGGTGTTCCATGCGCCGGTGAGGTTTGTGCCGATCGTGTCGTTCCAAGCCTCGGGAGTTACCGCATCCCAGGAGTCGAGGATGCAGATTCCTGCATTGGCAACGACAATGTCGAGTCGACCGAGCTGACCAACCCCACCGTCGATCGCCGCCGCGAGCTGTTCCCGATCGCGAACATCGGCGGTATAGGTTGCGACCTGTCGGCCGACGCTTCGGACCTGTTCGGCTGTGCTCTCCAGATCTCTCTCCGTAGCCATCGGATATGCCGTGGTTGCGTAGTCCGCACACACGTCGACAGCGATGATGTCAGCACCTTCGTTGGCGAGCCGGAGTGCATGCGCGCGCCCCTGTCCGCGAGCGGCACCGGTAATGAGGGCGACCTTGCCGGCGAGTCGTGCACCACTTGTCATCTGATTCCCCTATCTCATTCTGCTACAAGAAGATTGATATCGATCTGTTATCCGTGAACGGCGATTCTGAGGCGAACGTTTCGTGCGACTGAGGTGGTGGCTGAAGCACCCAGGATTAGGGAGGACCGCTATTCGAAAGAGCTCCTTGGAGTCACCCCCTGGCCTCGCAATGAGGTCGAGTTCGACCATCAGACACAATGCATTCCGAGCGGAGCTGATTGCTGACCGAAATCGGAAGATCTACATCGATTCGACCCACGGCCGGCCGGGCACCGTGGCGGGGGTGCCGTCTGCGAGGGTGGTGGTTTCGAAGAAGTTCCGGTACTGCATCTGGATGTCGTCGGTGAGTTCGTCCACGCGGCGCACGGGTGCCATCGGAACCTTGTGCTGTTGGGCTAGTTCGAGAAGTTCATTGCGGGTGTGACGTTGCAACCAGGGGACGACAAGCCCGTCCACTTCGTCCGGGTAGTCCATTGCCATTGCCCGGGCATCGGTATATCGGGGAAGGGAGGCCCACTCCGGAGAACCCATCATCGCGACGAACCGGTCCCACTCGGCGGCAGTCCTGGCGATGAGTGCGACATGTCCGTCCTTGCAGGGGAAGATCCCGAACGGATAGCGCCCCCCGGAGCCGGGGGCTCGATGGCCGGCTCTGTTGAGCTCGATTCCGTAATATTCGCCGACGGCACCGTAGATGCGTACGTACGAAGCGAGCACTTCGGCGCCGCTGATTTCGACCATCGCGCCGATGCCGGATCGGCGGGCACGGAACACCGCCGCACAGGTGGCTCCCGCGCCACTGATCCCCAACTGCAGGGCCCCCAGCCCGTACGGAGCGGCGAGTGGCTCGCGGTCCGGATAACCGGTGACGTGCATCAGCCCGGACATCGCTTGCATGGCGATCTCGTCGGCGTTCCAGCTTGCTCGGTGTCCGGTGCGGCCCAACGGTGACAGGGCGGTGACGACGAGTGCAGGGTGATCGTGACGCAGTCCGTCGAGGGTCACGCCGTGGTTTGTCAAGCCCTCGTCATCGAGGTCGGTGAGGAGTACCTCGGCGCCGGCGAGTAGGTCGGTGACCGGGCTGGTGCTCACAAGTTTTCGGGCGTCGAGATATGGGTCGGGATCGGAGATTCCGAACCGCACGACGGTAGCGCCGACGTCGGCGAGCAGTTTTCCGGCGAAGGCCGCAGCCTGACTGCCTGCGAGTTCAATGACGGTGATTCCGGCCATCGAGTCGTACATCAGTGAAACGCTCCTTCGGTGGTCAGACGGTCGAACTCTTCCGAGGTGACACCGAGAAGCCGGGTCATCACGTCCTCGGTGTCCACCCCTAGTAGCGGGGAGGACGAGCGGACACCAGGAACGGATCCGTCGAGGTGCCACGGAATGCTGGTTGTCGTCAACTCGCCGAGAACGGGATGGTCGACTTGCTGGAAGAGTCCGCGGTCGCGGAAGCCTGGATCCTGCAGAACCTCTTGCGGGGTCAGTACAGGCGTCGCGACGCTTCCTGCCGAGTGGAGGCGCGTCACCAATTCATCGCGGTCGAGGAGTTCGCTGCCTTCCGGTGCGTCGTCAACGACTGCCCACCGGCCGTCTTTGCAGGGCACCACTTCGCGGCTACCGGTCGGGCCGGAATTTCCGGTAGGGCCCGGCACCTTTCCCGTGGTCGCGTACTCGACCATGGCCTCGCCGAGCAGCGCGACGCACGCCTCGGTCTGGGAGAGATCGAGGTGCCGTCCTCCACCGGTCTCGGTGCGTCCATTGAGGGCGGCGAGCACGAGGTAGGCGCCATAGAACGAACAGTTGAGGTCGGCCATCGCGGTTGCCGACGCTCCGACGACCGCGCCGTCCTCGTAACCGATCACGCCCTCCAGTCCGGCGAGCGAACTCATGATCGGTGCGTAGGCGCGTTGCTGGCACAGCGGACCGTCCTGGCCGTAGCCCGTGGCCGACAACACCACCAGGCGTGGACACTGGTGCAGCAGGTCGTCGACGGACAGGCCGAGTCGTTCGAGCCAACCGGGTGCGAAGTTCTGGACGAAGACGTCGGCTTCGCTAAGGAGATGCAGGAACAGCTCGCGCCCGGCCTCGGTCTTCAGGTTCAAGGTGACGCTGCGCTTGCTGGCACTTGCCTCGTGGAGTAGGCCGAAGCCCTCCAGTTGCAACGTCTCGGGGTCGGCGAGACCCGACATCTCCTCTCGTGGCACCCGCACTCGGTTGACGTCCAATTTGGCGCGGGATTCGACTTTGATCACGTCGGCGCCGAGTTCGGCGAGGATACGGCCGGTCAGCGGACCCGCGACCCCCGTCGAGACCTCGACGACCCGGATGCCGGACAGCCAATCAAGTGGACGGGGCGGTGTGGAGATCTCACATAATTGCTTCGTTACGCGAACCATTTTTCAAGAGTGAGTGTGATCGCCGTAACTGTCAAGGGGGGCGAACTAAATTCTGACGCGCGTTACTCCGGCCGAGTGGGTTGCGCCTGTCGGCGGGGGCGCTTGGTGGTGCGCCCATGGACTCGTGGCCACAAGTGAGGATCGATGTCGGCGATCTTCCACAGGGCGGGGAGTGCGGCGGCGAGTGCGACGCGTTCGTGATCGGCCAGGTTGGCGATGCGCCCGGCGAGAGTTTGGTTGCGCAACTGTTGGTTCTCTTCGAGAATCCGCCGGCCCTCCGTGGTGATCGCGACGCGCACCTGGCGGCGATCCTCGATACCCTCGCGCTTCTCGACCCATCCGGCCTTGGCCAATCGACCGACGATTTCGGTCATGGTCGAGATTGCGCGGCCATCGGCGGCCGCCAGTTCGGTGATCGGCATCGAATCTGCGGCTGTGAGCTGGCTCAATACCAAGCTTTGGGCGGGGCCGAGGGGGGCATTGGCGTTCGTTTCCCGCAGCCGATTGCCGATCATGGTCAGCGGGGGGCGGCTCGCCGCTGCGATCTCCGCGGAATCGAGGGCGGCAGGGTTCCGGCTCAGTAGGCCTGGAATGGACAGCTGGTCAGCCTCGGAATTGGGTTCACTATCCATCAGCGTCACCTGTGTGTCTCCTCGGGTTGGTAAGTCCATCGGCGGTCCGTCTACGCCCTCTTGACAGCGAACGCATCAAGCGTAATAGTACGGGAACTATGATTCGTGTCACGAAGTTATTTGCGATCGGCGAACGGCAGTGACGCAGGGTGGCGATGGTGCGGCGTGGACGGTTCAACCCTTCCGGCACGGGCCATCACACCCTCAGCCGTGGCGGCATCGATGCGAAAGGCACATGATGAGCGACAACGTGCGCGGTCCCCTCGCCAACCGCTACACCGATCTGGTCGGGATTCGGCATCCGGTGATTCAGGAAGGAATGGGTCCCTTCAGCACCACCAGACTGGCCGCGGCGGTGTCGAACGCGGGCGGTCTGGGCACGGTGAGCGTGCCCGGAACGGACGGCGACCTTCACGCCGCCGCGGCCGAACTGCGCCGCAGCATCGAGGACTGCGCGACCCGCACCTCGGCCCCGTTCGCGGTGAACATTCCTGTGGGCCACGACCGTAACGGTGGAATCGCGACGTTTGCGCGCATCTATCTCGACGCGGTGTTCGCGGCACGACGGGCCGATGCCGGGGTCGAAAGCCGCTTGCGCGTTCTGACCACCTCTGCAGGGTTCCCCGCCGGCCTGACTGCGAGAATCCACGAGGAGGGCATGGTCCACCAGCACAAGGTGGGTGCCACGCGGCATGCAGTGAAGGCCGTCGAGGCCGGCGTCGACGTCGTCATTGCCGCTGGTTCGGAGATGGGTGGGCACGCACCGGCGAGCGGTATGCACACCTTCGTGCTCGTTCCGAACGTCGCCGCGGCGGTTGATGTGCCCGTGGTGCTCACCGGCGGCGTGCGAGACGGCCGCGGGTTGGCCGCCGCCCTCTGTCTCGGCGCCGATGCCGTCGCTCTCGGTACCCGATTTGCTGCGACCACCGACAACACCGAATGGCACCCCGCCTACCGAGACGCCCTCGTCGCAGCACAGGAAGGTGACGACCTGTTGATCGACGGCGTCTTCGGGCCGTGCCGGATGCTGCGCAACTCGGCCGCGGAGAAGATGCGGTCCGGAACCGTCACCCCGGCCGAGAAGATCGCCGCAATGCGTCGAGCCCAAATGGAGGGCGACACCGACAACGGACTTGTACTGATGGGGCAGGTGGCCAGCGGAATCTCCGACGTTGTCGATGTCGCGGAATACCTGCCTCGGATGGTTGACGAGGCGGCGGAGATCCTCACCTCGATCCAACCGACTCCCAACATGCCGATGAAAGGATCCAAACGATGAGCACTGCCATCCTGGTGGAGCGCGAGGGGCCGGTCGCCCGACTCGTCATGAACCGTCCCGAGAAGCACAACGCACTCCGGTTCGCCGATCTCGATCTGCTGGTCGAGAAACTGCACGAGTTGGAGGACGACGACGACGTCAAGGTCATCGTCCTCAAAGGAAATGGACGGTCCTTCTGCTCCGGACACGACTACAACGACGCCGCCAAGTCCTACGGACTCGAACCGGGTGTTGACGGATCGAAGCCGCGCCGGCCGAGCCAACGCTCTCGGCTGTCGCGAGATCGCAAACTGGGGGAGAACTACAAGGCGTTCCACTTCTCGCTCAAGCCGGTCATCGCGCAGGTCCACGGTGTGTGCACCGGTGCGGGGATGTACCTCGTGGAACTGGTCGATCTCGCCATCGCCGCGGACACTGCCCGATTCAGTCATGCCGAGCAACGACTGGGATTGGCCGGAAACACCTGGCATCTGAACACCCAGATCCTGAAGTATGGTCCGAAGCGGGCCCGCGAGATCCTTCTGCTCGGAGACGAATTCGATGGCCAAGATGCGGAGCGATTCGGGACGGTGAACCGGTCGGTGCCGGAGGCCGACCTCGAGGGCACCGTCCAAGCATGGGCCGAGCGGATCGCCCAGCATCCCAGAGATGCCTTGGTGACCGGACGGGCCATGTGGCAGCAGGCGATGGAGAGTCTGGGCGGAAGTGAACAGTTCGCGCGCGGGTATGCCGGTCACACCCTGGGCACGAATCTCAGGTTCGAAGAGGACGAATTCAACTTCCTACGAGAGCGCCGTCGGAGCGGCACCAAGAACGCCTTCGCGCAACGGGAAGGCCACTACTCAGTCAAGTGACGTTCAGGGCCTGCAAATGTCGCTGAACAACCGGGACCTCGTCAGGAGGACCCGAGGAACGGATCACCCCAGATCGGACCCGGATAAGGATGCATGAAGGCGCTATGACTACTTCGACCTCCTGGCAGCAAGACTCGACCGCCATTCTCAAAGCCCGAATTGATCGACTTCCGCTCGCGACCGCCACACACAAAAAGTGGATGGTTCTCCTTGCCTTCTTCTTCTTCTTCGACACACTGGACGCCGCAATGCTCGGCTACACGGCGCCGGCACTACGGGCCGAATGGGGACTATCCATCTCCACAATCGGGCTTCTCTCGTCTGTCACCTTTGTAGGAATGATGATCGGTGCAGTGCTAGGAGGAAGACTGGCCGACCGGCTGGGTCGGCGGAAAATAATACTATCGGCTGTAGTCTTCTACTCGGTTTTCTCCTTGGCGGCGGCCCTCTCGCCAAATGTAATTTTTCTCGGTGCCTTCCGAGTCCTCACGGGAGTGGGCCTCCAGGCGATGACCGGAGTATTGCTTGTATTTGTCAGCGAAATGTACCCGAAGCATCTGCGGGGTCGCTATCAAGCCCTCCTCCTCGGTTTCGGCTGTATAGGAATTCCGGCAGTCGCAGGAATTTCCAGCATCGTCATAGCAATGGGCCCCGGCATGTGGCGGTGGGTATTCGTTGTCGGAGGCCTGGGAATCATCGGAAGCCTGATCGGCATGCGCATCCTCCCCGAGTCGGTGCGATGGCAGATCGATAACGGACGAAAGGCCGAAGCCGAGACGCTGATCGCCAAGCTCGAGGACGAGGCGCGCCGCAAGACCGGAGGAGAGCTCCCCGATGTTGTCGTAGCTGAACCGGTTCCGACCGGCCGGGTGTCGGAGTTGTTCTCTCGTAAGTATCTTGGTCGTCTGATCGTTCTCTCCGTCTGCATGATCTGCTTCATCTTGATCAACTACGGCTTCAACGGATGGGTAGCGACCCTCCTCGTCGAGCGCGGGCTCGCTCAAACGCAAGCCCTGCACATAGCGTTCATGGTGTCGCTGGCAAGCGTCCCCGGTTCCTTCTTGGCGTACCCCATCATCGACAAATTTGAACGCCGCCGGGTGGGCGCGATCAGCATGGTGCTTGTCGCGGTATTCCTTCTTGTCTTCGCTGTCGTGGACAATCTGACCCTGATTGTCATCTCAGGGTTTCTGTTGACCGCGTTCTCATACGTCGCACTGTCGGTTCTCTATACCTATGCGCCGGAAATTTTCCCGACCAATCTTCGCGGCCTGGGTGCGGGGATTGGAAACGGGATGGGGCGCGTTGCCGGACTAGCGCAGGGATTTCTCGTAGCCGGTATCTACAACGGCTTCGGATTCGCCCCCGTCTTCGCCTACATGGCGGTCTGCGCTCTGATATTCGCGATCACGATGGGATTCTTCGGAATGAATACTTCGAACCGGAGCTTGGACGAAGTCTGACCTCGCCCCTTTCATACCAATGAGGAGAAATTCTGTGAAACTCACGACCGAACCGCCGACGGGTCTTCGCTACGGCAACGACGCGCCCGGTGCCGATGCAATCGAAAGAAACCTGCACGAGTTACTCGACGCTCGGGCGCGCCGCCGCACCCTGGGCCCACGAAGTCGGGCCGGGATCACCCCCGAAGAGGCCGAGGTACGAATTACTCGTTTCCTCCGCAACCGCCTCGATGAGGAGTTCGAAGTCACCGACGTCGTTCAGTTGTCCGGTGGCGGTGCCAACGAGTGCTACTCGTTCCGCCTGTCCCGTGGCGGAGGATCCGAGCGTCTCGTACTCCGGATCAAGTCCCACGGCGCTTGCTGTGAGACGAATGTCCAGCGTGAGTTCTCCATGCTGAACGCCGTGAAGTCGGCGCTGCCGGTTCCGACGGCACACTGGATATCCCCGGGCTCGGACGACTTCGGCTCACCCGCGATGATCACCAGCTTCGTCGAGGGCGTTTCTGCACCAACCGATGCCGTGCCCCTGGCCACCGGGCTAGGGACGGTGTACGGCCCGAGGCTGCAGAAATTGCTCGCGCCCCAGTTCGTTGAACACCTCGCCCACCTGCACGCCTACGACTGGTCCGAAGCGGACCTCGAGGGATTCGACATTCCGAGGGCCCAGACAACCCAAGCACTGGACTGGCGGTTGACCTTCTGGGACCGGGCATGGGACGAGGATTCCTTCGAACCCCATCCGACGATCACACTTACTCGGGAGTGGCTCTGGCGGAATCGGCCACCTGTCGATCGAGTGTCGTTGCTGCACGGTGACTACCGAAACGGGAACTTCCTCTTCGACGAACACAGCGGCGAGATCAAGTCCGTAATCGACTGGGAACTCTGCTATCTAGGTGACCGCCATTCCGATCTTGCATACGCCATGCTCCCCGCATGGGGTTCGGCGGGGGAATCAGGAGAGTTCCTCAATTCAGGTCTGGTTGAAACAGAGCAATTCATTGCAGACTACGAGCGGATCTCGGGGCTCACAGTCGACCGAGATCGCCTGAACTACTACATGGTCTATGCCCTCTACTGGTCAGTGATCTCGCTGATCGGAACGGCCCCACGCAATGCAGACCTCAGGATGACCCAGCTCGATGTCATGTACAACTTCATCTATCCGGGCCTGGGCGCGTACTTCTCGAAAGAACTCAACCGACTCGTATCTGGAGTTTCCGCATGATTCCGACCGTTACTCAGCAACTTGAAGCGATTCGACGCCGGCTCACCGAGACCGTCGTACCCGCACTGCCCGAAAGCGCACATTTCGCCCACGAGCAGGTTCTCTTGATCGATGCCACCCTCGGGTCCCTGATCGAATGCCACGAACACGAATATCGATACGCGGTGGTCGAGTATCAGGACTACCGGACGACCCTTACTGAGTTCGCCCAGATGATCGCGTCGGACGAGCGCGAGGTCATCGACATCCTGAACGAGGACGGACCAAGTGCCACGGAGGCAGCAACACCGCTTCACGTGATCACCGAAAAGACGCGGCGGATGAAGGTGCTCACCGAGCAGCTCTATCAGCAACTGAGCGGCCGGCGCGCCGGAGGAGATTCATCCGCCACTGCTCTCATGGCGAGTCTCGCCGCGCGGCAGGTCGAACGCGAGTCCTCCTGGTTCCGTCAGGCTGGATTCACCCGGGACGACGCGATGCCGATCGGCGCGCTGCTGGAGGGTTACCGGTGATCGAGCACAAGTCCCTCTATGTCGACGGCCAGTGGGTGCCGACCGACAGCACGGATTCGGTGGAGGTGATCGAGGCCGCCACCGAGGAGTCGATCGGCTGGGCTCCCCTGGGAAACCGCCGTGACATCGGGCGGGCGGTGGAGTCGGCACGACACGCTCTGGACGACGGCCCCTGGGGTCGCATGGGTGCGACCGAACGCGCCTCGCTGCTGCTCGGCTTCGCCGACGAACTCGAGGCACGCGCAGACGACACTGCCACCCTGGTCAGCCGAGAGAACGGTATGCCGATCACGCTCTCGCGGGTGGCCAATGGATCCGCACCTGCGGCGACGCTTCGGATGTACGCCAACTTGGTGGCGGACGCGGAGATCGAGGACGTCCGGGCCAGTCAGCGGGGTTCGACCATCGTCCGCCGCGAGCCGGTTGGTGTGGTGGGTGCGATCACGCCGTGGAATTCTCCGCAGACGCTGGCGGTCATGAAGATCGCGCCCGCACTCGCCATGGGGTGCACTGTCGTCCTCAAGCCCTCACCCGAAACCTCGCTGGATGCCTTCGTGTTCGGGGAAGCGGCGAGCGCGGCCGGTATTCCCGGTGGGGTACTCAACATTGTGCCGGGCGATCGCGATGCCGGTGCTGCACTCGTCTCACACCCTTCCGTCGACAAGATTGCGTTCACTGGTTCCACGGTGGCGGGGCGAGCAATCGGTGCCGAGTGCGGTCGGTTGATCCGACCGTGCACATTGGAACTCGGAGGCAAATCGGCATCGATCGTCCTTGACGACGCCGACCTGGATGTCTTCGTCGCCGGCCTGCCGGATTCGAGTTTCCGCAACAACGGCCAAATTTGCGCGCTGCAATCCCGAATCCTCGCTCCGCGCAGTCGATATGACGAAATCGTCGATGCTGTCGCCGACCATGCGCGCAACCTCGTGATCGGAAATCCGTTGGATCCAACGGTGACCTGCGGTCCGATGGTGAGTGCCGTGCACCGCTCGCGGGTGCTGGCCCACATCGATGGTGCGCGTTCGGGAGGAGCCGTGCTCGTGACGGGGGGCGGCAGGCCAGCTGATCAGGAGCGTGGGTGGTTCGTCGAACCGACCGTGTTTGCCGGTGTCTCGAACTCGGATCCCATCGCCCGGGAGGAAGTCTTCGGCCCCGTCATCGTCGTGATCCCCTATGACGGAGACGACGACGCAGTCCGGATCGCCAACGACAGCAACTACGGACTGGGCGGCTCGGTCTGGACACAAGACGAGACTCGCGGGCTCGAGATCGCTCGACGCGTACGGACTGGCTCGTTCGGGATCAACTACTACACCCTCGACCCCGGCGCGCCGTTCGGTGGGATGAAGGACAGCGGCCTCGGCCGCGAGCTCGGCCCCGAAGCACTGGAGGCGTACACCGAGTACAAGTCCATCTACGCGAGCGACCACTGGCTACACAAGCAGTAGGTCGGCCACACTTCAGGTTCTGCCCCTCATCGGAAGGAGTAAGCATGTTGCGGATCCGTGCCGCCGTGGCGAGAGAGAAGGAGGCACCGCTATCCCTCGAGGACCTGACGCTCGACGACCCACGATCCGATGAGGTACTCGTCGAGGTGTCGGCCGTCGGGCTCTGCCACACCGATGTCGCAGTCCGAAACCAGTGGATGCCTGTGCCGTTGCCGATCGTCCTCGGACATGAGGGTGCCGGCATCGTCCGCGCCGTGGGCAAATCGGTCACCAAGGTCGCCCCCGGGGATCACGTCGTAATGACCTACTGGCACTGCGGCGAATGCCACTACTGCGCAAGCGGGCACCCGGCCTACTGCGTCGACCACGCGACGTGGACGACGGGCGGGAGCAGACCGGACGGGACCAATGCTCTACACGGAGACGGTTCTGTCCACGGATTCTTCTTCGCGCAGTCGTCCTTCGCCTCTCATGCGATTGCGACCGAACGCAATGTGGTCAAGGTCGGCGCGGACGCGGACCTCATTGTGGCAGGCCCGCTGGCGTGCGGACTGCAAACAGGCGCCGGAACCGTCATGAACAGACTGGCTCCACCAGTGGGGTCCAGCATCGCCGTCTTCGGTGCCGGAGCTGTGGGACTAGCGGCTGTCATGGCAGCCAAGGTCGTCGGGTGTACCACCATCATCGCTGTCGATGTCCATCCTTCTCGGCTGGACTTGGCGCAGGAACTAGGTGCTACACACACTATCGACGCCTCGGCTGGAAGAGACGTCACGCAGGCCCTCCGCGCTGTCGCGCCGTCGGGTGTGAACTACAGCGTGGAGACGAGCGCGGTACCAGCGGTGGCAGCACAGGCAATCGACTGTCTGGCTCCCACCGGGACCTGCGCAATTCTCGGTGTAGGCCCCAGGGGAACAGCGCTTTCGACAGATATGACACGCCTTCTTTCCACCGGCCGCACCATCACAGGCGTGGCGATGGGTGACACCCGGCCTGACAAGTTCATCCCTGTTCTGCTCGACCTCCACCGGCAGGGCCGATTTCCGGCGGACCGGCTGATCACCACGTACTCCCTCGACGAGATCAACCAAGCCATCGACGACGCCGAGTCCGGAAAAATCGTGAAAGCAGTACTCGTCCCGGGGTGAACACAGTTCGGCAAGTCCAGCCGAGGTGGCCTCGGACGATCATCGAATTTCATTGCCTCATAGGCGGAGCCACTCAGAACCCGATCATCGCGACGATGATGCGTTCGCTGATGGATCTGCTCACCGAGTTCACCCTGCGCTTCGGTGCCGAGGTGCCGATCGGTGATGCGCTGCACAGCCTGCGCACCTTGCTCGAACACATTGGACACCGAGCGCCGGCAACACACACCAGGGTCTGACCAGTTCATGGTCGGCCACTTCCACCCGCGAGAGGGAATCATCATGGATCTGAAGGTCACCCGCTACGAAATCCGCGACAACGGCGTCGCCACGGTGTGGCTCGACCGGCCCGGCCGCGGCAACTCCTGGACCTCCCGCATGAATGCGGAACTGCGCTGGACGATGGCAACCCTCGACGCCGATCCCACCGTCCGGGTCGTGGTCCTGACCGGCGGTGGCGACCAGTTCTGCGTCGGCGCCGACGCCAAGGCGCTCGACTTCTACACCGAGACCGAGGAAAAGTATGCCGACACCGTCAACAAGCCCGACTTCGCCCGCCCCGGCCACGGGGTCAACCCCGAGTTCGACCACGACCTGGTGTGGATGTGGGGCCTGCGCGTCCCGCTGATCGCCGCCATCAACGGACCGTGCGCCGGTATCGCGGTCGCCCTGGCCGGGTACTGCGACCTCCGCTACGCCGTCGAGGGCGCCAAGTTCACCACCGCGACCCCGCGCCTGGGACTGCCCGCCGAGTACGGTCTGGCCTGGCTGCTGCCCCGCATCGTCGGATTGGCGAACGCCGCCGACATCCTCATCACCGGACGCATCCTGCGCTCCGAAGAACTCCTGCGGATGGGTTTCCTCAACGGCGTGCACCCGCGGGACGAGCACTTCCTGGGCACGGTCTACGAGGTCGCCGACTACATCGCCACCCAGGTGTCCCCGGCCTCGGCGACGGGCGCCAAACGCCAGATCTACGCCGAGCTCCTGCACTCGAACGTCGGCACCGCCGTGGAGGATTCGAAAGCTCTCATCGAGCAGTTCATGCGGCAGCCCGATTTCAAGGAAGGCGTCGCCGCCATGGCCGAACGCCGTGCCCCGCAGTTCGCGGCACCCGCCCCCGACACCCTGCCCGCACCTCCCGCCTGAGCCTCCCGCCCCCTGCGCAACCGCACGAAACGGACCACACCTGATGAACACACCCTCGACCACAGTGGACGACCACACCGACCCCACCGCCGACGGTTTCCGGTGGAGCCGGGAGACCACCGACGACATCGTGCACGGCCGCCCGTGCCGGGTCTACCGCCACCGGCGCACCGCCGTCGCGCAACTGTTGCTCGACGCCCGCCACTGGGGCGACCGGACCCACGTCGTGCAGGGTGAGCGCCGGCTGAGCTTCACCGAACACGAACGGGCGGTGGCCCGGATCGCCGGACACTTCCGGACCCTGGGCGTCGGCAAGGGTGATCACGTCGCCCTGTTCGCCCGCAACCACGCCGAATGCACGATGGCGTTCTGGGCCGCGCACTGCCTCGGCGCCGTGGTGGACCTGTGCAACGCCTGGTGGAGCGCGGCGGAACTGCACGGGGCCCTCGACACCGTCCGCCCGGTGGTGATCGTCCACGACGAGGACACCGCGGACCGGGTTCCCGCCGGCATCACCGGGGTCGGTGTCGCCGACCTCGGTGCGCTGCTGCACGGCGACACCGCACCCGACCTGCCGCTGCCCGACGTCGCCGAGGACGACCCCGCGCTGGTGCTGTTCACCTCCGGCAGCACCGGGGCGGCCAAGGGTGTGCTGCTGTCCCAGCGCTCGGTGGTCGGCAACATCCACAACCTGCTGCTGGCCACCCACCGCCTGCCCGGCGAGCTCGACCGCCACGGTTCCGGCAGCGTCAACCTGGTGACCGTGCCGCTGTTCCACCTCGCCGGCGTGCAGGTGATGACCGCGGCGCTGGTCACCGGGGCCCGCATGGTGTATCAGGACGGCCGGTTCGATCCCGCGGAGGTCCTGCGCCTCATCGAACGCGAGCAGGTGACGACCTGGGGTGCGGTGCCCGCGATGGTCACCCGCGTGATGGAACACGACAACTTCGCCGCCGCGGACACCTCCAGTGTCCGGTCGATCCCGCTCGGCGGGTCCGCGTCCACCCCCGCCTTCCGGCGCACCGTGCAGGAAGGGTTCCCGAACCTCAAGGGTGGCGGGGCCGGGTCGATGTACGGGCTGACCGAGGCCGGTGGCCTCCTCGCGATGGGCACCTCCCGCGAGATCTCCGAACGCCCGGGCTGCGTCGGGAAACTGCTCCCGCCGATCGAGGTGACCATCGCCGGCCCCGACGCCGACGGCAACGGCGAAATCCTGGTCCACTGCCCCGGCCTGATGAGCGGGTACGTCGACCCCGACCTGGACTCCCTCGTCGACACCGACGGGTGGCTGCACACCGGCGACCTCGGACGCCTCGACGCCGACAACTACCTCTACCTGAGCGGCCGCTCGAAGGA
>NZ_WXYH01000389.1:728502-731507 GCF_009872365.1 Rhodococcus sp. T7
ACGTTCCACAGCGCCTCGTACAGGAACGTCGGATGCACCACGAACGCGACCTCGCCGGTGGACACCCCGTCGATCAGCTGCGGTGACACCTGGCCCAGGTCGTTGCGCCGCTCGAAGATCTCGAGCCCCCACGGCACGTCGGTCTCGCGACCGTAGAGTTCCTGATTGAAGTAGTTTCCGAGCCGGCCGATCGCCTGCGCCAGCAGGATCGCGGGCGCGACCGCATCGCCGAGCGCAGGCAGCGGGATGCCGCGGCGACGACAACCGATCCAGGCTCCGACACCGCCGAGCGCCACGGCACCCCAGATGCCGAGACCGCCCTGCCACACCTTCAGGGCGTCGACGGGGTCGCCGCCTTCCCCGAAGTACGTCGGCCAGTCGGTCATCACGTGGTAGAGACGGCCGCCGATCAGGCCGAACGGCACCGCCCAGATGGCGATGTCGAGGACCGTGCCCTTCTCGCCGCCGCGGGCGACCCAGCGACGGTCACCCCACACGATCGCGACGACGATCCCGACGATGATGAACAGCGCGTACGCGCGCAGGGCCACCGGTCCGACATACCAGACACCTTGAGGCGGACTCGGAATGTAGGCCAGTACGTCCACAGTGGAAGTCACGACGCCACGGTAGCGGAGCGAACGCCCACGGCGAGTTCCTCGTGAGCGAGCGCACCCTGACCCGGCAGCTCGCCGCCCCGCCGCCGTGGTGAGGCTCTCCCGTGTTGGTTCTCCTGAGCGGACCGACGGAGGTCTACGTCCGATGCCAGACGGCGGTTATGATCCTGTTCGGCGATGGATCTCCGCCACGACACCCTGCGAGGGGTCGTCTGAACCGCCTCACCCGAGGCTGATGGCTCCTTTTCCCTTTCGTGGAAGGAGTGTGCCCGTGGACGGTCGCCGCGACCCGAATCCCACTTTGCCGGTCGATCCCGATACCGCACCCCGTACCCCCGGCCCGTTGCATGTTCGCCCGGCGGCGATCGCGGCGGTCGGTGGTGGGGGCTTGCTCGGGGCCCCGCTTCGCTATCAGCTCGGTGTGTGGTTCCCCCAGGCCGCGGGTGGATGGCCGGTGACCACATTCGTGATCAACGTGGCCGGTGCGTTCCTGCTCGGGCTGGTGCTCGAAGCGTTGACCCGGCTCGGCCCGGACACGGCGTGGCGTCAGCGGGTGCGCCTGGGTGTGGGCACCGGGGTGCTGGGCTCGTTCACCACCTACAGCACCCTCGCGGTGGATGCCGACCTGCTCCTGCGCGGCCATCAGTGGTGGGCGGCGGGAAGTTATGCGGCCGGAACGGTGCTCGCGGGCATGGTGGCCACCATCGCGGGGATCGCGGTCGGGGAGCAGGTGCGGTCGCGGCGGGAGGAGCAACGGTGATGGTGTGGTGGATCGCGTGCGCCGGCAGTGTGGGGGCGATCGCCCGGTTCGTTGTGGATGGGGCGATCAAACACCGCCGCAGCGTTGAGTTTCCGTGGGCGACGGCGGCGATCAACGTGACCGGGTCTTTGCTGCTCGGGTTCGTGGTTGGCCTGGTCCTTTTTCACGGTGTTCCGCGCGAGGTGCAGTTGATTGTGGGTGTCGGGTTCTGCGGTGGGTACACCACCTTCAGCACCGCAAGTTTCGAGACCGTGCGGCTGATCCACCGCGGACGGTATGCAGCCGGTGTCACCAACGCGGTCGGCACCCTGCTGGTGACCCTCGCCGCCGGCGCGGCGGGTCTGGCCTTGGCCGGGATCTAGAAGCGAGGGTGTGAGGAGAACACAATGACCCAAAACAACCACAACCACCCCGCCCCCCGAGAGACGCTGCGGGACTGGCGGACCCCGCTGCGCGTCGACGGCCCGCCGGCGCCCACCCCGGCGGTGTGTCATCTGGTGGTCGGCTTCGACCGGCACCCGGCGAGCCACGCCGCCCTGACCTACGCGATGGACCTCGCCGGCCGCCTGACCGCGTTCGTGCACGTCGCGCACATCGTCGACATCGACGACATCCCGATCGAACCGGACCGCGACGACTGGGAGCAGCGCTTCGCCGACGCCGTCGAGCAAGAGCGCACCGAGGCGAGCGCCATGCTGGCGGCCCTGCCCGGCAACTGGGCCTATTACTCCCGCGAGGGCAACCCGGCACAGCTGCTGACCACCATCGCCGAAGCGAACGACGCCCTGATGATCATCATCGGCACCTCCCGCGGCGGGGCGATGTCGCTGATGGAACGGTTCCTCGGTGAATCAGTGTCCTCAAAACTGGTCCACCACGCCCACCGCCCAGTCCTGCTCGTCCCCGTACCGCCAGGAGCGTGAATGACGCCGTCCGAGCCCGCGGACAGGTCCTCCAACGCCCGGCGCGGGTCCCACGCGCCGGTCCCGAAACCCGTCCGAACGGTGGGCATTGCCGGGAGGGTGCGCCGGCCGATGGGTGCTTTGCGGGTCGTGTTCGCGTTCGGCACGATCAGCCTGCTCACGGACGTCGGATACGAGGGTGCCCTGTCGATCACCGGCCCCCTGCTGGCGTCGTTGGGTGCGACCGCGTTCGTCGTCGGTATCGTCACCGGAGTCGGTGAGGCTGCGCGCCAATGCTGCGGCTGGTCTCCGGGCCGCTGGTCGACCGCACCCAAAAGTCTTCGGCGTGGACCATCGCCGGATACGCGCTCACCGTGATCGCCGTCCCTTTCCTCGGGATCGCCGCCGCCCTGTGGCATGTGCTCTGGTCATCGCCGAACGGGTCGGGAAGTCGGTCCGCAGCCCGGCGAAGGACACTCTGCTCTCGCACGCCACCGCCGCCACTGGCCGCGGCCGCGGCCGCGGCTTCGCCGTCCACGAGGCCCTCGACCAGATCGACTATGAGGGCGAGGTTCTGCCGGACCGCGACCATGTGGTCGTTTATGCCGGCATCCCGGCCCATTGGCCGATCGTCATGTGCCCGCCGTCGTGAGGCTGCACCCTTTGAGTGGACACCCCGGACAATGGTTCTAGGAGAGCCAGGAGGGATGTCGAGGTGGGACGCCA
>NZ_WXYH01000389.1:731517-734486 GCF_009872365.1 Rhodococcus sp. T7
AAGGGCGTCGTTCTGTCGACGCTCACCACCTGGGTCTGGAGCGGATCCGCGTTCGTCGTCCCGTCCGCGATGGCGAAGGCCGCCGTGCACTCGATGACGATGTCGCTCGCCGTCGAATGGGCGCGCTACGGGATCCGCCTCAACGCCCTGGCCCCGGGACCCATCCCGACGGACTACGCGTGGGAGATGCTCAACCCGACCGAGAAGAGTGCCGTCGGCGCGACCCAGGCCGACCAGGTGCCGATGGGCCGGATGGGCACGATGGAGGAACTGGCCAACCTCACCATTTTCCTGCTGTCGGATGCCTGCGACTACCTCACCGGCCAGACCATCGCCATGGACGGCGGTCAGATGCTCGCCGGCCCCGGCACTTTCGCCGGCCTGACATCGATGACCGGCGAGGACTGGGCCACCGCCCGGGAAAAGAGCAAGGCCGCCAGCGAAGCCGCCAAGTCGCAACGCGGAGTCTGAGCGGGCCGGACACTGGGCCGTCACGACGGAACTGCACCTGGACTTCTCTGGTAACCCGCCCCTCGACGGATCGATTCTGCGGGCGGAAAGCGATGTCGTCGCCATCGACCCGGGCGGTGGTCTCGCGGCGGCCGGCCAGATGCTTGATCCGAGCGGGGCAGGTCGTCGCCCTCGGGACTGCAAGCCTGCGGTTCGTCGCTGCGGCACCGTCGGGATCGGTGCCCGACGACGTCCGGGCCCGAGCGAGTGGGTCCTCGATGACAACGACGGTCCCCTGCCATCGTGCACTCGTCCGGCTTCGACACGATCATGCCGAAAACCCTCGCGACCGCCGCGGTCGGCAACCGGAGTATGCGCGGGTTCCATCGGTTCGATTCCTCTGGTGTCACCGCTCGACACCGTGATCGCCCCGTAAGAGATGCGGTTGGGGGAGCCGGGTTCGGTCACCGCCGACACCGTTCACGCCCAGGCCGCCGAGCACGGTCTCCTAGATGCCGAGGACGTGATCGTCCTCGCCGGACGCGACTACAGTCGCATCGCCGCCGCGGTGTGGCCGGGCGCCCGGACGCCGCTCGTGGGCAGCCGTGGGATCGGTGAACAGCAGCAGCGCCTCGCTCGTATCGCCGCACTGGGTATGGCCGCGATCGGTGCGGCGCAGTCGCATCCGAGGTCGGCATGAGACGAATCATTTGGGTGGCACGCGACAGGTTCCGGCACGCACGACATCTGTGGTCAGAAGAGGGGAGGAAAGAATGCTGACCGTTGCGTATCTGGTACCGGGGACGATGCCGGGCGAGGCGATGCTCCTCGTCGGAAGCGATGGGGGATAGGGCATGACCGAGGCGAAGGCCACCACCGAGCAGTCAGACGTGCACTGGGGCACTGTCGTTCTCCATCGGTGCGAGCCGCGCCGTGCGCACCTGTCCGGTGGTGTCGTGGCCGCCCTCGGCGGGGTCACCGCTATCGGGGTGATTTCGGCGATGGTCACCACGCTGGCACTGGTGGTCGGGGCGTGGGAGCGGCCCTGCTGCATTTCGTGTGGGGACCGTCGACCCGGCACGGTCGGAGAAGGTGGTCGAGGACTTCCTCGGCGTCGTACCGGTGGCCGGGACGACGCTGCTGCTCACGCTGTTGCTGACCGGCGGGGCGATCGGCGGTCTGCACGTCGCCGGCCGCCACCTCCGGACACATCAGCCGGCCGGGATCACCGGAGCCCAACTGCAGCGGGCCCCGGACGAGTTGCGGCACCTGATGAGTGACGCCGTCCTGGCCGTCGAGCAGATCAAGGCCTCCCGCCCGTTCGGGGTGGGGCTGTTCACCGACCTGGACCTGCGGGCGGCCATGTGGGACCTCGGGACCCGGGTCCTGGCCGCCGCGGAACTGCACGAGGCGATCACCGCGGCCGCCGGCACCGGATCGGGCCTGCTCACCTCCGACGATCACCGGACCTACACCCGGGTTTGTGTCGTTCTTACCTGCGGTCAGCACGGATGCGATGAAGGCGATGGGCGGGGTGATCCGTTCCTGGCACCTGGCCCGGCGCAGTGACAAGTCCCTCGATGACCTCGCACGCATGTTCAACAACATCGTGCAGGGGTGGATCAACTATTACGGGCGCTTCTACAAGTCCCGGTTGCTCTACTTCCTCCGTAGGCTCAACCGACACCTGATGCGGTGGGCCTGCCGGAAATCCAAACGGCTCAAACGCCGAGAACGACGTGCGATGGCGTGGTTGGCGGAGATCGCTAGGCGATCTCCCCGCCTGTTCGCGCACTGGCGGCTCGGCGCCCGTCCTGATGGCTGGGCAATGGGAGCCGGATGAGTCGAAAGGTTCACGTCCGGTTCTGCGAGAGCCGGGGGGTGCGATTCCCCCCGGCCACTCACCAGTTCGTCGGGATCGATCTACACCGGCAACGCTCGGTGATCGTCCGGCAAACCGATTCCGGTGAGCAACTCGCGGTGGCGCGAATCGTCAACGACCCCGCTTCACTCGCCCTGCAGCTCGAGAAGGCCGGAGAGCATCCGGAGGTGGTGCTCGAGGCAACCTATGGCTGGTACTGGGCGGCCGACACGCTGCAGGCGGCCGGTGCCACGGTGCACCTTGCGCATCCATTGGGTGTCAAGGGATTCCGGTACCGGCGGGTGAAGAACGATGTACGCGACGCCCGGGATCTGGCGGATCTGTTGCGGATGAACCGGTTGCCCGAAGCGTGGATTGCCCCGCCACCGACGCGGGAACTGGTGCGCTACAGAGCCAAGCTCGTCGCGTTGCGGTCGGGACTGAAGGCCCAGGTGCACTCGGTGCTCGCCAAGGCCGGGGTGTTGATCCCGGTGTCGGACCTGTTCGGCGTCGAGGGGCGTGAGCGTCTGACGCAGGTGCCGCTCGGTGTCGCGTACGCGCAGCGGGTGATTTCGCTGCTCGAGCTGATCGACGTCCTCGACGCGCACGAGGGACGATTCTTCGACCGGATCGCCGCCGAGTTGCGTGGCCATCCTGG
>NZ_WXYH01000389.1:734496-737104 GCF_009872365.1 Rhodococcus sp. T7
AGGATGTGATCCGGCGGGTGCTGGCCCACCACGCCGAGCAGACTCGGCGGGCGGTTGAGCGGGCCCGCCCGGCCCCGGCGCCCGGCTACCGGCCGGAGACGCTGGACGCCCTGTTCGGCAATGGCGTGTCGTGACCGCCACAGTTGATGAAGCGCGCCTACTGGCCGGGAGACCGCCGACAGGGCGGGACGCGGCCCGCATTCGTTTCCCGGCCCGGCCTTCTCCGGGGACCTGGCCGGCCACCGGTCAAAGCCGCGACGCGGTGTGGGATCGATTGACCCGCGCACCTTTTGTGGTGGACAACGCCCACACCCAGAAGATCCGCCTCCGAGGGTTGACGTTTCTGCTGGACTGGTTGGAGGCCCAGCCGGGCGGGACCTGGCAGGAGCGCTGGCTTGCCAGCGGAGCCGACTCCGCAGGCGCGGGATGGCGCAAGATCCCGGCCCGATGGCTGCAGGAGCACGGCCTGGTCGCCGAATGGCGGTTGGAAGCGCTGACCTCGGCGTTGTTGGTGGCGATCAGCGCAGATCTCGTGCGCCCCGCGCTGGGTTGGCTGGTGGCCAAAGCGACAGGCCCGGGAAGCCTGGTGCGTCACCTGGCACAGACGCGTGACCCCGACGGGTTCGCCAGGCTGCGGATCCTGTGCGACGCGGATCCCCACGTCTCCTCGATCGCCAACAGCCACACCTTGTATCGCGCCGCCGAGATCATCGCGGCCAAGGGTGGCCTGCTGGCCGACGTCACCGTCGGGGACGTCCTGGAGTTGCTGGACGTCGAACTCGACACGCTGGCATCGGTGTCCGGGGACGCCGCCGTGTTCTACCGGCTGCTGCGCACGGCAGGTGTCGTCGGCCCAGACTCGCCGTCGACGCTGCGGGAGGTACGGGGCACCGCTGGACCGCGCACACCCGAGGAACTGATCGACCGATACGGCCTCGTCTGCCGTCCGATCCGTGATGTGCTGGTGGACTATCTGCGGGAGCGTCAGCCGTCGCTGGACTACTCCAGCATGGAAGGCCTCGCGTGCGCGTTGGGGGCGCGATTCTGGAAGGACTTGGAGATCCACCATCCCGGCATCGACAGCCTCCGCCTGCCCGACGAGGTCGCCGCCGCCTGGAAACAACGACTGCGCACCAAACAGAAGACGATTACGGCGAAGACCGGGGAGAAGGTCACCGTCGACGTCCCACGGCTGAACTATCGGGAGTGCCTGATCCCGATCCGGGCGTTCTACCTGGACTTGGCCCAGTGGGCCGTCGACGACCCGGGCCGCTGGGCCCAGTGGGCGGTTCCCTGCCCCATCAAGGAAGAAGAGGCGAACAGGCGAAAGCTCCAGCGGCACCGCAAATCCCGTATGGATGCCCGCACCCGGGAACGGCTACCCGTTCTGCCGACCCTGGTGCGCACCGTCAATGAGCACCGCAAAGCAACCGAGATGCTCCTGCAGGCAGCCCGCCATACCCAGCCTGGGGAGCCGTTCACCGCAGCCGGGCAGACACTGATCCGCTCCGTCACCGGCCACAAAGCCATCCGCGGCAAGGTCTGGGCGGAGGACCCCGTCACCGGCAAGCGACGCGACCTCGAACTCGAAGAAGATCACGCCTTCTGGGCCTGGGCGATCGTTGAAGTTCTGCGGGCCACCGGCATCCGGGTCGAGGAGCTGCTGGAACTCTCGCACCACAGCTTTGTGCAATACCGCCTTCCCACCACCGACGAAATGGTGCCGCTGCTACAGATCGTCCCATCCAAGACCGACGAGGAGAGACTCCTGTTGGTCTCGCCGGAATTGGCGGACGTGCTCAGCGCAGTCATCCACCGGGTCCGCGACCACACCGGCAAGATCCCACTGATCGCCTCCTACGACTGGCAGGAATGCGTATGGCTGCCACCGTCGCCGTTGTTGTTCCAGCGCCGATTCGGCGCCGAGCGCCGCAGGATCAGCCCCGACGTCGTTCGCGACATTCTCGCCGCCGCATTGGTCCGCACCAGACTTACCGACCCGTCAACTGATGAGCCATTGCGATTCACGCCCCATGATTTCCGAAGGCTGTTCATCACTGACGCGATCATGAGCGGGCTGCCACCGCATATCGCCCAGGTGATCGCCGGCCACCGCGACATCAACATCACCATGGGCTACAAAGCTGTCTATCCGGACGAAGCCATCCAGTCTCATCTGGCGTTCCTTGCCCGACGGCGGGCCATGCGGCCCACCGAAGAATACCGCGTCCCCACCGATGCCGAATGGCAGGAATTCCTTGGCCACTTCGAGCGCCGCAAGGTCTCCACAGGAATCTGTGGGCGCGCGGTCGGAACACCATGTGTCCACGAGCACAGTTGCCTACGTTGCAGCATGCACTGGCCGGAACCCGGCCAACGGCAACGCATTGTCGAGATCCGAGACAATCTGATCGCCCGCATCGCCGAAGCCGAACACGAAGGCTGGCTCGGCGAAGTCGCAGGACTCCGGATCAGCCTCGCCGGAGCCAACGACAAGCTCGCCCAAATCGACCGGCGCTCGGACAACGACTCCGTCAACCTCGGCGTGCCGAACACGCAACGTCCGAAAACCTCACAAACGCACCATAATCCTTAGTTCAGAGAAGCC
>NZ_WXYH01000389.1:737114-739049 GCF_009872365.1 Rhodococcus sp. T7
CCCGGCCGGCGGGAACGGTGCAGGCGAAGCCCTCGCAGTGTCCGATGAACTGAGCGCCCGGATCGAGAAGGTCACCGGGGCTTTGCTCAGTACGCAGATCAAGGTGATCGCCGAAACCCAACTCGCCGAGCTCCTCACACCGGAAATCTATCAGCGGATCGAGGAGCTCTCCCAGCGGCGGCTCGCGGCCGAGCTGGAGATGCAACTAGCCGCGGCCGCCCAGGCAGCACAGGAGGCGGAAAACCCGCCGACCACCGTGTTCGGGTCGACCGAAGAGTTCGTCCGGGTACGCCTGGCCCCCGGCTACCGCCGCGACGTCATCGACAACCATGAAATCCGCTGGTGCCCACAGTGGTGGCGGCACGAAGAAGCGATCTCCCGACTCGAAGCGCTCTGGCGCACCTGGGAACACTTCCGCCGCGACCCCACCACCGGAATGAGCGTGTGGTGGCGCGACCACGCCGACCACCACATGTCGGTGCTGATGGCCTCGGACGGCCCGTTCAGCAAGTGCAGTGCCGCGCACGGCCATCACTCCGCGGACAACGCCATCGCGCCGTTGCCGACCGACCCGGCACCTGCCGGGATGTTCCCGGACACCCGGAACCTCTAGGCACCAGCGAAAGGAAACCGGCATGGGAATGCACGACGACGACGGCATTTACACCGCCACCTGCCACTATTACCGCAACAACGGCACACATGGGCTGCCGCATGGCACCTCCACCACCCAGCACACCTCGCAGGCCGCCGCGTACGAAGCCCTCTACGACGCCGTCCGCACGGCGCGGTCCGACGGCGCATCCCAGGTCGACGTGTCCCTCACCCGCGACGACACCGCAGCGACCCAGGTGATCTTCGCGGCTGGCCCTCGACATATCGACGACGTCCACCCTGAGCTCGACGAACAGCGGTCCTCATACTCCCGCGCATGGGAGATCCTCACCATTCATGCCAACGAGATCCTCTCCGAACTCAGGAACCCGCACTCACCCGTCCACCAACCACTCTCGCCGGAACTACGCGACGTCGCCTGGTCCGCCCACAACGTCCACACCCCCCAGATCGGACAGCATGAGTCCTTCGAACGGCACCTCGCCGGCGAGGTCGACCGCGCGAAAGACCGGGCCCGCGAGGCCGGGCACAGCGAAGCCCAAATCGAGACCGCCGCCCGCACAGACCCGAACCTGGACCTCGACCTGAACATGGAACTGCTCTACGGACGTTCGGAACTGATGCTCGACCTCGTCGATGACCTCGCCAAAGACCCCGCCCTCACACCTCAACAACGGGAGGCTCTCTTCGCCGCCGCCGACCAGGCCAAGATCACAAGGGCCCACCTCGACATGCACGGGGGCGAACCGGTCGCATCGTCCGTGAGCAACACGACCGGCATCGACACGGCCATAACCCGTGACCGTTCCAGTGATTCGGCGATCCCCCCGCTCATCGACCAGCTGCAAGCAAGCAGCCCGCCAGCGCACGTCCTCGACTACCCCTACCCGCCCCAGTCCACACCGACAGCACAGACCTCGCTGAGCAACGACGACGCGCGTAACCCGCCTATACGACGGCGTGACACCGACCTAGGGCGTTAACCCCCGAATCGTTCGACCACCGTAAGGAGAACCACATGTCCGAAGGCCCCGAAGTCGACTCGGCAAGCCGGGAAATCAACGGCATGATGCGGGTCGCACTGCAACTGGCCTCGCGCATCGCCGAGAAAATGGCTCGCAACCGTGAGCGTGACCTCGAGCAGGCGCGCCGCGAATCCACCGAACGCACCCGTGAACTCGCACAACGACTCGAGACCGACCGTGCAGGCATCGAAGCGTATCTGCGTGCCTCATTTGATGACCAATGGTGGAACCGCGCACAGCCCGGCGAGATCGCCGACCAGTGGCAGCACGCCCAAGCGTGGCAGGAACACTCCCA
>NZ_WXYH01000389.1:739059-740989 GCF_009872365.1 Rhodococcus sp. T7
CGACGACGCCGACAACACCAGGCCCGCACCTCCCACTACCGACGCCGCGGCCACCTCCCATAAGTGCCGTTGCAGTATTAGGCCGGCAAGGCCGTGCGCACATCCGTCGTCGCCGCTACCGTCCCCGTCATCGTGGCGGGGAGTGGATAGGCGGCGGCCTCACTGGGCGACTTCCGACGTACTGGTTAAGACGAATTCAATTGTGGTGGAACCAAACTTGCTCGAATGGTGTGACCGACGAAGCTCTCGCGGATGCCGGTGACGGTATCGGTGGGATCCCGCGATGCCGCGTGCTACGCCCAGCGCTCGAGCCGTGCTGCCGGGTGCCCGAGGCGGCAGCGGATGTCATCATGGGATACGGAGCTGTTCAACATCTTTGGAGGTTCGTGGTGTCGTGTCGGGGTGGGCTAGTGGGAGAACGGGCCGTCCGAACAATGAGGTCCGTGCTGACGCCCCCTGTCATGTGAGTGCGTTTGGTGTGCTTTGTTTTGAGTCTTGTGCGGTTCGACGCGTTTCGATAAGATAGAACACATGTGGCGCTCCTGAGGTTTGTGTGGGCGTCATTTCTGCTGTTCAGGGTGGGTTGTGTTGTTGGACGCAGCGTTCGGCGAGTTGCCGGTGAAATGAGGGACGCGCACGTGTTGGGCCTCTAGATTTCGGGGTTCCTACACCAACCTCAACCCGGAGGACCGCTACACGTGCGCGTCAGTACTGCATTTAACCGTCTGCTTCAAATCCCCGGTGCATCGGTGTCGGATGTGTCGATCACAGACGACTCCGTCGAGGTCACCGTCAGGCTCGCAGCACGCCGTGTGAAGTGCCCATGCGGCTACACGAGCGCCGCGGCCTACGACCACGCGCCGCGGCGCTGGCGCCATCTCGACTTCGGCCGCCACAAGGTGTGGTTGAAGTATCCGATCCGACGGATCGAGTGCCCGACCTGCGGCGTCCGGACCGAGGACATTCCGTGGGCGCGTCCGACAGCACGGCATACACGCGACTTCGAGGACATGGTGCTGTGGTTGGTCACCCGCACCGATCGGACCTCGGTGTCGACCTTGATGCGCTGTGCATGGCGGACGGTCACCTCCATCGTCACGCGGGCAGTCGATGCGTTGATCGACTCGCGCAGGCTCGAGAATTTGTATCGAATCGGAGTCGACGAAATCTGCTACCGACATCCGCACAAGTACCTCACCATCGTCGGCGATCACGACACCGGCAAGGTCGTCTACATCACCGAGGGCCGGGGCCGAGACTCGTTTTCGGAGTTCTTCGAGCAGCAGTCGGCGAAAGAGCGCGACAAGGTGCAGGTGGTGTCGATGGACGGCTCTCCCGCCTTCCGTGCCGCCGCAGAGGATCACGTCCCGCAGGCTCGTCAGTGTATGGACCCCTTTCATGTGATGCAGTGGGTGAACCGAGCCTTGGATCGTGTGTTCTCCGACGCGGCGTCTGTTCGCCGGACCTTGTCGATGCAAGCCCCGGAATGGCGTAAAGCTCGCACAGTGTTGCGGCTCGGTCAGAATCGGCTCACCAAGAAACACAAGTCGTTGCTGCGGACGGTGACCGCAGCCGATACCGAGGTCGGGACAGCGTGGCGTCTGAAGGAGCAGTTCCGCGATCTCTACCGCAAGATCGCGCCCCAGAACGCTGCACGGTATCTACGGCGGTGGATCGAAGAAGCGCAGTCCTGCGGGATCAACGCGTTCGTACAACTGGCCCGGATGATCGACAAGAAATCCGAGCAAATCTGTGCAGCAATCGAGTTGGGGATATCCAATGCCCTTATCGAGGGGATCAACTCGAAGATCAGACTGATCAATGCCCGCGGTTACGGTCATCATTCAGCAAAATCACTCACGGCGATGATCTATCTCAATCTCGGCGGAATCGAGGTAAAACTGCCCACACAAACGTAAGGAGGGGCACG
>NZ_WXYH01000389.1:740999-742694 GCF_009872365.1 Rhodococcus sp. T7
ACAACGACTCATCGCGTCGTCTACGCTGTCAGTCGCCGCATGAAATCCGGTGTCCACTCCCGAGGGGCAACCTCACCACTGCGGTCGACCTCGCCGATCCAACCGACGCTGCCATGCGCGCCGTCGAGTGCTGGTTGACAACGCTCTGACCTCGGTGGGACTCGGTCGTGCACGCTCCGCAGTGCGGCGTTTGGCAATTACCACAACAGGTTTCAACCCTGCGCTTGATCCTCACGTCCCACTCGCGGGACACGGAGACGGGAAACGATCATGCATGAGTCATTTTCTTCCGCTCTCAACGAGATGTCGGTCGCCGATGCAGTGATGCAGCTGGCGTCCGGAACCGTTGAACTCGCGCTCGAAGACGCGCACGAGTTCGCTCGCTGGTGCTGGTTCGCCGACGTGCTCGACTCAGGCTGGGGCTTGACCGGCAGGCTCCAGGCCGCCGGCGATGATGTATTCCACGCACTTGAGCGCGTCGCCGGTATGTGCCGAACATCGGAAACGAAGGCGCTCAGCCCCGATGCGTGGCGCGCGGCGTACGAGGCCACGGAGAGATTGGCCCACAGCTCGGCCGTAACCAGTTCAGAGGCCACCTATCTGGCACTTTCGGCGGCGAACGACATCGCACTCGAATGCATCGACGAAACGCACCCCGAGTTCACAGTCGCGATAGCGCTGGCATTCGAGTCCCTCGCCGCCTGTGCGGCGGACTCCGCGGTAGCGCGATGCTGGATCGCCCGCGCTCTGACCGAATGGACGAACCGAACGCACCCAGTCGCGGGCGGCCCGCGAACGGGAGAAGCCCCACCGATCACGGACACTCGGCAGAACGCGTCGATACTCTCCGCAGGTTGTGGCGAGAGGGTCTTGTTGAGAGTGAGCGGCAACCTCTGAAAGGGGCACCGGCAACAGCGCTCCTTGAGACTCGCCTGGGTGCGGCATGTGCTGGTCCGGTTGTCTGGGTGGTCGGTGCCACCGGCTTTGGTGTTGCGGATGTGGTCTACCTCGGTGGCTGGTTGTCCGCATGTGGTGCAGGTTTTGTTGTCGCGTTCGAGGATGGTTCGGCGGAGTCTGCGCCATGCGGCGGTGCTGGTTCGGGGGTCGCCTGAGCCCCAGTTGTGTGTCATGCGTTGTCCTTCGGGTTGGGGCATCTCTCAGCCCTCGGGGAGTAACGGCGGTCACTCCGTCAGCGATAGTCAGGCAGGTCGGGAGGACCAGGAGACAGTCATGATCGGCAATGTGTTCGACATACCAGTGTTCGGTGACCCGATCTGGCCTCCGGGTGTTTGGTACGTCAACTTCGCCAACTGGTTTAACCAGCTCTGAGGGGCCATCATGAACACCCTGTGGCTGTGGCCCTGGAACATCGTTGAAATCGGTACCAGACTGCTGTTCAGCCAGATCGGTGGTGGTTCGTAATGTTCGGGCTACTTACTGATATGGCCGATTGGTTCAGCCTGCACGTCTTGACGCCGACTCAGCACCTATGGCAGCCATTGTTGCAAGCATGGATGGACTGGCGGTACTGACATGATCGGCAACCTGCCTGACTACAACTGGTTCTATCCAGGTCTCGGTGGAATCAGCGTGTTCATGTTCTGGTTCTTCGACGACGTGAATCGCCCCGGGTTCTACGGAGGCTCGGCTATCTGGTTCCGGCCTCAGCGAGGACCGGTGTCTCACGGTAGTCGG
>NZ_WXYH01000389.1:742704-744261 GCF_009872365.1 Rhodococcus sp. T7
CCAACTACATCGCCCGAAGCCTGCTCGAGACCGGCGGCTTCAGACCCCAACTCCTACACCCCCGATTGGGATGAGCCGGATTGACCTCGTCGACGGCGGATCAGTTGTGCGCGGCCGTGCCAGCGGCCGAGGGCGTCGCCAACACGTAATCCGCAGCTGTGGCCGGCGCGGTGCCGGCCACCGGCCACAGCTGTGCGTGCGTCTATGTCCCCGGCACCGGGTGTGCCGGGGACATAGACGCAGTTCAATGCGGGTTTTTGTCCGAGGTTTCGGCTAGGTTCTGAGGTGTTCGTAAGTCCAATTCACGGGTGAGTCTGACCAGCTCGCCCACCCGACCCAAAGGGGTTTTGCTGTGAGTGTTTTTCGTATGTCTTCGCCGTCCGATGTTGTTGCCGGTGCGGTCGCGTTGGGCGGTCATCTTCCGGTCGACGAGGTGGCGGTATTGAGCCTTGACCGCCACCCGGCGGCGGTGATGCTGGTCCAGTTGGGTGACGATGCGGAGCGGGAGTCGGGGCGCATCTTGGACGCACTCGAGAGCGCCGCACCGTTCCAGGAGAGTCCGTCGATGCTGGCGGTGGTGTTCGGCCCGGCCGAGCGGGGTGATGTGGTGGGCGCGATCCTCGAGCGGCTTCGCCCCGATGCGGTGACCCCGGTGTTCGTGTTCACCGATGGTCTGGTGCGTCAGTGGCACGGGGCCGGGTCCTTGATCGGGCAGCCGGGCATGCCGGTCGATCTGGCGGCGCACCCGATCATCGCCGAGGCACTCGTGGTCGGCTCCACCACGCTCATGACCCGCGCCGAGATGCGAGCGAGTTTCGCCCCGGCCCAGCATGGTCCAGGCCGCGCCGCTATCGTGGCCGCTGGTTTCGGGCGCGAGCGCGTGATTCTGGCCGCGATGGCCCCGCAGAACGCCGCCGACCGTGCCTACGATTTCGCGTTGGCACCGTACGTGGGGGGAACCACCGGAGCGGGGGAGCGGGGCATCAGCGTCACGGACGAGCACGCCTCGATCATCGCGGCCGCGATGCACGATGTGCCGGTGCGTGATCTGCTGTTCGCCCGGATCGACGCACACAATGCCGATGCCGCCGCCGAGGTAATGCGTCAGGTCGGGGCCGTATTGCCCCATGATCTCGCCGGTGCGTTGATCATTCTTGCCGGAGTGTTTCATTGGGTGAGCCGTCACGCCGCGCTGGCACGTGAGGCGGTGAACGTGGGCCGTGCGCTCGATCCCGCGCACTCCTTCGGGAAGCTATTCGAGCAGTTTCTCAACCACGGGATGAACCCGGCACTGTGGGAGCAGCTGCGTGCCGCGGCGGTGCGGGCCCATCAGGACCAGTAGGTAACGAATCAGCGGTGCGGTGATCGAACGGGACGGTTCCGCACCGCTGGATTCGGCCAATCCCGTTGGTAATGAAGACTTCCGAAGTGATCATTTTGTTTTCTCCGGATTCCGTTATGCAACAAGCTAACCCGTGACCCAGCGCGCAGCGCGTGGGTGAATTCCGTTATTGGGCGGCTTGCCGCCCAGTCGGTTCAGGCCCCGGGCTGCGCCCG
>NZ_WXYH01000389.1:744271-745758 GCF_009872365.1 Rhodococcus sp. T7
CCGACGCACGAAGATCGTATGCACACTTGGACCTGCTACCGCCACCGGTGACCGTATTCGCGAGCTCGTCGAAAGCGGTATGGACGTGGCCCGGCTGAATTTCAGCCACGGCGAGCACGCCGACCACGAGGAGAACTACAAACGCGTGAGGGCGGCCTCGGACGCGACGGGCAAGGCGGTCGGTGTCCTGGCCGATCTGCAGGGCCCGAAGATCCGGTTGGGCCGGTTCGCGGAGGGTCGCACCACGTGGGCCAACGGTGAGGAGGTGCGGATCACCGTCGACGAGTGCGAGGGCACCCACGACCGGGTCTCGACCACCTACAAGCAGTTGGCCGAGGACGCGAAGCCGGGCGATCGGCTGCTGGTCGACGACGGCAAGGTCGGTCTCGTCGTGTCCGGGGTGGAGGGCAACGACGTGATCTGCCGGGTCACCGAGGGCGGCCCGGTGTCGAACAACAAGGGTGTGTCGCTGCCGGGGATGAACGTGTCGGTCCCGGCGTTGTCGGAGAAGGACATCGCCGACCTCGAGTTCGCGCTCGGGTTGGGAGTCGATTTCATCGCGCTCTCGTTCGTGCGGTCGCCGGCGGATGTGGAGTTGGTGCACGCGGTGATGGACCGGGTGGGTCGGCGGATCCCGGTGATCGCGAAGCTGGAGAAGCCGGAGGCGATCGACAACCTCGAGGCGATCGTGCTGGCGTTCGACGCGGTGATGGTCGCCCGGGGTGATCTGGGGGTGGAGTTGCCGCTCGAGCAGGTGCCGCTGGTGCAGAAGCGGGCGATTCAGATCGCGCGGGAGAACGCGAAGCCGGTGATCGTGGCGACGCAGATGCTGGAGTCGATGATCGAGAACTCGCGGCCGACCCGCGCGGAGGCCTCGGATGTGGCGAACGCGGTCCTCGACGGTGCGGATGCGGTGATGCTCTCCGGTGAGACGTCGGTGGGGAAGTATGTGATGGAGACGGTGCGCACGATGGCGCGGATCGTGGAGGCGGTGGAGAACGAGTCCACGCAGGTGCCGCCGTTGACGCATGTGCCGCGGACCAAGCGGGGGGTGATTTCGTACGCGGCCCGTGACATCGGGGAGCGGTTGGATGCGAAGGCGTTGGTGGCGTTCACGCAGTCCGGGGACACGGTCCGGCGGTTGGCGCGGTTGCATACGCCGTTGCCGTTGCTGGCGTTCACGCCGTTGCCGGAGGTGCGGTCGCAGTTGTCGTTGACGTGGGGGACGGAGACGTTCATCGTCGATCCGGTCGACAGCACGGATGCGATGGTGCGGCAGGTCGACAACGCGTTGCTGGGGTTGGGCCGGTACCAGAAGGGTGAACTCGTCGTGATCGTGGCGGGGTCGCCGCCGGGCACCGTAGGCTCGACCAACCTGATCCACGTCCACAGAATCGGCGAAGACGACCACTAGTACTGCAACGGCACTTATGGGAGGTGGCCGCGGCGTCGGTAGTGGGAGGTGCGGGCCTGGTGTTGTCGGCGTC
>NZ_WXYH01000389.1:745768-816272 GCF_009872365.1 Rhodococcus sp. T7
TCCTTCGAGCGGCCGCTCAGGTAGAGGTAGTTGTCGGCGTCGAGGCGTCCGAGGTCGCCGGTGTGCAGCCACCCGTCCGGGTCGACGAAGCAGTCCAGGTCGGGGTCGACGTACCCGCTCATCAGGCCGGGGCAGTTGCGCTCGATCGCACTCAACCAATCTTCCCAATGCTGCCAGGAACCCCGCAACGAGCCACTCACGACTACATCCGCAACGACACCTCGAGCTTGTACGCAGCTCTCGACATTGCCTCGGGCAAAGTGGTCGGATCACTCCATTCCGGTCACAGAGCAATCGAATTCATCGCGTTCTTGCGGAAGATCAATACCGAGGTGCCGAGCGATCTCGATGTTCACTTGATCATGGACAACGCGTCGACGCACAAGACGCCTGCGGTCAAGAAGTGGTTTCTCGCCCACCCTCGGTTCGTGGTCCATTTCACGCCGACCAGTTCTTCGTGGATGAACCTCGTCGAACGGTGGTTCGCTGAACTGACCACCAAGAAGCTTCAACGCTCCCCGCACCGCTCGGTCCGACAGCTCAACACCGATATTCGTGCGTGGATCGAGACCTGGAACGACAACCCCCGCCCATACGTCTGGACCAAGACCGCCGACCAGATCCTCGAATCGATCGCCCATTACTGCTCGCATATTGATGTCTCAGGACACTAGCCCGCCACGATCGATCGGCCACCGAGACGAACCTCGGCTATCCGGTTGACATACCGCACCGAAGTAGGCAGAGGCAAGCCGATCGGCGACCATGTCGAGATCGGCGCGGGTATCTGTGATTCTCCACGCCGCCGAAGGCCTGCTACCCGTTGCCACCGCCGGGCCGCCGTGTGAGGCGCCAGAGATCGGGTCACCGTGCCGCGAAGTGCGCTAGGTGCTGTTCTCGGCGGACGACCCCGACAGGGCGGAGCGCGGTGATCTACTGGTCGTGGTCGGGACCGCGCTCACGCACCGAGGTATGCGGCCACGATCGTTTCGCCCTTGAGCTCATTCGCTGAGCCGTCCAGCACGATTCGTCCCTGCCGCAGCACGTAGGCGCGCTGCACGACCTCCAGTGCCAGGGCGGCGTTTTGCTCGACCAGCACAACGCTCATCGTGCTGTTGGTGATCAGCTGCCGCAGGGCCTCGAACAACGACGCCACGATGGCCGGAGCGAGACCGGTTGACGGTTCATCTAGGAGCAGCAGCGACGGGTCCGTCATCAGTGCCCGCCCGAACGCCACCATCTGCTGTTCACCCCCGGATAGCGCACCGGCACGGCGATCGAGCATGCGGGCGAGGGTAGGGAACAGATCGAGCACCTGCGAGCGAAGCTCGGCTGCACGGGCGCGGGGTAACGCGTACCCGCCCATGGCGAGGTTTGCTTCCACAGACAGGTCACTGAACAGCTCACGCCCGCTGGGTACGTGGCCTACTCCGGCCCGTGTCAGCACGTGGTCCGGTTGACCGGTGACATCCTTGCCGAGCAGCATGACGGTTCCGTCCGTGGGGCGAATCGCGCCGGCGATGCTGCGCAGTAACGTGGTCTTGCCCGCGCCGTTCGCACCGAGGATTCCGACCACTTCATTTTTCGCGACCGTCAGCGACACTTCGTGCAGAACTCGTAACCTTCCGTAACCCGTCGTGAGGCCGTCGACGACGAGAATCTGGTCCTCGGGTCGGGAGGTGGCGGGTATCGCGTTGTCGGCGGGTGCGCTCATGCCTGTGTCTCCGTCTCGATCGAGATCCCGAGGTAGGCGCGGATAACCTCGGGATGGCGAAGGATCTCCGCAGGGGCGCCGGAGATGATGCGCGCACCCTGGTCTAGGACGACGATCTCATCGGTGAGGTCGACGATGGCCTTGATTACGTGCTCGATGCCCGCTATGGCTTCGACACCGAACGAAGGCATCGACCGGATGGCCTCCCGGACCCGTTCAAGCTCATCCTCAGACATGCCAGCCATGACCTCGTCGAGCAAGATCAGCTTGGGTTGCAAGGCGAGGGCACGCCCCAGCTCGACCATTCGACGGTGTCCGATAGGGAGGGTGTCCGAAGCTGAGAAGCAGATGTCTTCGAGCCCCAAGACCCGCACGACCCACTGGGTCTGCCCCACGGCCTGGTGACGGCGCCGGCCGCCCAGCGCCGCGATGAGGATGTTTTCCCACACTGTCAGCGACTCGAACGGCCGCGGGATCTGGTAGGTGCGGGCCATCCCTCGCCTCGCCAGACTCTGCGCGCTCAGTTTGCGGATGGGTATGCCGTCGAAGGTGATCGTGCCCGACGACGGCCGAACCACTCCGGCGATGGCATTGAACAGCGTGGTCTTACCGGCGCCGTTTGCACCGATGATGAAGACCGCACGTCCGCGCGGCACGTCGAAGTCCACACCACGTAGGGCATGCACACCGCCGAACTTGACGCCGACGTCGCGGCACGACAATAGCTCGCCGGTCTGTGCGCCGTTCATGGGTACATCACGGACATGCTCGAGCGAGGCCTCGAGATCGGACCGGTCGCGCAGCGAATGCGGCCCCTTGACGATCTCCCGGCGCAACCACCCGATCTTGTTGAACAGCGACACGATGCCCCCGGGCAGAAAAATGGTGATGAGGATGACCAGCACACCGAACAGGGCCAGCTGGTAGTCCGGCAAGCGGGTGGAGAGCTGCTCGTTGGCGATCGTCAGCACCGAGGCGCCGATTAGTGGCCCCCAGACCGTGCCGATGCCACCTGCGAGCACGAAGACAATGACCATCAGGTCGAGCGTGGGATCGAAGACGGTGGAGGAGTCGATGAACGCGCGATTGTAGGCGATGAACCCACCGACGATGGCCGGCATCACGGCGCTGAGCGCGAAAGCGATGACCTTCACCTGTGTGGTCCGGACCCCGACGGCCGCGGCGACCTCCTCGTCGTCCCGGATGGCCATAGCTCGCAGGCCGAAGTGCGAGCGAGCCATGAATGCGTTGGCGGCGAAAGCCAGGACAGCCACACCGGTGACCGCGAGAAGCACCTCTGTCTGCGCCAGCGCTCCGGGGACGACCAGTCCCGTCGAGCCGCCGGTGTAGGACCACTGGGAGCACAACAGCGACACGATGTAAGCCAGGCCGAACATGCCCAGTGCGAAGTAGATTCCGCGCAGGCGCAGCATGATCATCCCGACCGGGATCGCGATGATCGCCGACGCGACGCCCCCAAGGACCGCGGCGAGGTACCAGGGCGTGTCGGCATGGATGATGAGCTCGGCGGTAAACAATGCGCCGAAGCCAAAGAACACGACCTGGCCGAAGGAGATGTACCCAGTGAAGCCGCTGATGATGTTCCAGGAGTAGGCGAGCGCCACGAACATCGCGATATCGATGCCGAGTTGAACCTGTGAGCCGCCGCGCGCCCCGACGCTGAAAGCGAGGAATGCGGCAACGACGATTGCCAGCACGAGGATCTGCGTCGCGTCGTTGCGTCGCGACGGCAGCCTGACGCCTCGGTGATCGCGCGCGGTGATGATGCGTGACAGCAGAGAGCGTCGACCACCGGTCGGCTCCTGCCCGGCAGACGTGGGGTTTGGGGCGGTGAGGGTACTCATGCCGGCGCCGCCTTCCTGGTCAGCAGACCGTTGGGTAGGAATAACATCACGAGAATCAGGATTAGGTAGGGCGCGGCCTCCTGGATCACGGCGCCGAACTGGTAGCCCGAGAGGGTTTGCAAGATACCAACCAGGACCGCTCCGACCGCTGCGCCCGAGTAGTTTCCAAGTCCACCGAGCGCAACGACGACGAACGCCACGATGGTGAAATGTGTGGCCATCTGCGGTGCGATGGGCTGGGTGAGAACGAGCAGCATCCCTGCGGCGGCCGCGAGTGCCGCACCCATGCCGAACCCGATCAGGCGTAGGCGTCGGGGGTTGATCCCGCAGGCGCCTGCACCCAACGGGCTCTGCGCTGTGGCGAGCAGACTCATCCCGGTCCGCGTACGGTGCAGCCACACCGAGATCGCCAGCGTGAGTAGGGCGGCAAGGACGACCCCGATCAGAAGGGAGGCGGGAAACCGCAGGGCACCAACCTTTAACGATGACTGCAGGTAGGGGATCGTCTTGAAGTCCGAGCCCCACCCCCGCTGGCCGAGGTTGATCAAGATGTACGACAGCCCGAACGTCGCCATGAGGGTGAGCAGTTCGCCCTGCCGGCCGGTAACCGAGATGCGCTCGATGATCAGCCACTGCACCGCGGCCCCTACGACCGCCGCGGCGATCATGACGACTACCAGACCCAGGAACGGGTTCACGCCGACGTTGTAGAGGCTGTACACGCCCAAGCCGCCCAGCACCATAAAGGCACCGTGGGCGAGGTTGACGATACCCATTATCCCGAAGATGAGGTTAAGGCCTTGGGCCATCAACAGATAGAAGCCGCCGAGAAAGATTCCGTTCAGAATCACCTGGAGGTAGGTCATCGCACAAACTCCTTAAAGGTCTCGCCGTAGGTCGCCATCCTCAGTAGGGAAACTCGGCGGGCACGCTGGCGTCTGACTCCGGGTAGACGAGCGCATAGGTACCGTTTTGATATTGATTCAAGACCGCCTTGTAGCCGGTCTGAACCCCGTCGTCGTTGACCTTGTACGTCCCGAGGATGGTTTGATAACTGCCCGAGCGGAGCGCGTCGTTAAGCTTCTCGTGGTCGGTCGAACCGGCCTGCGTGATGGCCGCTGCCACCGCCTGCACGGTGGCGTAGGCCGATGCGCTCTGTTCGGTCGCGGGATGTCCGAACTTGGCCTGGAAAGCAGTAGCGAAGTCATCACTGCCCGGCACTTTCAGATCGGGCGCCCAGATTGAGTAGCCGATTGCTTTATTGGCCAGCGAACCAAGAGAATTGGTGAAAGCCGGATCCTCCGCCGTGGCCGAGGCGAGTATCTTGGGCCGGAAACCTTGCTGGTCGAGGGACCGGGTGATTCCGATGTTGTCCTGGATCGCCGAACACGAGATCACCACCTCGGGGTTGTTCGCCTTCACCTTCTGAGCGACAGACGAGAAGTCGCTGGTACTGGCCGCATATGTCACCCGCGACACCAGCGTGGATCCGGCGGCCGTGACGGCCTGTTGGGCCCCGTCGCAGATCTCGCTATATGCGTCGAGGTCGTTGTTGACCAGCGTGACCCGGGTGTATCCGGTAACCTTGGCGAACTGCGGCACCCCGGCGAGCACGACGCTACCCGGCGTAACCCCGGCCATCACACTGTACTTGGTATCCGCAAAGACGGCGGGAGACGATGTCAGGCTGTGCGCCATCGGGGTCGTGTACCGCTCCGCCAGCTGAGCGGCGGGGCCCGCGAGCGCGCTGCCGTATGGGCTCAGTAACACATCTGCCCGGTCCTGGGTAAGGAATTGCGTGTAGAGTCGGCCGACGGTCCCGGCGTCGCTCTGATCATCGTCCTGTTTCAACTCGAGTTGACGACCGAGCACCCCGCCGTTCTTGTTGATCTGCTCGACGGCGAGCGCGTAGCCGTTGGCGACGTTGGTGCCGCTAGAGGCATACTTCCCGGTCGAGGACACCGAAGTGCCGATGATGATGGGGCCGTCCGAGCTAGCCCCACCGCTTGATGAAGCCCCGTTGCTGCAGGCGGACAACATCGCTACAGCCATCCCAATGACTACTGTTGTCAACTTTCTCACGGCGATCGCCTCTCCTTCTATGACGCCCTACACGTACCAGTCGGCGTCCGCGCGACCAGTCTTGATGAGTGACGGTCCTCACGTCAAGTACATCTCTTCGATTTTTTGATATTTGGATTCGATATTTCGAATACCTTGAGGGTTTTGCATGCAAGCCATCAGAACTTAATTCTGTTCTCGCACTGGCATTATCATGGTTCTCTCCATGCCGAGCGCAGTCGGCCACTTACGCATACCTCGCGCGGAATGCAATCGCCGCGGGGCGCTCTTCCACGGCGCACTCGGCCCGGTCCAGCTGACCACCTGAAGGAATTTGCCAACCCCTCCTCGCACACTTTGCGACCGAGCACGACATAGACCACCACACCTTCCGGCGTGCTTCATCGCCGACCAAATTCATATTTCCCAACGGGACTCGACGCGAAGTCTCGGGCTACGGACTGGCGATCACTGCCACGTAGCCGTAGCGACGCGACCAGGGACTCCTGACTTGTACAGATTCAGTACCCCAATCGGCCGGGCGATAGATCCAGTGCGGTGAGGATGGATTCGGCATCGGCGGTGAGTGGATGGCGGCGGTGTGGGGTTTGCCGACGGTGGTCAGGGTGATCTCCCGCAGCGGGCGCATGATCTTCCCGATGCGCCCGATCGAGGCCCGGGTCTCGGTTTGCAGGTAGCGTGCGATCGCGAGTGCGGTGAACACGACGGTCAGGTGTGCTTCGATTGGGTCACGGGTGTGGTTGAACATCGGCCTCGCCCGCAGGTCGGTCTTCGACATCCGGAACGACTGCTCGACGTGCCGGAGGTCGTGATACTTCAAGGCTCAGTCCGCCGGTTTCTGCGGCGGACTCGAAACACTTCGTCACCACTCGATCCCGGTATCGATTGTGGCGCAACGTTTCAGTGCGTTGGCGTAGGTGTTGCGGTGGCGGGCGTCATGCCGATCTCGCCAACGACTCAGCTCGTGTCACTCATCGAGGTCGGCTCGACGAGCCGGCCGACGACCAACTGGAAGAACGCCTCGTCGTCGATCAAGGTGAAGGGCTGTAGAGGCGGCCTCACGTTCACCCGACGTGACGCACGTGATGGCGCTCATTGAAACTTTCGATGAGCCTCGTCAACCGTGACAGCGCTACCGCCGGAACCAATCTTCATTGACACTTCCTCGGTAGCTGTTTTTCAATGCATCGCTCGTGGCGCCCGGCAAGCGCTCCGTGACGAACGACTGTCGATGCGCTTCGTCGCAGCAGTTTCAGATCGACTGTCGCAAATCGCGTTGCGATGGGTTCACGTGTCTCATTCTTCTACGGATCGAGCAGCGCAAGATGCCAAATTGCGAATCCTTCTTCCGAATTAGGAATTTAGCTGGTGTCACCGAGCGCGTCAAGTGTCACCATCTTCCGGCCTGAACTCCCCCAAATTCCACGATTCCGTTTGATCTCGCGCAGACCCACACCCCCGCCCACGGGCGGACTGCCCGATCCGTGGATGCGACATCGGCGACCCTGCCGCGATGAGTGGTTCATTCGTCGAATGCGGCGCGTGTAGCAGACCAGGGATGACCGCGGTGCGAGGGAGTTGCACCAGCGAGGACTCCGGGACCGTGGACTCCGGGACCGTGGGCCGTGCCTGATCCACGCCGCCGCTGGGCTCACGCGGTGAGCGACTGCGCCTTTGCCGCCCTCGCCCTGGATCGATACCTTGACGAAGGCTCCAATCCACCTCGGCGGCCGCAATCGTCCGGCTATCCAGATTTCGGACGGCCCAAATAACCGGCTACAGGATGGTTCGGCAGAGTCAACGCGGGGGGTTGACGGGTACGTCCCGCGCAGCTTAGATCGTATTCGAGAAGCCGAGTTTCAATTCGAATTCTCGAAGTCGATCGACCGCATCGGTATACCTCGGGTGTCCAACACAGGGCGCAGGAGGTCGTCGCGGGGTTGACGGGTCGGGGCGAACCGAACGCCTCGATCACGAAGTAGCCATCTGCCGGGCGTTGGTGCGACTGCCCGGCTTAAGCGGACTGAGGTGAAATGTATGGCCAAGCCTGTGCTTCTCGTGCACGGTGCCTTCACCGGATCATGGGTGTGGGACAAAGTGGTTGCCGAACTGGAACAGCGCGGCATAAGGACAAAATCCGTGGATCTTCCGAGCCGCGGTCCGGGCGGAACGCTCGAGCGGGATGCCCAGGCAGTCCGCGATGCGTTGAAGGGTTTTGATGAACCGGCCGTCTTGGTCGGCCATTCGTACGGTGGTGCCGTGATTACCCGTGCTTCGGCAGACAACGACGGCGTGGCGCATCTCGTCTATGTGTGTGCGGCTCTGCCCCGGGCGGGCGAAGCCGTGAGCGACCTCCTGGGCCGCGACCCGGAGCCGCAGGGCGATCTCGGTGCCGCGCTCGAGCCGCGGGAGGACGGAACCGCCACGCTCAAGCGCGAGGCTGCACGGGAGTCCATGTTCAACGACGCCACCGATGAGCAAGTCGGGCCCATATTGGACAAGATGGGCCCACACGCGCTCGGCACGCTCGGTGAGGCTGCCACTGGGCTCGGTTGGCAGCAACACCCTGCCACCTACGTGATCACGCTGCAGGACAAGCAGTTCTCTGTCGCCTTGCAGCAGGAGTTCGCGAGTAATGTCGGCACTGTCGTCAAGGTGGACGCGGGGCACGGACCGATGTTCACGAAACCGGCGGAGATCGCCGAGGCGATCGCTGCAGCGGCGAGCTGATCCCACAGCGAAGGGCCGGGCCGGAATTTCTCCGGCTCGGCCCTTTTGACGCGGGATCAGCTGCCTCAAAGGAAGTCCCAGCCTTTCCGCTCGGACACGCACGCCTCGTATGCGACCGGATCGATGGTCTGGTATACGCCCAGGACACTGGTACCGTCGTCGCGGGTGACCCGGCAGAGGTGCTCATCGAGCCCTCGAATGCCAATGCGGGTTTCGGGCCGGGTGACGTCGAAGGTCTCCCCCTCAGTCATATCCGGGCCGTCATAACCGCCTTGATGGATATCGCCGCCGGGAGTCCCGCCGTACATGCCACACCTCAGAAAGGCGGTTTGCTGGCCGATCTTTTCGTAGTGCAGCTGGGTCTTCTCGCCGGTATCGAACTGGTAGTCCACGACGCCCTCGGTGAAGATCTGGGTGTCCGGCTCGAAGCGCAGCCGGCGGGTGGGCTTGAGGACCTTGGCGCAGCCTTTGCGGGCGTCGCCTAAGGGGTAATAGAGGCGGTCGCCCCAGATCGTCCAATCGGGGAAGGGGACGAAGGCGTTGCCGTTGGTACCGACGTGCAGGCCCGCGCCAAGTGACATGGCGGGACCGCCAACGCCGCGGCCAGTCCCCCAGTGCCGGTCCCTCGTCCCGGCAGAACCGGGTCCGAGGTCGAACCGTTCACCGTCGACCTCCACCCAGCCGGAGACCTCGCCAAAACTTTCGAAACCAGTTGTCACGTCGTTGCGACGGCCGGGCGGTATGCCCGCCGCGGAGTTGGACAGTGGTTCACGAAATATCTGCCGGGTGGTGTCTTGGAAGGTGAGGTCGTAACTGATGCCCCACTCGTTGGGCTCGAGGACGTAACGCCACTCGCGCAGGCCGCGCACGATCACCGGTGCGATTGGCCCAATCCGAAGTTCCGCCCGGTCGGCGCCGATGGTACGGAAGCTGCGGACTGTGGTGTGTCGTCCACGGACATTGACGATGGCGTAGGCCTCGGCACGGTCGAGATTGGGATAGAAGCTGCCGCCGGTGGCGACCAGGACATCGCCGGTGGTGTCGTGGGCGACCATCCAGTAGCGCTCGTACGCTCGGGGGTCGCCGGTCCACATGACGCGGACCGGGTCGGGGGTTTGGTGGATGAGGAAGTCATCGAGCGGGGAGAGTGGGAACTGCTCGGCGAAGTACTTGTCGCCCACTGTCAGGCCAGGGTGATCACTCATCTGCTCGTCATTTCTGTCAGGTCGGGTTGGTTGCGACGCGGTTGCGCAGGTGTGCGCCGATCTGGGCGCGGGCGGGACCAGCGGGAAGCTCGTGGATGCGGCTGGTCAGTTCACCGCGGAGCTTTTCGTTTCGGGCGATGGTCTCCGCCAAGTCACCCGGCTCGGGCTCGTCGGCGCCGAGGAGCACTGCAAGCCGGGCATTGTCGTCTCGGAGGAAAGGCATGGTGCGGGACCATGACTCGCCTACCCGATCGACCAGGCGCCGGGCGTTACGAACCAGTTCCCCGACGCTTAGCGGGGTCTCCGGGTCGTGCTCGACGAGGCGGAGCAGCCGGGCGGCGCCGGTGAGTTGTTCGTCGATCGTTGGTCTCATGCGGGTTCCTCCAGTACGGCGTCGAGCAGGGTGGTGAGGACACGGCGGGTGGGCCGGTAGGGCTCCTCCGCGCGTCCGTCGAGAAACGCGCGCAATCCGCTGACTTGCATGACAGCTGTTTTGAAGGCCGAGAACGCGATCCACCAGGCCAAGGCGGCCCGGTCGACGGTGACCCCGCTTTCGCGCTCGTAATAATTCACGAGATCCTCTGCTTCCCAAGACCTGTCGATGGTGTGCTCGGAGGCGCGCAGCGGCTGGGTGACCCAGCCGAGGTCCTCGAGCGGATCCCCGAGGTGGGCCAGTTCCCAGTCCAGCAGCGCGGTGACGTGTTTGTCTGCGAGCAGGAGGTTGCCCGGCTTGAAGTCGGCGTGGACCAGCACGGTCCGGCTCGACGTCGGGGCGCGTTCGCCGAGGATCGCCACCGCGTACTCCAACTCTGGCCAGGGCTCGAGCTGGTCCTGCCGGAGGATTGCAGTCCACTGGTCGAGTTCGGCGCGGGCGGCATGCCGCCCAGGGTCGACGAGCACGTCACCGAGACCTAGTGTGTGCCAGTCAACGGCGTGCACCTCAGCGAGGAGCGCACAGAATCGTCGAGCCAGGGAGATCCGTTCGGCGAGCGGCAGGGCAGAGTTGCGAAGCACACGGTAGTCGCAGGTGCCTGGTAGTCGCCGCATGATCAGCGAGGGGCGGCCTAGGGCGCGGCCGTCGGCGTCGAGCCAGCGGACGACGGGCGTGGGCAGGCCGCTCTTCTCCAGTGCCTGCAGAACCGCGAACTCCGTCGCGCGGTTGGTGTCGATCAGTCCCCCCTCGGGGTCCGTGCGCAGGATCAACGACTCACGGTGCTCGGCCCCGTCGGAACCGTCGAATACCAGGTCGAAGAGCCAGTTGTCACGGGAGCGACCACTGCCTGCCCGAGTCAGGTGCGTGATTCGCCCATTGTGCGCGTCCGGATGCGCGGCAAGGAACCGCCCCAGCCGCGTGGCGACCTCGGTCTCTTCTGTCATTGGTTCAGTCCTTCCCGAAGTGGGCCGCGATGCTCCGGTGCAGCGATCGTGATCATCAGTTCGGCTCGTTCCTGTAGGCCTCGGCCGCGCAGGTCGGCCACGCCGTGTTCGGTAACCACGAAATCGACGTTCGATCGAGCCGTGGTCACTGTCGGTGGCTCCAATCGGGTCACGATGCGGGAGTGCCGGCCTGCGGTGGCCGGCAATGCCACGATCGACCGACCGTCCGGGCAGCGCTGCGCAGCGCGCAAGTATTCGGCCTGACCACCGATCCCGCCGATGTATCCGGTGGGGATCTCTTCGGCGTTGACCTGGCCGGATAGGTCGACCTGCAGCGCCGAGTTCACCGCGACGAACCGATCGATGGTGCCTGCCGCGCCCGGGCCCACGACTTCGCGGACCGGTCGGACCTGCACGGGCGAGACGGACACGTACTTGTACAGCTCTGGCGACCCCGCCGCCTCGCTGATCACCACAGACCCTGACGCGGAACGCAATGCCCCGGCGTTGGCGAGATCGAGCAACCAGTCTCCGGCCAGGGTGGAGCGGATCGCGAGACCTCGATGTTCGGTCAATCCGCTCCCGATTGCCGACGGCACCGCCCCGATCCCGAGCTGGAGTGTGGCGCCGTCGGATATCAGATCGAGGACGTGTGTGGCGATTCGGCGGTGCACCTCACCGATAGTGGGCGGTGGGAGGGTCGGCAGTGGCCGGGAAGTCCGAATGGTGGCGGCGAATGTCGAATGATGCAGCGCCGGAGCGGAGGTGACCGGGAGTTGCTCGTTCACCTCCGCAATGACAACCCGGGAGCGGCCAATGAGCTCGTAGGTGTGGTCAACGGCCATCCCGAGGCTGTGATATCCCTGCGCGTCGGGTGTCGTGACTTGCATCAGGAGCACCATCTCCTGCCCACGGTGCGGCAGAACCCGGGATAAGTCGTCGAAGTGAGTGGGAATGACATTGAGCCGGGCATTATTCGGTGGGTGGGCCAGCGGGCCCAGGGCCCCGAACGATAGCAACGGCAGCGACGATGACCGGGTCAGTGCCTGGCTGTGCGACAGCCCGACGAACACCTGCACCCCGGTCGGAGCCGCGGTCAGCAGCTGCTCCAGAAGGGGGGTGGGTTCACCGACTCCCTGCGCTACGACGACGAGGTCCCCCGGCCGCAGCAGTGATGTCCAGTCCCCTCCCGCCGGCATCACAGCACAGCCACCGGAGTCACTGGGCTCCCAGTGGAACCCACCAGAGGCAGCGGAGCGAACAACAGCAGGAAGGTGGAGCGCTTGGCTTCGGCCAGCGTATCCGCCAGCGCGGCCAGGCTGAGGTTCTCGATCAGCGGCACCCCATGCCGATGGAGTAGGACAAGGTGGGCGGGGAATCCGGGCTCGGCGGTCTGCCGCTCTACCGCGTAGTTGTCCGCTCCGACCAGCGCGACGTCTCGTGCGGCGAGCCAGGTTGCCGCCTCCGCGGTGATTCCGGGCTCGTCAGCGAAGTAGTCGGCAGCCGTCCCGTGCGACTCCCACCAGCCCGTCCGGATTAACACGGCATCTCCGGGCTCGGGGGTGACTCCCGCCTCCGCGATCCCGCGCTCCAGGTCCGCAGCCTCCACCGGGCTTCGCGACGGCAGCGGGCCACCGGTAGTGGCGACCATGTCGACGAGCACTCCACGTGTGACGACGGGGACCAGATGCTCCGCCCCGCAGCGCTGGGCACCGCGGGTGGTCCGGGTCGAGCTCTCGGGATGACCATTGAACAGATGCTCGCCGGACCAGGCGTGAGACAGCGCATCAACGTGCGTGCCACTGTGCGTAGGTAATTGCACGGTGTCCTCGGCGAATTTGAACCCGCCGGGGGCGCGGGCGCCGAGAGCGTAGTCCCCGGCGTCCCGATTCATGAACCGGACGGGTCCGGGCCGGTGCCCCGGGGACGGGGTGTGTGGCCCCAACGGTTGAGCCAAAGACAACGTACGCCCGGACCGAACCAGTCCCGCCGCTCGCCGCGTGACTTCGGGGGTGACGAGGTTCAACGCCCCAGCCTGATCCTGCTCACCCCAACGGCCCCAGTTCCCGATCATGAGCTGCCAGCCCTCTCCGCCGCCAGCGCGGCGTCGACCAACACGACGGCATCCGGCTTCAGCAGCCGACGGGCAATCTTGCCGGTGTCCGTTCGCGGCAACTCGGTCACGAAGGAGATCAGCCAGGGAACCTTGTAGCCAGCGATCCGCTCCTTGCAGTAGCGGGTCAGCTCCTCTGGTGTGATCCGGTCCGAGCATGGGATCACAAAGGCGATCGCCACCTCGTCCTTCGACGGATGCGGGGCTCCCACAACCAATACCTCACGCACATCGGGATGCTCGGCAAGGAAGCTCTCCACCTCCGCGGGCGAGACATTGATCCCCGAGACCTTGATCATGTCGGTTGCCCTGTCGACAAAGGACACGGTGCCGTCCGGATGGAGCACTAGCCGGTCACCGGTCCGGAACCATCCGTCGCTTGTGAAGGCGGCGGAATTAGCTGCGTCGTCGTTGAGGTAACCGGGGGTGATGCGGCCACGTACCTGCGCCTCGCCTGCCTGGCCGACGGGAAGAACGGCTCCCGTCTCTTCGTCCACCAAGCGGATCGCGACGCCGGGCAGCGGATGCCCCTGAGTGGCCATTCGATCGGCCAGAGGCATCCGGTGATCGGTGACGCAACAGTTGCCATAGGTCTCGGTGGAGCCGTAGATGTTGCAAATCTCCCCCACCCCCAACTCGACCACTGCGCGCTGCACGGTATCGGGACGCCCGATGGTGAGCCCGGTACGCAGAGAACCAATTCCCCGCATCTGCTCTGCACACTGCGTGGCAAGGACGTCGATCATCGCGGGGAGAAGATATGCTGCGGTGACATTCTCGCGTTGCATCACATCCACGGCCTGACCCGGAGTGAACTGTTCCTGCAGCACGAGACAGGCCCGGTGAGTCATCGTGGCCAGGGCCGCGTTGGCGCAGCCGTAGCTCCAGAACAGCGGTGATCCAAGCCATACGCGATCCTGCTCGCCCAGTCCCATCCGCTCACCGATGTGAAATGCATTCACCACGAGGTCGCGGTGACTGAGTGGCACAGCCTTGGGCGTACTCGTAGAGCCAGAGGTGTATAGGACGTACGCCACCCGCTCGCCCCGACCGGACGGTTCCTTGATCGGATTCCCGGTGGCGTGCTGATCGGTGAGATCGGCCCACGAACTCGTGGCAGCCGGGTAGTCCTCGCCGATCACCAGTACGTGCCGTAGGTTCGGGAATCGGTTGCTGCGCAACGGCCCTCGGTCATCGAGCTCGGGAACCAACGCGCGAAGCTGGGCCACCAGGTCCGTGCCCCGCACTCGGTCCACCATCACGAGGACCGACGCTCCGGAGGACCGCAGCAGAAAGTCGAGGTCATAGGCCTTGGCCCAGGTGTTGAATGCGTCCACCCGGGCGCCGCAACGCATCGCACCGAAGGCCACCGGAATCCATTCGGGAATATTGGGTGCCATCAGAGCGACGGTGTCGTCCTCCCGTATTCCGAGACTGTGCAGAACCCGGGCGGCGACCTGGCTCTGCGCGGCGAGCTCCGCGTACGTCAGCCGTGTCGTCTCGGAGACGAGTGCGTCGCCGGCGGGCGTGGCAGCAGCGCAGGCGTCGAGCAGTTCGGGCAGAGTCCGGGCAGTCGGCGGTGGCACGAGGAGTTCCTCGGCCGGGGAGCCCTGCTCCCACACGGTGGTTTCTGACACGGTATTGCGTCTCCTCATGTACATGCCTCTAGGCGTCAACTACATCCGAGATGTTTTCAATATTGCGAATTTCGATTCTACATATCGAATCTAGTCAAGTGCTTGTACACCGGCAAGTGGAAGTGGTCCCATTGCATCCGGTGGAACGAGGCCAGGCGCCGGGCGTCAGCGGCCGGTCCACTTCGGCTCGCGCTTCTCGGCGAAGGCGCGCGCGCCCTCCTTCGCATCGTCGGAGGCGAGAACGGTGGAGGTGATCTCGTCTTGCCGGGCGAAGCTCTCCTCGGTGGACCAGTCGCGCTGCTGGAGGATGACTTGCTTGCTCGCGGCGACGGACAGTGGCGCGTTATCGATGATCCTGCGCGCGAGCCGGGTGGCTTCGGCGAGCGCGCCGCCGGGCTCGGTGACCCGGTTGACCAGACCATGAGCGTGCAGGCATCGTGCATCGACGGGATCCCCGGTCAGGGCCATCTCCATCGCGACGCGCTGCGGAATCAAGCGCGGCAGGCGAATCAAGCCGCCGGCCGCGGCCGCAAGGCCGCGCCTGGCCTCGGGCAGACCGAAGACCGCGTCCCGCGCGGCGACGACGAGGTCACAGGCGAGGGCGGCCTCGAAACCGCCGGCGAGGGCGTACCCTTCGACGGCGGCGATCAGCGGTTTGTCCGTTGGCGTGCGGGCGATACCCATCAGTCCGCGGTGTTTGACCCGGGTACTCTCGCCGCGCAGGAACGCCTTGAGATCCATTCCGGAACAAAAGGTGCCGCCGGCGCCGGTGAGGATGCCGACTCTGAGATCCGCCCGGGCGTCGAGCTCATCGACAGCCGCGCACACTCCGTAGGACACGGCGCTGTCGATGGCGTTACGGACCTCCGGTCGATTGATGGTGATAATCATCAATCGATCGTCGACCTGGACGAGTACGGGGTCGGTCATTGTGGGGCTCCCTCTGTCGTACTCAAGTGGCGGCAGTAAAGACGGGCACAGGCAGCTCATCTGCGGACGTCTTGAAGCCGAGGTGAACGGGGAGACCGATGCGGAGCGGGATGTTGTCGGTGAGACGGCCGAGCACCCGAACACCCTCCTCCATGTCCACGGTGACCAGGGTGTAGGGGACCTGGTCGCGAACATTGGAAGTGAAGGCGTGGTGGCTGATCGTCCACGAATGAACCGTGCCGTGCCCGGTCGCCGTTACGTGTTCCACGGCGAAGGAGTGGCAGGTGGGGCAGAGCATCTGCGGGTAGTGGCGAATGCGCCCGCAGTCCATACACTTCTGGAGGACCAGCCGGCCCTTGGCGGCCCCGGCCCAGTAGGCGTCGGACAGTTCGGCCATGTCAAGCCCCTTCCATGATCGCTACGGCGCCGTCGCCCATGTCGCCGTAGCCGGTGACCAGACCGACCCGGGCACCGTCGACCTGAGCGGCGCCGCCGTCACCGCGTAATTGCCGGACGAGCTCGACGATGTGATTCATTCCCAGCATGTGCCCCTGAGACAGGAGCCCGCCGTGGGTGTTGGTGGGCAGTGCCCCGCCGAGACGGAGCCGGCCGTCCTCGACGAATTTTCCGCCGTCGCCCTTGGCGCAGAAGCCGAGGTCCTCGAGCTGGCAGAGCACGACCCAGGTGAAGCAGTCGTAGATCTCGGCAACATCGATGCTCGCGTGGGAGATGCCCGCCATCGAGAAGGCGATTGGCGCGGCCTTGGCGACACCGACGGTGGTCAGGTCGGAACGTTGGGTGATGGCGCTGGGCGAATCGGGGTGACCCATCGCCACCCCGCGCAGGACGACGGGGCGGTGCCGTAGGTCCCGCGCACGTTCGGGAGTGGTGACGACGTACGCGGCGCCGCCATCGCTTTCCAGGCTGCAATCCAGCAGTCTGAACGGATCGGTGATCATCCGCGAGTTCTGGTGGTCCTCGACGGTGATGGGTGTGCGCATCACGGCGTGTTCGTTGAGTACCGCGTGTGAACGTACCGCGACGGCGATCTCGGCAAGCTGGCGGCTGGTGGTGCCGTAGAGCTCCATATGTCGACGGGCCATCGGGGCGTAGAGCTGGGCGGGGGCGATCGCGCCGACGGGCCGCTCGAACTCGGTGATGTAGTGAAACTGGGGCATCTGGTGGATACGCACCCCGGCCCGGGCCCCACTGCTGACGTTGCGCCCGGACGGGACGAGAACAGTGGTGCAGATTCCTGCTGCGATGGCGGCCGCAGCCATCTGGATCGCCCCGACCGCACTGGCTCCGCCGTGCGGAACCAGCCCGGAGAATCGAAGGTCGGTAAGGCCGAGGTTGTGAATGTACTCCTCTGCCGGGGCACCAGTGATTCCGATCGGGATCACCCCGTCGACGTCCCGAGGCCGCAGCCCGGCGTCTTCGATCGCGAGCAGTGAGGCCCTCAGCTGCAGCTCCAGTGCGCTCTCCGTGGCCGAACGAGAGTACGGGGTCTCGCCGATGCCAGCGATGGCCGCGGCGCCGTTGAGTGTCATTGTGGTCTCTCCTATTTGGGGTTGCTGTCAGCGGTCCCCGTCGCTGCGCCGCCGAGGACCTTCCCGATTTGACGTCGGTAGCGCACAGGATCGAGTTCCAAGCCGTAGCGGGCGCTGCCCGGAAAGTGTTCGGCCAGGAAGCGCTCTTCGCGGGCGATGTCGCGGTGCATCCCGGCGCTGTCCGGAAGGGCGGCGTCACCACGCAGTGCGGCGGTCATAAGCCGAGACTGGACGTCCATCATCGAGATGTTGGCGCCGCCGGAGACATTGAAGAACCCAATGAAGTACATTCCCGGCCAGTCTGGATGCACGACCCGCTTGTAAGCCTTGATCTGGTGTTCGACGATCGGGGAGACCTTCTTCGATAGAAAGGGCAGGTCGACCTCGTATCCGGTGGCCGCAATAATCGTGTCGACCTCGGCGCTGGTGCCGTCGACGAACGTGACGGTGTGCCCGTCGATTCGCTCCACTCCCGGACGAACGTCGATGCGCCCGTAGGACACATGCGCCATATACGTGGCACTGCTGGCAGGGTGCGTGCGGGTTGCCGGGGTCCGAAACCCCCATTGTTCCGGGCGTCCGTGATACACCCGGCTGATCCAACGCATTGCTTGCCGTTGCACCACCCACGGAAGCCAGCGTCTGTTGATCTTTGCCAGCACCCGCGCCGCGGGAAGCCCCAGGATCATCCGCGGCATGATCAGAAGCGGAGAGCGCGCCGAGCTGAGTGTGTGCGCCGCGAACGGCACCAGGTCCGAGGCGATGTCGAGCCCGCTATTTCCCGCCCCGACTACCAGCACCCGGTGCCCGGCGAAGGGCGCAGGTTCTCGATAGGAGTTGGAATGCAGGTATCGGCCGGTGAAATCGGTGGCCCATGGGGGGTGGGCAGGCAGGCCCTGATGCCCACTGGCAACCACGACGACATCGAATGTCTCCTCGCTGCCTTCCTCGGTTCGCACGATCCAGCCGGCACCTGGCTCTCCGTTGACCGGTTCGACCGCGCTCACTCGGCTGCGAAAGCGGATGCGCGCACCGATACCGAAATGATCGGCAACCGACTCCAAATATGACCGTACGTGCTGATGAGCGGGGAACAGAGGCGTGTCGTCCGGGAACGGAAAGCCCTCGAAGGACGTGCTCCGTGGCTCCGAATTGATGTGCAACGAGGAGTAGGCGACGCTGAGCCCATTGTCGTTGTCGTAAACCCAGAGCCCACCCACGTACGATCCGGCCTCGAACACTATGACCTCGTGTCCGTCTGCCAACAGATGACGGGCCGCACTCAGGCCTGCCGCCCCGGCCCCGATCACCGCGCAACGCCTCTTCTCAGACACTGTGCACATCCGAATGGTCGGCACTGCCAAGCGGCAAGGGAATGATAGTCATCAACCGATCTCCTCCACGGACAGCTAGAATTCAGAATCTCGAATCTACTTTCCTAACTTCGATAAGTTAAGCGGATGAAGCGCCCTACGGTCAAGATGTACGACGCGGCCGATATCCGTCAGCAGGAACGAGGCGCCGAACTGTCCGGATTCTGGACCTACACCAGACCCGTTGCGCTGCTGTCGATCCGCTTCACGGAAAGCAGCTGGGACCGCTCCTATCGCCGGCGCTGCCGCAGGAGGGTGCTGCGTCTGCAGTGGCACCCCCGATGGGGTCGTACTTGACCTGACACCCAGCCTGGGGTTACACATTCTCGAATAGCAATTCTGTTTACCGAAGAGATGACGAGGTAGCCGAATGATGTCGCCAGATCCGCACTCGCACCGCCCCGACGCACGGTTGGGGCCGTTGAGCGGTATCCGTGTCGTTGAGAACGCTTCGATCGTCCTCGGACCGCTCACCTGTCAGTATTTGGCGGCGATGGGTGCGGATGTGATCAAGATCGAGCCCCCCTCCGGTGATATGACCCGCCGCATCGGCCCGCGCCGTGCCGAGGGCATGGGGGCGCTGTTCATGACCAACAACAGGAATAAGCGCAGCGTTGTTCTCGATCTGAAGAGCCCCGACGGGCAAGAGGCCCTGCGCCGGATCGTGGACACAGCCGATGTCTTCGTGCACTCGGTCCGGACGGCCGCCGCCCGCCGGATCGGCCTTGTCTACGAGGAGCTTTCGGCACGAAATCCGGGCCTGGTGTTCTGCCATGTTGCTGGATTTTCCGATGGCGGTCCCTACGGACCCAATCCTGCTTACGACGACATCGTCCAGGCCCTCAGCGGATTGGCGATGCTCCAGCGGGTGGTCACCGGCGAACCGCGATACGTCCCCTCGATCCTGGCGGACAAGATCACCGCTGTCCATGCGGCCTTCGCCATCAGCAGCGCCCTTCTCGAACGCTCACGCACCGGGCTCGGGCAGGCCGTAGACGTCACGATGCTCGAGACGATGACCGCGTTCGTCAGTGCCGAGCACCTGTGGGGTCACGCATTCAACCCGCCGCTCGGACCGATGGGCTATGAGCCGGTCGTTACGGCTGCCCGCCGCCCATTCCAGACCGTGGACGGCTATCTCGCTCTCATGCCTTATTCGGACGCACAGTGGATCCGCTTTTTCGAGATCGTCGAACGCTACGACGTCCTTGCCGACGCGCGCTATACCACTCTCGCCGGCCGTCAGGAGAACGTCGCGCTGGTATGGAACGAGCTCGGCATTGAGGTAGCGAAGCGGACCACCGCCGAGTGGAGCGAAATCCTCGAGAAAGAGGACATCCCGTACGCGCAGGTCAATTCGCTCGAGGATCTGCTCGACGATCCCCACTTGGAGGCCATCGGGTTCTGGCGGATGATCAGCGATCCGGACGGGGGGCAGCTGCGTGTCCCCGGTGACGGAACTGCCTTCTCCCGTAGCGTGAGCCCAGCGCCGGCACCACCGCCACACCTCGGAGCTCACACCCGCGAGGTACTCAGCGAGGTCGGGTTGAGCCCCGATGAGATCGCCGAACTAGCGAGCTCCGGCGCGTAGGGCACCTAGACCGAAGTTTGGACGAACCTGGGTGCCGGGTGCGCCTTTGATCTGCCCTCTTCTCGGTTTGCGAGCTGTCGGGTGTAGTCAGAGTATTGGGTGTGTCGTGATACACGACGAATGCGACTGCATGCAGGTCATGACAAAGCGTCACGACGCGGTCTATGTGGTCAGAGCGCGGAAGTCGCACGTGGACTACGAGTCCGCCGATCTGCGGCGGACCTTCCGCGAAGTTGCCCGGGTCCGCAACGAGACGGTGGCGAACCTGTCCACGCCGCCCGCCCACGTGATCGACTGGTTCGAGGCCGGGTTGAAGTGACAGACGCTGGTGCCGGCCGCCACGACGGCCAGGGTGCCGCACGGACACGTCGCCGCGGTGTGGGCGATGGCGCACCGGTGGGGTTGCCCGCACTGCTCAGCCCGGCCGGCCGGTTGCGGGTCTGACGATTGCACTGCCCCTCGCCCGGGCGGTGGCCAGCCTCGAAGCTGGCCACCGCCTTCTGGTGGGCCGACACCACCCTCGGGGTGGACCTGGGCGTCGCCCACGCATCCACCGACGAGATCTACGCGACGATGGACTGGCTTGTCGGTCGGCAGGACACGATCGAAAAACGGCTCGCAGGAATGCATCTCGACCATTGGTGAATCCATCGCGGATCGTGATGTTCGACCTGTCCTCCTCCTGGGCGATCGGCCGGCACTGCGACCTGGCCGCCCGTGGCTACTCCCGCGACGGGAAGAAGGGCTGCGAGCAGATCGAATACGGGCTGCTCACCGACTGAGGGTCGTCCGGTCGCGGTGCGGGATTTCCCGGAAAACACCGCCGACCCGGCCGTCTTCACGCACGCCGTGACCGCAATTAGAAGGCACTTTCGGACTCGAGAACTGCTGATGGCCGGCGACCGCGGGATGGTCACCTCCGCCCGCGTTACAGCCCTCAACGAACTCGGCGGGGCTGACCGCACTGCGGCCCCGCAGGTCGCCTCGCTCGCCGCCGACGACGGGTCGCTGCAGATGAGCCTGTTCGACATCCGGAACTACGTCGAGATCAAGCACCCCGACTACCCCCGGGAACGGTTAACTGTCGGCCGCAACCCGGCTCTAGCCGATGAACGCCCGCAAACGCGGCGAGCTGCTCGACGCCACCGAGGCGGAACTGGGCAAGATCGTTCGCCGCGGTATCCGGGGCCGAGGCCGGGAAGATCGACCTACGGGTCGGCCGGGTGCCGGGAAATACAGGGTGGGCAAACACTTCCACGTCCGAATCACCGACACGTCACTGACGGTGACCCGTGACCGGGACCGGATCGACGCCGAGGACGCCCTCGACGGGATCTGCACCCTGCGCACCACCGCCAGCGCCGACGAGCTCGACACCGCCACCGTGATCGTCGCCTACAAGCACGTCTCCCGCATCGAAGGCTACTTCCGGTCCCCCAAGGCCATCGACCTGGACCTGGACCTGGACCTGGACCTGCGCCCCATCTACCACCGCCTCACCGGCCAGGTCACGGCGCACGTACTGATCTGCATGCTCGCCACCTACCTACCTCACCTCGCACCTGCGCAAGGCCTGGGCGCCGTTGACCTACGAACACCCGCCGCACCAGTAAGGATCCCGTTGCACCGGCGGCCCGCCCGGCCGCCGCCGAGACCAAGGCGACCCGCAAGATCACCACCGACTGTGACCTGCCGGTCCGATCCCGCCAAGGGCTGCTGGCCCACCTGGTCACCTTGACACACAACGACCCGCGCTACGGCGCCGCCGGACCGATCGTGGCGACCCTCGCCGTCACCACCGCCACCCAACGACGCGCCTTCGAACTCGTCGACACCACCATCCCCCTGACCGTCAATTGGCTAGAACAATCACAACCGAAAGCAGCGAACCCCCAGCTCAACTGGGGGTTCGTTCGTCCTCATGGCCGTAACTTCGGCCTCGACATCTGACCGGACTGCGTCGGCCGAGCACTTGATGGGCTCAGCCTACGGCGCCCGCCATCCGAAGTTCCTCTATCCGCTCTGCGGGAAGACCGAGTTCGGTGAGAATCTCGTCGGAGTGCTCGCCGACGCCGGCTGCGGGCCGGGCGACGGAGCCGGGTGTCCGGGAAAACCGCGGCGCCGGTGCGGGTTGCACCACGCCGTCCACGGTCACAAATGCCTTCCTGTGGACGTTGTGTGGATGGCTCGGCGCCTCACTCATCCGTAGAACCGGCGCGAAGCAAGCATCCGTACCTTCCAGCAAACGGCACCATTCGTCACGCGTTCGGGTACGGAAGATCTCGGTAAAACGACGGGATGCCTCCGGCCATCCCTCCGGGTCCCACTGCTGGGGTAGGCCGGAGTCCGTCAGGCCGACCCGGTTCAACAGCTCGACGTAGAACTGGGGTTCCATCGCCGCGATCGCGACGTGTTCACCGTCGGCGGTCTCGTAGACGTCATAGAAGTGCGAGCCGCCGTCGTTGGGATTGGACTCGCGTTCCTCGACCCACGCACCGCGGCCAAACAGCTCATACATCATCGTCATTTGATAGGCAGCGCCGTCGATCATTGCGGCGTCGACCACCTGGCCGCGCCCGGAGCGCATTGCTTCCATAAGTCCGGCCAGGAGCCCGGAGACCATGAGCATGCCGCCGCCACCGAAGTCTCCCACGAGGTTCAGTGGGGGTGACGGTGGCAGGGCCCGGCGTCCCAGCGGAGCCAAAGCGCCTGCCAGCGCGATGTAGTTGAGGTCGTGCCCTGCGACGGTCGCGTAAGGCCCTTCCTGACCCCATCCGGTCACGCGACCATAGACCAGTCGCGGGTTTCGTCCGAGGCACTCCTCAGGGCCGAGCCCGAGCCGCTCCATGGTGCCGGGCCGGAAGCCCTCGATCAGAGCGTCAGCGCCCTCGACGAGCTCGAGCGCGGTGGCGAGTCCGTCGGTGTGTTTGAGGTTCAGCGCGATCGATCGGCGGCCGCGGCCGAGGATGCCGTCGGTCATCGAGGACATCCCACCGTCTTGGCTTGGTCCGTGTGGCGCTGGCCGGTCGATACGCACGACGTCCGCACCGAGGTCGCTCAGCATCATGGCACTGAACGGGGCAGGCCCGACGCCTGCGAACTCCAGCACCTTGACCCCATGGAGGGGTCCTGCGGCGGCCGCACGCGATGTCACTGTCCAGTGTCTCCGGTCTCGGGTCCGCTCAACGGGTCGGCATGGTGGACTCGGCCGAGGTCCCGCTCCACCAGCACCGCGGTGGCGGCCGCCGACTCGATGAGCGCCCGCTCTGCCTCCGCGTCAATACTATTGCTGAGCGTGGAAAGGTGGATCGCCGCGACCACCGTGCTGTGATCAGCTCGGATGGGTACAGCAATCCCCACGACGCCAATGATCGCCTCTTCACGACTGACAGCGAAGTCTTGCTCGGCGATGCGGTCCAGTTCTCGCTCGAGTTCCGCGTCCTCGACCAGGGTGTGCTTGGTCAACTGCTGCCGGTCGCCGGCGAAAAGCCGGCGGCGCAACTGCCGGTCATTCGCGGCGAACAGCTTGCCCACGGCCGTCGCGTGCAGGTATAGGGACTGACCGAGCCGGATGTCTACCGTGACCGGTCGCGAGCCCTGGAACCGGTCGACGTAGGCGACCCTGCGGCCGAAGGGAACAGCCAGATAGACGTCGTATCCGGTTTGTCGGGCCAGCTCGCCCAGGTGCCGGCGACTGATTGCCCGCACCTCCAGTCCGTCGACGATCCGGATACCGAGCCGGATAGCGCGCGGGCCCAGCGAGTACCGCAGATCCTCTCGGACCGCGGCGACGTCGGTCGCCACCATCCGCTTCAGCAGGTTGTGGCTGCTGCTCATCGGTAGGTCGAGTCGTTTGCTGATCTCGGTGACAGTCATCCCGTCGGGACGACTTACCAAGAGTTCGAGGACGTCGAACGTCCGCGAATATCTGTCATTGCTGCCCATCAGCACCACCGAATCGGCTGTTTCGTTTTGCCGCACAGATTCCTTTTGCCGCACAGGCCGATGGTAGCTCGCCTATTCCGAAATTGGGAAATGATTTCGGGATACGAGCGGCCTCGACCCGGAGGGCCGGAGACTTCAGGTCAGCCGACAAGGTGACCGTCAATGACCCTTGACACACGAGGCACAATCTTCTTAGATTCGAGATGCGGAATCCATTTTCGAGAAAGGCGGTCCGCCTCTTGATGACCCCAGACACTGACCGACCGCCCGCCACAACCAAGCGGGGCGCGCATCTCGCTCACTCCCCCAGCAGATGGACTCTCACATCAAGGTTTTCGTGAGTGTGCGAGGTGCTGGGTTGCTCGAACCACGAAATGACCGGCACGCTCTCGCCATACTTCGCCAGCGCCCCTCGCTTCGGGCAATCCATCTAGTCCGTCGCGGTTTTCACCTACGCTGGAACGACCCGACGCCTGGTCGCCGAACGCATGCGCGGACGACGAATACACGATCGAACGGCTGCACGGCACGAAAGGGCCCGCTGTAATCGACACGCTGTGGGGCTGAGCCGGTAAGGCCCGCGATCCTCGTAGAGGAGGCCATGCGCGCCAGTAGGTAATTGCAGTGCGGTGCCGTCAGCACAGCGGCCTACATGGCCACGAATGCAGACGCACCCCATGTAAGGATCTCGGCCCACTCCGAGCACCCGCCAACTGACCGACCTAAGGAACCAGGAAAAGCCGTGATCCCTCGCACCATTTTCTCGACCGAGCACGATCTCTACCGTCAGACCGCCCGACGCTTCATCGCCGAGGAAATCCTCCCTTACTACGAGCAGTGGGAGGAGGATGGGATAGTCCCACGGCATGTCTGGCACGCTGCAGGCAAGATCGGGCTCCTTTGCCCCTCCGTTCCTGAGGAATATGACGGCGCCGGCGGAAACTTTCTGCACAACACAGTGATCATCGAGGAGATGGCCCGGGTCGGGGCCACTGCCCCAACCTTCTACCTCCAATCGGACATCATCGCGCCCTACCTCGTGCACTTCGGTACCGAGGAGCAAAAGCAGCGCTGGCTGCCGCCGATGCTCAGCGGCGACATCGTCACAGCGGTGGGGATGACCGAACCCTCTGGCGGCAGCGACTTACAGAATCTGCGAACCTCCGCCCGGCGGGAGGGCGACGACTTCGTGGTCAATGGGCAAAAGGTATTCATCACCAACGGCCACTCCGCGGATCTGCTTGTCTTGGCCTGCCGCACCAATGACGCACCCGGCGCCAAGGGCGTCAGCCTCCTACTGGTGGAGACAGATACCGTGGGGTTCCACCGCGGACGCAAGCTCGGCAAGATCGGATGCAAGGCCCAGGACACCGCCGAGCTGTTCTTCTCCGACATGCGCGTCCCTGCCGTGAACATACTCGGCGAGGAGGGCCGCGGCTTCTATCACCTCATGACCGAGCTTGCCCAGGAACGCCTCGTTCAGGCCGTCCGCGCGGTCTCGTCAGCCGAGGCCGCGCTCGAATGGACGATCGAATACTGCCGCGACCGGTCGATGTTCGATCGGACACTCGCGGACTTCCAGAACACCCAGTTCACGCTAGCCCAACTGCACTCCGATGTGCTCGCCCAACGGGTGCTCGTCGATCGCTGCATCGAGCTGCACGTCGAGGGAGGCCTCGACGCCGTCGACGCTGCCAGTGTCAAGATGACTACCACACAGCTACAGGGCCGAGTTATGGACGAATGCCTCCAGCTGTTCGGCGGCTGGGGATACATGTCCGAATACCCCATCGCGCGCGCCTACGTCGACGCCCGGATGACTCGCATCGGCGGCGGCTCGATCGAGGTAATGAAACACATCATCGGCCGCTCGCTGTTCCGAGAAGCGAGGTCCTGAGAACCAATAGAGCGGAATCTTCGACAGACCCGACAGCAGTAGGATCATCCTCCAACCGACCTGGCTGAGGTGACCTGATTGACTGAGCTTGACCGAGGATGATGAAGGTTTGAGCACGGTGACGCATCGTGGAGATGCAGTGCTTCAGCGAGTAGGTTCGGCAGCGGTGCACGTTCCCCACAGCGACGGCGTGCGGTGGGAAAGGAGTCGAACAGAGATGACTTCTAGCGATACTGATCCATTCACCGGGATCTCCGATCCTCTGATAACTCACGATCTCGACGAAGCTCGCACCTACATCGACCAGGTATACGCCTCACATCGTCTTGAGGCGCACACGCACAGACAACTCGATTTTCGGCATCAGTATTCGAAATCGGGGCGATTGACAATCGGGCATCTCACCTATGGTGCCGATGTCTCCCTCGACATCGCGCCCACCGAAAAGTCGTACCATGTTTGTCTACCGTTACAAGGGCGATGCGTCGTCGAGGACGGAACCGAACGCGCGCAGATCGGTGACGGTCATGCCGCAATACTTCCCCCAATGCGTTCACTGACCGTCCGGTGGACTCCCACCTCTATACAGCACGTTCTCAAAGTGCCGCAGGAGGCACTCGAGATGCAGTTGGCACGGTTGATCAACCAGCCAATCGACAGTTCGCCTACGTTTGCGCTCGATGTCAATTTGGGAACCGGCGCGGCTCAAGCTCTTCAGGCGTCGGTCGCATTTTTGTGGAGAGAGCTTTCGCGTGTTGATGGCCTCTCCACCATTTCCTTGGCTCGTGAGCACCTCGAACAGAGCATCTTGACTCAGCTGCTCTTCGCAGTCGAACACCAGTATTCGGAGCTCGTGCGCGCGGACGTGCGCCAACCCCGCCCTAGCAGGATCCGGAAGGTGCTCGACTACATCGATGCTTATCCCGAGCGGGATCTGAGCACGCCATATCTTGCGGAGGTCGCGGGAGTGACCGAGCGGGCGTTGCAGGCAGGCTTTCGGAAGTTGGTGGGGGTTTCCCCGAGTACCTACGTCCGGGATGTGCGTCTTGAGCGCGTCCATGCCGAACTCTTGATGGGTCCTGAATGCGGTACCGTCACCGAGATCGCCTCTCGTTGGGGCTTCTATCATTTGAGCCGCTTCGCCGGTCAGTACAAGCGCCGCTTCGGTGTCCTGCCGTCGGAGACTATGGCCCGAGGCCGTTGAGATCGATTCCTTTGAATCGTTGTCGAACAACTTCGCCCGCCTATCCACCGACTGGTGACGTCGGCGGGTGGTTCGGAACCCAAGCAGCGTTCGTCCAATTCGAGAGTTTGTGAGCTGAGATCTGCAAGCACCCGGCTAGGTCGGTCCCGTGCGCGGGGGTGGGCGGCCAGTCACTGACAAGCGCGGAACGAAGCTGGATCGCACGGCTCGGCGGCAAGCCGATTTTCGTCCTCAGTGTCGCCACCTGCTGGCTGCTGGTGCGGGTATGGAGGCGGTCTCGTCTTGCGTTACGTCCCCGGTCGATCTGGTCGAGGCGGCGGTTGGGCACTGCCCGAATATGGAGAGCACCGCTCGATACGAACCAGTCCGGTTGTTGGCGCGCGTGGAAATGCCACATGAGGTGATACCCGGCCGCCCGCACGTCCAGCACCTCACTGTCCGGCCAGTTGTCCGTCGACTGTCAATGGCCAAGTAGAAGTGGATCTGGCGCATTTTTCGTGAAGCCGCTTGGCGTGTCACTGACCTGCATCGACGAGGTCGGGTGAGGATTCTCCGGGTGCGCAGAAGACGGTGTGTGGGTCCTACTCCTGCATTTGGTACTTCGATCGTTCGCTGCGGGCCTGGTCTGTGATCTCGACGCCGTCACAGCGGGGCTGACACTGCCGCACAGTTCCGGCGCCGCCGACGGGCACGCGAACAGGAGCAAGATGCTCAAACGGCAGATGTACCGGCGAGCCAACTTCGACTTACTCCGCAAACGCGTCATATACGCCGGATAGTCAAGCGCCCCATAGAAATCACGAAAGTTGCGCTAGATCCACTTTCTCATGGTCACGGATATCGACACCAGTCGGCGATTGAATTGGAACGAACGTGGACCGCCGGCCAATCGCAGACAGCGCGTTCGCCAACACCGAGGGACGGCAACGCCCCACCGTGCAGTCACGCGCCTATGCCCGTCCCAACTTCCCGGAAACACCGGGATCCGGAAAACTTGCCGAACGACCGATAGTCAACAACCTACGGGACCCCCCAAGGTTCGGAATGAGGATAGTCCAGCTTCGCCGCGGGGATAGTGATGCAGACCACATCGACGTACCGTCGGCGGCAAGGGATTTTCACGATCCAGACTTCGGATTCGAAAGGTCGAATACAGATGACTGCCAGCGTTACGAAGAAGTGGACCGATGCCGAGAGGATCGAGGCTCAGCGTCAGTGCGTCGAACACCATGTCGCTCTGGAGAATGCCGGCGAACAGAGCCGAGTTCTGAAGGAGACTTTCGCCACCGAGGGCGTCTTCTACGACGTGGTCCCCGGTGTCACCCATTTCGAGGGGCTTCAGGGCGTCGCCGACTTCTACGACATGCTCTTCAGTGTCCTGCCGGACATGCACATCAAGGTCACCCACACTTACGACGTTCCGGGTTGTTGTGTGCGCGAAGGCGTTGTCACCGGAACCCATTCGGCCGAGTTTGCGGGTGTTCCCGCCTCGGGAAAATTCATCTCCTTCCCCTTCTGCGGGCTCTACATTTTCGGTGACGACCCGACCAAGTTGATTGCCGAGCGTGCCTATTGGGACAACGACGGACTGTTCCGTCAAATGCGTGGCGAGGAGGACGCTTCCCAGGGAACACCTTGGGACACAACGCAATAAACAACCGCCCCTACTCACAACACGAGCTCCGATTCCTGGCGCTAGAACCACTGGGCGATGAGGTCTCGACCGGCGCAGCTGCGGCGACAGTGAAGATCACGGAGCAAAGGAGTAACGAATGACCATAGACGACCAGATCGATCGTCGCGACTATTTCAACGATTTCGACCTCGACGCACCCGATTTCGCGGAGAACTACGAAGAGGTCCTAGGTGAGCTCGTGGCTAAGTGCCCGATGGCGCGAAGCAACGTCGCCGGCGGATACTGGGTAGTGAGCCGATATGAGGACGTTCGCGAGTGCTCGCAGGACTGGGAAACATTCTCCAGTGAGGGTGGATTCGAGCCCGGGCGTGGTGGCGAGGATGGTGGCGCGAAACTCTATCCCGTCGAGCTCGATCCCCCGTATCAGACACGTTGGCGCACCGCGCTCGGCCCCTATTTCAATCCCCGAGCGATCAAAACGCGCACCGAGAGCATTCGCGAGCAGATCACCGAACTCATCGACGGATTCATCGAGAAGGGAAGCTGTGATTTCGTCGACGAGTTCGCGGCACAGCTGCCCGGACGCGTGTTCTTCGCAACGTTCCTCGGCGTCCCTCTCAGTGAGCTCCCCTACATCCAGCAGGCCACGGACATAGCGATGCGTGGACCCATGGACCAACGTCCTCAGGCGTGGGGACAGATTGCGGAATTCCTCGACAAGTACCTCAGGATGCGCGAGAAGGAGCCGCCGCGCAACGATTTTGTCGACGTCATCCTAACTGGAGTACTCGACAAGGACGGCGAACCGTGCTCATGGGAGCACAAGCTGTTCATTCTGATCGACCTGCTTGCCGGAGGCATCGGCACGACCACTTATCTGCTCGCTGGTATGGCACACCATCTGGCGACCCATCCCGAGGATCGGGCTCGTCTTGCGGCAGATCCCTCGCTACATCGCGGTGCCATCGAGGAATTCATCCGATACTACGCGGCCATCGTTGCCCTGGGGCGGACTGCGACGCGCGATACCGAGGTGGCGGGTCAGAAGATCGACAAGGGCGACTTTCTGATGCTCTCGTTCGCGGCGGCTTGCCGCGATCCGCAGGTGTTCGACAATCCGCACGAGGTGGACATCGATCGCCACATTGCAGTCAACCCGGCGTTCGGGTCGTCGGGACCGCACCGCTGCATTGGGTCTCACATCGCCAGACTGGAAGCCGCTGTCGCGTTGGAGGAAATTCTCCGTCGCCTCCCCGATATCACCATGGCCAGCGGGGAACAGCCGGTTTACAGCAACAGCACGATCACTCGGAATATGGACAAGCTCCCATTGGTGTTCACTCCCGGACCAAAGGAGGTTCAGCAATGAAATATATTGTTGATGAGGCTTTGTGCTCCGGTCAGGGCCGTTGCTATGCGGTCGCTCCCGAGGTATTCGGTAAGGACGACGACGGCTACAACAAGGATATCGGTCGGACAGTCGAGGTACCGCCCGAAAACGAGCAAGCAGTCGAAGACGGGGTCGGCGTTTGCCCGGAACAAGCGATCAGAGTGTTCGCCAACCTTCCCTAGCCTTTCCGCTGTTGTATCGGTCGCCTAATCACGGTGTCACCCCGATCCGAATCGGAGAGGCCGCGTGTGTCCAAGCAGATCTCGCATCCACTGTGCTGCTCTGCCGTTGCTGAAGATCCGTGCCGAAAGTCACTTTCAGGGAATCGGCACGCTTTCGGTAGGACAATCTCGGCGCCCTGACCACTCGGCAGCGTCGCGGTCTGTGCGTCGAGAAGTCGGAGGAGGTCCGCGGCCAAGCGGCACCGACCCGGGTGCCTGCTTGGGCCGCGAGAGCGGTCAGGGGACGTACGCTTCTTCCGGATGCCGACCGCGGTCCGCCGTCTGGACAGGATTCCCAGTACGGCCTCATGGGTCTCGTATGGACAGAGAATCGTTCAAATGGCGGGTGAATCCCGGTGGAACCACGAATGCGGTCGTTCGTCCGGGCGGCCGCGCCGGTCAGGTCGTCGTCGAACTCGACGAGGATCCCAAGCGCGGCCAACACGAGCCGTACAGGCTATGCAGTGACGGCAGCGCGCGCTTAGACGGAGCTCCGCTTCGTGACAAAACGAGAAGGCACAGAGCTCCGTTCTGCGATAACCCGCCGACTGCGGGTGAGAAGACAGCCTCACCGCCCACAACACCAACGAAAGGCCGGCCAATTGTCCGACCCACTGACCGATCGACCGGGCGATATCGATTGCTCAGCACACACCAGCACGGTTGCCCGCATTTCAGTCATCGGAGCGGGTCCCGCCGGAATCTACGTCGCGGCTGCGCTTGCCAGGAGCCATGTCCCGGTTTCGATCGACATCTTCGACCGGCATCCCGCACCTTACGGCCTGATCCGATACGGTGTCGCACCCGATCATCCTCGCATCAAGAACATCGTGAAAGCTCTGCATGAGGTACTTGAACTCCCGCAGGTCCGATTCCTAGGGAATGTGCAATTCGGAGTCGACATCGATCTCGCGGACCTTCAATGCCGATACGACGCGGTGGTCTTCGCTACCGGCGCAAGCAAAGACCGTGATCTCGATATCCCCGGCATCGGCTTGCCCGGAAGCTTCGGCGGAGCGGAGTTCGCTTCGTGGTATGACGGTAGTCCCGACGCCCCCGCGGATTGGCCGTTCACCGCCGAGAGTATCGCGGTCATCGGCGCCGGCAATGTCGCTCTCGACGTCGCCCGGATGCTCAGTAAGACAGCAGATGAACTGCTCAGCACGGAGATCGCCGACAACGTCTATCGCGGTTTGAAATCGTCGCCGGTTCGTGACGTCCACCTCTTCGCTCGGCGCGGACCCGCACAAGCAAAGTTCACCCCGCTCGAACTACGTGAACTCGACGAGTCACCGAACGTCGAGGTGATCGTCGACCCGGCGGACATCACATTTGACGAGGCAAGCCTGGCCGCGAAAGCGCAGGACAGTCAAATACGCATGGTAACAAGAGAATTGGAGAAGTATGCGACCAGGGCCCGTGACCGGCGCCCTCGCAAACTTCACCTACACTTCTTCGAAAACCCAGTCGAGGTAGTCGGAAGCGACAGTGTCGTGGCGCTCCGCACCGAGCGGACGCAATATGTCGGCAACGGTGAGACGGCGGGAAGCGGAATTCACACCCAGTGGCCGGTCCAGGCAGTGTACCGGTGCATAGGATATCGCAGCACCACGCTGCCCGGATTGCCATGGGATGACAACCGAGCCGTCGTGCCACATATCGCAGGTCGGGTGATCGACCGTCACGGTGGCGCGCTTCCCGGGATCTATGTGAACGGTTGGATCAAGCGAGGTCCCGTCGGTTTGATCGGGCGGACACGCAGCGACGCCGCCGAAACCGTCAAGAGCCTACTCGAGGACCTCTCGGTACTACCGAGGGCAGTCGATCGCGATCAAAATTCGATTGACGCGCTCCTACTGTCGCGTCGCGTGCAGCACACCACATTGAGGGGATGGCTTCGTCTCGACGCACACGAGCGTGAACTCGGAGCGCAATGCGACCGCGAGCGCGTGAAGGTGGTGGATCGCGCAGCGATGATCGCCATCAGCGGTGTTGATCGTGACACCGCACGGCGGTGACGCTGCCGATCTGTCTTCGGCGTTCGACGTCACAGTGGACCGCGCGATCATGCCCTGCATTTCTGGTGTAGGAAGCCATGCTCTGGTAGCCGAACCCGACAGTCATCCAACGCGGTCGGACCATCCATCGTCAGTTCGAGATCTGATCACTGACAAGTACATAACCAAAGTCGGACTCAAGAACTTCCGCGCGTCGATCTTCACTCGCGATATCCCTGTTGCGTATCGACCGTACGATTTACCGAGAGGGAGTCAGTTTTGCCGTACGTAGTTGCCGAGCCCTGTGTGGATGTACTCGACAAAGCTTGCACTGCAGAATGCCCAGTCGACTGCATCTACGAGGGGGCACGCATGATGTACATCCACCCCGACGAGTGTGTCGATTGCGGCGCTTGTGAACCGATATGTCCGGTTACGGCGATCTTCTTCGAAGACGATGTACCTCAGGAGTGGACTCAGTACATCACGGCTAACGTTGAGTACTTCAGCGATCTAGGTAGCCCAGGCGGTGCCACGAAGGTCGGACCAACCGCGTTTGATCCTGAGTTCGTGAAGACTCGAGTACCCGCTCCATGAGCCCCTACTTCGAACATTTCGCTGAATAAGCCTGTCAGTTGCCGTGGACGCGGAGCGGCGGGTCGGCGGGCCAAGCATTTTGTCGAACTATCAGCTCGCCCACCGACCCAAAGGGGTTTGCTCGGGTCCTAGCCTTTCGCGTGTCGTGCCGTTGATGTTGTCCACCGCGGAGGCCCGCCCGAAACCCATCGTCGTTCTAAGAATGAAGGGGCGGACCTACACCGATGACAGCGCTCGAACTGGTCGGCACGCTGCCATGAGGCGTTCAGCCTGCGAGGATTGGACAAACCATAGACACGATTGGACAGAAGACCGCCTCAACTGCGATGTCTCCCTCGAATCGTTCCGGCAGATGGCTGGCACGGACATCATCGTGACGACCAACCTGATCACATCCGCACGAGCAACCGGGTTGCCACCACCCGCACCACGTTATCGCCCGTACCGGTGGCGTTATCGACGAAGAACTCGCGAAAGCGGTCGCCGACGCGGCGATGCACAAAGGGACACCGCGGCCCGATAGCGACAGAACCGGACTCGGCGCGGGGATAAGCGACTACATTTCGGTGGTCGCCGTACCTGCTTCGGGTGTGCGGAGTTCGGCGCAGCAGCGCCCTGTCCAGGGGACGAGGACCGCGATGTATGAGCTCGTCGCGAGGCCCGGATTCCTCGAAGCGCTCCGCGAGGCCACATCCCGGCACGGAATCGTTCTCATCTTCGACGCCGTGGGAACCGAGCCCGGTGAGGACCCCGGTCACGAAGGCGTGGTTGATGCCGCAGACCAGATCGGGGCCTGATCGGCGAGCGGATGAAACGGGCAGTTCCACAGCCGGACAAAGGTGCTGGTGTCGCGACCGGTTCGAAACCGAGCGGCGAACCCGGGCCGGACAGGGTAGCGGTAACAGGCGACACCTCTTGTCAATGCGGTGATCGAAGCTGGGAGAATCGATTACATGGACACGACGGAGGTTCCTGAGGACATCGCGAAGATCGCGGGGTACCTTGCCCGCAGCGCGAAGATGTCCGGCGGATCGATGAAGTGGAATGAGGAAGCCAAGCTCAAGGCGAGCCTCACGAACGAGCGGGCCCGATGGTCCCGCGCTCGTGTATCGCCCGAGTTGTTCGAAGCTCAGTGCCAGGCAGCTGGTCTTCCCGCGGACGATGTTGTGAAGGTCGGCGAGTTCCTGCGGAAGACTCAGTCCGGTAAGCGGCTCGTTCCCCACAGGTCCTACCGGGACTGGACCTTTAGGTACGACTACGACGCGGTGGTCTGACACCTACGCGTTCCCGGGAGTCTCCGACGTCGCATGTGAACGGCGGCCGTCGGCTCGCCTTGTACGACGGCCTGAGTACAAACCGGGAAGGCTCCGTCGAGCAGACGCAGGGGGATCGTGCGTATTTGCCATCGAGGGGTTGCACGGTCGGGGCTTTATCCGCGACCGCCGTGGACTCGTGAGGGGCGATGACTGCGAAGTTCGAGCTGTTCAAGGTCAACCGCCAGCGAGTTCCGGACCCAAAGCCGGGAACCGCAAAGGAGTCGTGGTGGAGAAAGCCAACCACACTGCCTTGGGCGGTGGTGGCGCACCTTGCCAGATGACGTCACGGTCGAACAAGCACAACAGATGTTGGACGAGTTCTGCCGGGTTCGCGACGATACCCGGCGGCGTGCCTCCCAACGGCAAGTCATCGGTGGCGTCGGTGGCGGCCGCCGAACCTTTGACAGTGCTTCCGGCGGCGCCGTATCCGGCGATCCGCACCGAAGCCGACCCTGTCCCGGCAGACGCTACTGGTGTCTTCCGCGGCAACCGGTACTCGGTACCGCCGGAACTGGTGTCCGCCCAGGTCACCGTCACCCGCGTGCTGGGGTCGGAGGTATCGACATCGTCACCGCGTCGCAGATCACGATAGCCCGGCACCGACTCGCCCCGGACGGTGCCGGGGTCCATGTCCGCGATCACGATCACGTGCACGCCCTGATATGGAATCAGGTTTGTCAAGAGGGCAGAGTGAAGCGGCGTCCACGACCGTCGTCGTGGACGCCGTTCCTTTTGACCGAAAAGGCCCCCTAGGTGGTGGCGAGCGTGTCGGCATCGACGCGTTTGTCAGTCTGATATGCGCGGGTTGGTTACCGCAGGACGGACTGTTCGGCTGGAGTGGTTCGCGGGTCTAGAGATCGAGCGTGATCCCAACGCGGAGTTAGGGATTGCTCATAGGGCGTTCGCGGGTCACTCCCAGGCGCTGGCCGTCACCACCCTGGTGGGTCATCCGGACACTTGTGGAGCGGCGGTCAGCCGTCGAGTATCGCCAGCGACCAGCACCAGCCGGCGAGCTCACGGGCGATGGCGGTGTTGGCGACCACTGGTCGCTTGCGTCGCTGATCGAAGCTCTGCCACCGACCGTACAGGCGGCGGTTGCCTTGCTGTCCGCGTGCCCGCGCCGACGGGGTGGCCCGGTCCCACCGCCGCCGCAGATCCACACCGGGATGGTGGTAGGGCTGGCGGTGATGCCAGGCGGCCTCTATCAGCAGTCGGCGGGCGTGAGCGTTGCCGGTCTTAGTAATCGACCCCTGCGAGCGTGACGCGCCCGAGGACGACTCGGTGGGCACCAGGCCAAGGTAGGCGCCGATCGACCGTCCGGTGAGTCGCTGCCAGTCTCCGATCTCAACGGCCAACCCGAACGCGGTCAACGTCGAGATTCCGCGCAGACACCCGAGCCTGCTCACCACCAGTGTGTATACGCTGTCCGCGGCCATCTCCGCGATCGCCGCATCCAGGCGGTCTCGGCGATCGACGGTGGCAAGCATGGTGTCGAACGCGGTGTCGTATGCCAATTGCAGTCCCGGGACGGTGAACGTGTGCGTCCGTAGCCACACCTGATGTTTACCCGTCCACGCCTTTCCGCCGGAGTAGACGATTCCCTGCCGGAGAAGCAGCTTCGAGATGCGGTGCCGGGCTGCCATCAAGTCCCCGCGCACATCCTCTCGTGCCCGGACCAGATCGCGGGCAGCTTCCTGCTCCACGCTCGGGATCGTCACCGGCACAATTTCACTCAGATGCAAAAGTCGGGCCAGGTGCCGGGCATCGCGGGTATCGGTCTTGACCCGATCGCCCGACGGGCGTTGCAACTTCGACGGCGCCGCCACGAGACACACGATCCCGGCCGCGAGCAGGAACCTGGCCAGACCAAACCCTGTCGGACCCGCCTCGTAAGTCACCGCCGCCCGCCCCGGTAACGAACGGATCCACACGAGGATCTCATGATGATCCGGCGTCAACCGACGCTCGAACATCTCACCGGTCTCACCATCGAGACCACACGCGACCACCGACCGCGCGTGCACGTCCAACCCGACACTCGTACGCTGACTCATCACTGGGGCCTCCCACATCTTGTGGCTCTACCGGCCGGGACCACATTCCTGTCGGTAACCCACGTTCACATGTGAGCGAGGCCCCAGCCACCCCCATACCGTCTAGAACAACTCGCCATGACGACCGCCGGAGCCGGTGGTCGCCCGCACCGCCAAAAGGAACGGATCTCACCCGGACTTGAGGCGGTCGCCGCGGCGAACAAATTACGACGACTGTTAGGGCAACTTCGCAGGTGAGAGCGGTGATTTGGTACTCGTCGCCTCACCGCTGCCGCCGTCCACATAATCGCAGAATGTGTCTTGACTCACGTTCCCCACGAACTTACACTTCCGATTATTGAATCGGATGATCGATTCAATACAGGTCCACGATGCCTTCCCTCCTCGACGACCCTCGCCGAGGAGGGAAGCGAACTGCGCCCTATTGCGTCGGCTCACGCGAGTCTCAGCACTGTCGAGGCTCACATGGGCCAGTGCTAGCGCCGACTCGGCCGCGGACTCATTGCGTCACGTGCCCGCCGATGCCTCGATCACTGTCCGTCAGCACCTACGAAAGGGTCGCTATGGCTGCCGAACCACAAATTAAACGACCGCCACTGCACAGGTTCCAGGTGATGATCGTCCTGCTGTGCGCGCTGCTCAACGCGCTGGACGGTTACGACATCTTCATCATGGGCTTCGCGATCCCGTACTTTCCGGATGATTTCGCCTCCAGCTCCATGCAGGGTTACCTGATCAGTGCCGCGTTGGCGGGAATGGGCATCGGGTCCATTGCTTTCGCGCCGCTGGCCGACCGATACGGTCGTCGCCTCGTCCTGGTGGCGGGGCTCACCCTCAATGCCGTGGGTCTGACCGTCTCTGCTCTGGCGCCGAGCTATTGGGTTCTCCTCGGCTCACGCGCCATTACGGGAATTGCGGTCGGAACGATCGCGACCGTCGTCGTGGTCCTCGCGCCCGAGGTGGTCCCCCGGGCCTGGCGAAGCTTTGCGGTAGGCACCGTGATGTGCGGATATCCGCTCGGGAGCACCATCGCCGGCTTCGCCGGTGCCGCGCTCCTTGCTGCGGTCGGAGGGTCCTGGCAGGGCATGTTCTGGGTGGGGCTGGTCCTGTGCGTCTTCGCGCTGATCGCCACGGTCGCGTTCATGCCGGAATCGACCGCTTTCCTCATTGGTAAGGGCGATCCAGAATCGTTGCGGAAGGCGGCCGCCACACAGAGTCGTCTCGGATTGGAAGACGACGCGCCTGCGCGTCAAGCCGACGAAGACGAGATCCGCAAGAGTCCCGCGACCGTCCGGTTGCTCGGACGCGAACTCCGCACTTTGACATTGCTGTTCTGGACCACCTACACCGCGTTGTCCGCGTCCTTCTACTTCATCAGTTCATGGACGCCCAAGCTGATTACGGATGCAACGTCCGACAAGGCAGAAGGAGCACTTGCCGGTCTCATGATCTCGTTCGGCACTTTGGCCGGAGCCGCGTTGTACGCGACCGTCGGACATAAAGTCTCACCACCTCGGTACGTCGTGGCCGGGTCGGTCGCCGCAGTGGTGGCGTTGATCGGATTCGCGTCCACGCTCAATGGGGGATTCGCGCTCATGATGGCCGCAGTAATGGGGATCACCGTGTATGGAGCGATGGCGGCAACTGTGACGAGCACTCTGGTTTATCCGGTGCTTGCGCGAACACGCGGCATGGGCACGATGATCGGCGTGGCACGAGTCGGTGCGATCCTCGCACCGATCCTCGCCGGCTATGCTTTGTCGTTCGTATCGATCCGTAGCCTGTACTTCTCGGTCGTCGCGCTTCTGGTCCTCGCCCTTCTCGCTGCCGCTTCTCTGCTCAGTCTTTCCCGGAAGACCAAACAATCCAGCGAAGTGCATAGTCTGCAGACCAGTCGATGAACTGCTCCACAAAGCGATTCGACGTACCCGTGCGGGATGAAGGTACGTATCGCACACGATGTGTGGCACGGGGGCATCGCCAATGCCACCACTATCCGGACTGATCGGCCGAGCCAGAGGATGACCGATCCGCCCGGCCCTCGCATTCCAGCGAGGACCGGGCGACATCGGTTATCGACACCGCAGAACGGCGTCGGACAGGTGACCTATCGTCGGCGGCCGGGAAAAACACCTAAGCTAAGAAGGGTTTCCGTGCACGACAATTACTTCGGACGCCTTTTGTGGCGTCGGGTCGGCCATCCGCAGGCTGAGCGAGAACCCCGGCGGCCGTCCAAGAGCACTGGGAGCGGACATGCAACATGAAATCGAGGGCGGAATCTTCACTGTCGTCCTTGATCGGTCGGAGAAACTCAATGCCTTCACCGTCGAAATGGCCGATGCTCTCGAACGCACCTTTGTGGCCGTCAATGACGACGACTCCGTGCGGGCGGTAATCGTTACCGGTGCGGATCGCGCATTCTGCGCCGGCATGGACCTGTCGAGTGCGGGCAATGCGTTCGGGCTCGACGGGTCGAAGGCGCCCATCACTGGACGACATGGCCGACCTCGGCGAGCCCGAGCTGCGTCGCATCCGTGACACGGGCGGCCGGGTGACACTCGCAATTTACGCCTGCCGCAAGCCCGTGATCGCCGCGATCAATGGCACAGCCGTCGGAATAGGCGTGACGATGACGCTGGCCATGGACGCGCGCCTCATGTCGATCCGGGCTCGATTTCGGGTTTGGAGTTCGGAAGGCTCGGCGTCCCGGAGGCGTGTTCGACCTGATTCCTTCCCCGGTTCGTCGGTCTGCCCAGCGCGTTGGACCGGTGTATCGGGCCGGCATCCTCGATCCGAACACCACCTGGGAGACCGGTCTCGCACAGGCCGTACACGAGCCGGACTCATTCCTCACCGAGGCGCGGGCGCTGGCGAACTCTTGGACCCGGGACCGATCCCCCCGTGTCCGTCGCACCTCATGCGTCAGCTGCTCTACCGGAACTCTGCTGCGCCGCACCCCGACGAGGCCCACCGGGTCGGGTCGCTCGCCATGCTCTACACGAGCATGGCGATGGCACCGACGGGCGTACACGCCTTTCTCGAGAAGCGCGACCCACTCTTGCGGGGGCGGGCGTCGGAGATGCCCCCCGTTCTACCAAGAGTGGATCGAGGCGAGTAGCGACGATGTGCGAACCGCACCGCAACCTCCATGGCGTGCGATGGAAGCCTCCATGCCCGGCAACTGCAGGTTACAGATGATGTGATACTTGTTACATATGGAGCGATTGTTGTATCTCCGAGGGTCGAGAGGAAAATGTGCGGAGCATATTCGGTCCGAGCATGACGGCCACCCTGGAACTCCTGGACTCGAAATTCGTTACCGCCACCGGCCAGGCTTCCCTGACTGTCGTGACACCGGAACAACAGAGCGCCACATCATGTCTTCTACTTCTTCATTTTGCGCGCCCCACAGCAACTTGACCAGAGCGATCATCACGCATGAATTGTTCGATATTGCGGAGCGCTGCTCCGAAGATACCGACGACCATACTCCAAGGAGAATGTAATGGCGGCGGATAACCAACTCGTTCCAACCGTCCGCGGGTTTTCGTGCGAAGTCACGAGTTTCGTCGGACGCCGAAATGAGGTCGCCGCGGTCAAGACGCGCCTGTCGGGCTCTCGGATACTGACGCTCACCGGATTCGGTGGGGTAGGAAAAACCCGGCTGGCTTGCCGCGTCGCTTCGGAAGTACGCCGGAGCTACACCGACGGCATCTGGTTTGTGGACCTCGCCTCGATCTCCAATCCTGAACTTGTCACTACCACAATCGCCGAAGCACTCGACATTCGGGAAGGGCCGAGTCCAGGCCATATTCACACTCTCTCCGAATTCCTCAGTGGAAGACATGCGCTCATCGTTTTGGACAACTGCGAGCACTTGATCGAGGCCTGCGGAACGGTCGCCGCCGAGATTGTTCGACGGTCACCCGGGGTGCAGATTTTGGCAACCAGTCGGGAGCCTCTCGGTGTGCTGGGTGAAACCGTGTTCGAGGTCCCGCCCATGTCGGTTCTGGACGACGCGCAGTTGGCCGAGGGACGAGAAGGTAAGAGCTTCCATAGCGAGGCGGTCGATCTTTTCGAGCAACGCGCTGCATCCGTCATCCCGGGATACACCATCGATGACGAGAGCCGCGTGGCGGTTGCCCGTCTCTGCCAGCGGCTGGACGGCATCCCTCTGGCTATCGAACTCGCCGCCGTCCGGATCAGGTCCCTTCCCCTCGATCGCGTCCTGTCACGGGAAGGTCCACTTTTCGATCTTCTGACTCAAGGGAACCGTGGCGGCCCGGTGCGGCATCAAACGCTGCGGGGCGCCATCGATTGGAGCTTCAATCTGTGCTCGCCGGACGAACAGACCCTGTGGGCGCGGCTGTCGGTATTTGCGGGTGGTTTTGATTTCGATGCAGTCGAAAGCGTGTGCACTGATCCGGAAATTGTTCCGGACGCCTTCGAAGTCATCTCCAGCCTTGCCGAAAAATCGATCATTGTCACCGCTCACTCCGGACCTACAGTTCGATATAAATTACTGGAAAGCATCAAGGATTACGCGGCCGAGAAACTTGCCGAGCAGGGCGACGGGGAAACCTGGCATCGGAATCACCGGGATTATTTCCTGCGTTTGTCCGAACTCAGCGAGAGCCGGTCACTGGGATCAGGACAGCTGGAGTGGAATCGTCGACTCCAGCCCGAGCGGGCGAATCTGCGGTCAGCGCTGGAGTACAGCCTGTCCACCCCCGGCGAGGCCCGCACCGGTCTCCGGATGGCGAGTTCGCTGTGGTTCTTCTGGAATGCGAGTGGCCTGCTGCAGGACGGACGGTACTGGCTGACCCGCGCCCTGGAGACCGACCGGCAACCGAGCCAGGAGAGAGCGAAAGCGCTCTGGGTAATCGGTTGGTACGCAATGATTCAAGGCGACAACGCCACGGCCAAGCGATACTTGCTGGAGAGCAGCGCCGTTGCGGAATCGATCGGTGATCGAACCGCTCAGGCGTTTGCGCTCCAGTTCCGGGGCACCGTGGAGCAGATCGACGGAAATCTCGACGGAGCACTGGAGCTCCTCAATTCCGCCATGAAACATCACGCCGCGTCCGGGGACGTCAATTCACTGACACTGCTGGGCGGTGCTCAACTAGCTTTCGTGCACTGCTTGTCCGGAAACCTGGACCAATCCATCGCTTCGGCGGAGGACACCATCGCTCTGGGAAAGTCGCTACGGGAGTGTTTCGCCACGTCGTGGGCGATGTGGTCGCGCGGACTTGCCCTGTGGACCCGGCGCGAGTTCCCGGACGCATCGGACTCGTTGAAAGAAGCGATCGAACTGAAGCAGTCATTGAGCGACTGGTTGGGCGTATCCGTATGCACTGAGATTCTCGCGTGGATCGCGATCGAGGAAGGAAACCCTGTTCGAAGCGCACGCCTGTTGGGGATCGGGCGGACGCTGTGCGGCGAAATGGGGAGCTCGCCACTCTTCGGAAGCGACGCGTTGGTCCGGACACGGAACCGGTACGAGAAGCGCACCCGTCAGTTGCTTGGGGGTCCTGCGTTCGAGAGAGAATCCCGGGCTGGTGAAGGGCTCGAACACCACGAGGCGATCGAATTCGCATTACAGAAGCGCACATCGGAGCCGGGTACGCCCGCACCTCCTTCGGCGGCGGTGAAACTCACACCGCGCGAGAAGGACGTCGCGAAGCTGGTAGCGGAGGGGCTGACGAACAAGGAGATCGCGGAGAGATTAGTCATCTCGCGCCGTACCGTCGAGGGACACGTGGACCGCATCCTCGCCAAGACCGGCCATAGGTCCCGCTCGCAGCTGGCCGCCTGGATCGCCCGCGACGAGAGCGTCGAGTAGACCCGGGAATCTGCCGTCCGCGTTCCCGATTCGGTCGACCCTCCTGCCGTAACACCTGCTGGTGACGAGAGTCCCGGTGCTGCGGTGCCTTATCCCGGTGACCATAGCGCTGCACTGCGCCTGCCTGCACAGATCGGTTTGGTCCTGCGGTGGGTCCACGGTTGCCGATCATCACTCCTGGGTGCCCCCTGGCCCAGGTTCGGCCGGCTGGCGCGCGCAGGGGGTGACTCCGGCGCTCCGCGGGCATACCTGCGTAGGGAATACAGGTAGCGAAGCAGGTATATCTCGCCCATCACACCCGACCCATAATTGAGATCCTCATCACTGGATGGGGCGGTGGCTCGGACTTACGTCAGCTGTAGAGCATGACGACTCGTCGATAGCGAAGTACGCACCGCTCGGTCTTCGACCGCCTCTTACCCCCTACGAAGAGAAGCGAGAATGTGGTGACCACAAGTATCCCCGTGATGCCGGACATCCTGTCGGATGAATTCGCCCGGGACCCGCACAAGTACTACAAGATCATGCGCGACCACTACCCCCTGCTCCACCACGAAGCCAGCGGTTACTACTTCGTCAGCCGGTTCGACGACGTGGCGCGGGTGTACCGCGACTCGGATGCCTTCAGCAACGAGAACTACGCCTTCCAGATGGAGCCCGTCATCGGGCGGACCGTCATCCAGATGTCCGGCCGCGAGCACACCATCAACCGGCAGTTGATCACTCCGGCTCTGCGTGGCAGCTATCTCGATGACCTGCTTCCGCAGGTCGATCAGCTCGCGACCGACATGATCGCGGCCCTGCCCGAGTCGGGGGCGGTCGATGTCATCGAGAACTTCACGAAGTGGTTCCCGATCAATGTCATCGTCAAGATGCTGGACCTGCCCAAGGAGGATCTGTCCAAGTTTCACGAGTGGTACTCCTCGCTGATGGCGTTCCTGGCCAACCTCACCCAGGATCCCGAGATTCACGCGTGGGGCATGCGGACCCAGCAGGAGTATCCGGCGTACATCTTGCCGCTCATCGCCGAGCGGCGCCGCAATCCCGGAAATGATCTGATCTCCCGGCTCTGCCAGGCTGAGCTGGAAGGTGAACAGCTCTCCGATGAACAGATCAAGGCCTTGATCGGTCTCCTTCTCATCGCTGGCGGTGAAACGACCGACAAGGCGATCGCCAGCACGATCAAGCACCTGCTGCAGCATCCCGACCAGCTGGAAGCGGTGCGTGCGAACCCGGCGCTGGCTACCAATGCGCTCGTGGAGAACCTGCGCTACCACCCTCCCGTCCAGATCATTCTTCGCACAGCAACTGCGGACGTCGAGGTTGCAGGTGGAATCATTCCGGCCAATAGCGTCGTCGCCTGTGTCAATGGTGCCGCGAACCGGGACGAGCGCAGGTACGAGGATCCGGACAAGTTCGACATCTTCCGCGAAGACATCGCGATGGATCGCGCCTTCGCCGGCGCGGCCGATCACATCGCATTCGCACTCGGCCGGCATTTCTGTGTCGGTTCCCTGCTCGCGAAGCGCGAAGCGGAAACCGCCCTCACCCAGCTGTTCGCGAAGTACCCCAACCTGCGGTTCGCAGACGGCTTCGAACCCGTGGACGTCGGTTTGTTCACTCGTGGCCCGGAAAAGCTTCTTCTCGAACTCGGTCCGGAGCGCTGAGCGAGTCGATGGATCAGGCGAACAACACACGGAGGCGGACAAACCGATGACAACCACGGCGCAACCAAGCACCCTCGACAACTCCACCATCGCCGCGACTCACTATCAGATGTTCATCGACGGCGAATGGGTCGACAGCGATGAAAAGTACAACCTGACCGAGCCGGCCACTGAAGAGGTATTCGCCACCGCGGCCAAGGGGGCAACACAGCACGCTGACGCCGCGGTGCAGGCCGCGAAACGCACATTCGAGTCGGGGATCTGGCGAAACATCGCTCCCGGTGGGCGGGCCGAGATCCTCGACCGCGCTGCCGACGCGTTGGAGGCCCGAGCCGAGGAGCTGACCATCCTCGGCACCCGCGAGGGTGGCGCCCCCTTCAACCTGTCGAACGCATTCAGTGTGGGCATGCCGGTGAGCAACACCCGGTACTTCGCCGACGTCCTCCGCAGGCAGGATTTCGAGCGACCGGGTCCTCTGGTCGGGCCTGTCCTGTCCGGTGGACTGATTCGGCGCGAGCCGATCGGAGTCTGTGTGGCAATCGTGCCCTGGAACTTCCCCACGGCTCTGGCCGTGTGGAAGGTGATGCCGGCCCTGGCCGCGGGCAACTCGGTCGTGCTCAAGGCGGACGAGAAGACGCCCATCGGAGCACTCGAGCTCGCGAAAGAGTTGAAAGCTGCTGGTGTCCCCGACGGGGTATTCAACGTGGTCACCGGTGACGGTGAGGTAGTGGGCGCTCACCTCGCCGCCCATCCGGACGTTCGCAAGGTGTCGTTCACCGGATCCACCGCGATTGGCAAGGAGATCGTCCGCGCCGGTGCCGGAAACCTCAAGAAGGTGACCCTCGAACTCGGTGGCAAGGGCGCCAACATCATCCTCGGCGATGCCGACTTGCGGACCGCTGTCGACGGATCGATCTGGGCTTTCTTGATGCACGCCGGCCAGGCCTGTGAATCGGGAACTCGACTGCTGGTCCCGTCCTCCCTTCACGACGAGTTCGTGGACCGGATGATCACCCGCCTGCGGACCCAGAAGATCGGCAACCCGCTCGAGCCGGACACCGACATCGGACCGCTCATCAATGCAGCACAGCGCGACAGGGTGCTCGGCTACATCGAATCGGCGAAGAACGAAGGCGCCACGGTCGCGTATGGCGGCGGCGTCCCCGCGGGCGAACAGTACCGGCAAGGCTTCTGGGTCGAGCCCACCATCCTCACCGACGTCACCAACGACATGACGGTGGCCCGCGAGGAAGTGTTCGGTCCCGTCCTGGCGGTGATCCGCTACGACTCCATCGAGGAAGCAGTCAAGATCGCCAACGACACCGAGTACGGGTTGTCGGCCGGTGTGTGGAGCCAGGATCTCAACCAGGCACTCGCCGTGGCCCGCCAGCTCGAGGCCGGCTCGGTGTGGATCAACGACTGGCACATGGGCAATCAGGAATACCCGTTCGGCGGATACAAGCAGAGCGGGGTCGGCCGGGAACTCAGCGCGCACGCCCTCGACGAGTACACCGAGCAGAAATCGATCCAGATCTGCCTGGAGCCGAAGCTCGAGAACCGGGCATACGGCCTGGTCCTGTCGGTTCCGCCGTCCGACTGATGTGAGTTCCTCGGCGCCGTGCGCCTGACGCTGTTCAATGAAACGGAGAAAGCATGAAAACCAAAGCCGCAGTGCTCTACGAAGCGGGCAAGCCCTTCGAGATCGAAGAACTCGACGTCGTCGCCCCGGATGAGAACGAAGTTCTCGTCCGGTACGACTACTCGGGGCTCTGTCACTCCGACCTGCATATGGTCAAGGGGCACCTGCCCTTCCGGGCACCTATGGTGTTCGGTCACGAAGCCGCCGGAGAAGTTCTCGAAGTCGGATCCAAGGTCACGAATGTCAAGCCCGGCGATCATTTCGTCGCATCATTTTTTCCGGTCTGCGGACGGTGCAGGTGGTGCGCGACCGGCAACTCCCGGCTGTGCGACATGGGTGCCAACGGACTCGAAGGCTTCCTGCCCGGTGGCCGATTCCCGTTCAAGGGCAAGAACGGTGATTACGGGTCCATGATGACCGTCGGCACGTTCAGCCAGTATGCGACCGTGCACGAGAATTCGGTGATCCCGATCCACGATTGGATTCCTCTGGACAAGGCCGCCCTGGTCGGTTGCGGCGTCCCCACCGGTTGGGGATCTGCGGTCAACTCGGCGAATGTGCGGGCGGGAGATACTGTCGTGGTCTACGGCATCGGCGGCATCGGCATCAACGCCGTGCAGGGAGCCGCGTATGCGGGCGCCCAGCACCTGATCGCGGTTGATCCGGTTCCGTTCAAGCGGGAGAGCGCCAAGCGTTTCGGGGCCACCCACACCGCGGAGTCCGCCGAGGAGGCGCTCGCCCTGGTACAGGAACTGACGTGGGGTGTGGGTGCTGACAGCACCATCATCACCATCGATCAGCTGACCGCCCAGTCGGTCTCGGACGCCGCCGAGGCGACCTCGAAGGGCGGCACCATCGTCATCACCTCGATGGGCCAGTACGAGGAGGACACGATTCAACTGTCGGGGGTGCAGCTCGCTCTGTGGGGCAAGCGTATTCAGGGCTCACTTTACGGTGGTTGCAACCCCGTCTACGACATCCCGAAGTTGTTGAGCTTGTACCAGAGCGGCCATGTGAAGCTCGATGAGCTCATCACTCAGACCTACTCGCTCGAACAGGTCAACCAGGGCTACGAAGATCTCGAACAACACCAGAACATCCGCGGCGTCATCGTTCATGAACACTGAACCGACTCCCCGCTAGGCCGGACGTGTCATCGACGGACCGACCTGCATGAGGCCGACGACGCCCAGGGCTCGAAGTCACCAAGATCGACCCTGGGCGCCGATCCCCTCAGCCGGGCACCTATCCGCGTGGAGGACCGCGCGACATCAAGGAGAAAGAAAATGGCCTACGTCATCTCGGGCCCGTGCACCGACATCATGGACAAGAGTTGCATGGAAGTGTGCCCGGTTCATTGCATCTACGAAGGTGCCCGCAAGCTGTACATCCATCCCGACGAATGCATCGACTGCGGGGCATGTGAACCGAATTGCCCGGTCGAGGCAATCACATACGAAACCGAAGTACCCCCGGATCAGGAGCAGCACGTCGCCGACAATCGGGACTTCTTCTACTCCGTCCTGCCAGGGCGTGATACCGAACTCGGACTGATCGGCAGCGCCCGAGATTACGGTCCGGTCGGTGTCGACACGCCGCTGGTGGCCAGCCAGCCGCCTTGCCCGTCGAACCAGCTGTGACTCGCTCCGAGGACCTTCCCATGAGAAATGCCCGCATAGCAGTAATCGGCTCCGGCCCCGCCGGCCTGTTCGCCGCCGACGAGCTGGTCCGGCAACACGACGTCGACGTCGAGGTCGACATCATCGACCGTGTTCCCGCCCCATACGGGCTCGTCCGCTACGGTGTTGCACCAGATCACCCCCGGATCAAGGCCGTCATCGGAAGCCTGCAACGCATCCTGGAAAATCCCAAGGTCCGATTCCTCGGAAATGTCGAATTCGGCACCGATGTCGATCGCCCGTTCCTCGACGCGCATTACAACGCGACGATCTACGCAACCGGTGCCTCGCGCGACCGAGCGATGGGAATCACAGGAGAAGACCTACTCGGCAGCCGCTCCGCGACCGCCTTCGTGTCCTGGTACGGCGGTCACCCCGACAGCCCGAATGATTTTCACCTGCGCGAGGACACCGTGGCTGTGATCGGCGCCGGAAATGTCGCCCTCGACGTAGCGAGAATCCTCGCGAAAACTGCCGCAGAGCTCGACAGTACCGACATGCCGCCGCATGTCCTGGACACGCTGCGCGACAGCCGCGTCCGCGACATCCACGTGATCTGCCGCCGCGGGCCGGAATTCGCCAAGTTCACCACGAAAGAGCTCCGCGAACTCCGCAACCTCACCGACGCAGACATCATCATCGATCCCGCCGAGCTCATCGGCGCACCACGCGAAGGCCTCGACAAAGCCACCCTCGCCAACCTCGCAGTCCTCGAGGAGTTCGCGTCCCGGCCGCGCACCGACCGAACTCACCGAATTCACTTTCACTTCTGGCGAAATCCGGTCGAGATCCTCGGCTACGAGCACGTCGACGGCCTTCGCATCGAGCGCACCGAACTCTCACCGGACGGCACCGTGCATGGCACCGGCGAGTTCGACACCCTTCCCGCCCAGCTCATCCTCCGATCGGTCGGCTACCGCAGTGTTCCCCTCGACGGCCTGCCGTTCGACTCTGTCCGAGGCACCATTCCCAACCAGCTCGGCAGGGTTGTCGATGGTGACGGGCATGTCGTCCCGGCGCAGTACGTCACCGGATGGCTCAAGCGTGGACCCTCGGGGGTGATCGGAACCAACCGCGTCGACTCGGTCGAAACCGTCGCCAGTGTGATGGAGGACCTCGTGTCCAGTCCCGAACCCGGTACCAGTGTGTCTGCTGATGCCGTAGACGCGGCACTGCGGACGCGCGGAGTCAAGGTCATCGGTTACGACGGCTGGCTACGAATCAACGGTGACGAGATCGAGCGGGGTCGGGTTGCGGGTAAGGATCGAACGAAGATCCCCGATTGGGACACTCTGCGACGGCTCGGGCACGAGGTGCTCACCTCAGGGTGAGCGCGATCGTCGCCTACTCGACCGCTCAGCGGACAGAACCCTCGGTCGATGTACGTGCGTAGATCATCACGGGATATGAAAGTCACTGCCCTATCTGACGTGAAGCAACTGTGTTCGCGCATGTGAAGGAGGCCGACCGTGTCTGTCACTGTCGAAGAAGAGCTGGCTCCCGAAATCGAGCTGCCGCACCGAGCGCATGCGCACGGCCTGCCAGTACTCGAATCACAGGTTGACCAAGTCGTACGCTGCGAACTCTCCCGGTTGTATCGCCGGTTGGCCTTGACCAATGAGGAACGCGACGTCGTCGAAGAAGCCGTGCAGCGGGTCTGCCAGCTCGTGGTCCTGGTCCCGGTCGCGAAGTGGCGCGGCGATCCCGGCCTGGTGAAAGAACTCCTGTGCGAATGACCCCCGGTGGCGGGAGGGACATCGCGACCTGTCTCGAATTGCTGCGTGGCGAGCCCGAAGTCGCAACTTCCGCGTAGACAGACACGACGGTCAGCCGGTTCTGGTATGGGATACCGCCTCGATTGCGGCCGGGCGTCAAGTTCGATCGCATGCGGATTGCTCCGTCACCTCCCGAGATCGTCGTCGATCTCACACACGAAAAGGTACGAACCATGTTCGCTGTTCAGTTCGACTCTCCTGGGGACATCGATGTGCTCCAGTTGCGAGATATTCCAGTCCCCAGTCCGGGCGAGGGCGAAATACTCATCGCCCTCGAGGCATCGGCGATCAATCCCGCGGACGTAAAAATCCGTAGCGGGATGATCACACCTCGTCAGGGAAATGCGCCGTTCACGCTCGGATACGACCTGGTGGGCACCGTCAGGCAGACGGGCCCGACGGCCGGCCGGTTTCTGCCCGGTGCTCGGGTAATTGGCGTCTCGACATTGGCCGTCACCGGAACCGGCACATGGTCGGAGTTCGTCTGCCTGCGGGAAACATCCCTTGCCGGTGCCCCCGAAGACGTCGACCCGGCCATCTTGGCCCAATTGCCCCTCCCCGGCTTGACCGCAATGCAGGCCGTCGACGCTCTACAGTTGCCTCAGAGGTCTGAGGTGCTTGTCTCCGGAGCCGCCGGTGCGGTCGGACGTATCGCACTGCAGCTACTCCACCTCCGCGGACACCGCACGCACGCGTTGGTCCGACGGGCCGAGCAGGCAGAACTGTTGCCGACCGGTGTAGCCGAGGAAGTGTATATCGGCTCCCCCCCGACCTCCCGCGTCGACGCAGTGATCGATGCTGCCGGAATCGACCTGTCCGCCGCGTTACGGCCTGGGGGACACTACGTCACCGTCGTCCCGGGAAGCCCGCCCCACAGCGTGTCAAAGGACAGCGCGACGCTGGTAATCGCTCACGAGTCGGGCGCGATGTTGCACACACTCGCCGAACTCCTCACTGCCGGTGATCTCACTCTTCCCGACTCGACAACGTTCAAGTTCTCGGAAATCGAGGCTGCTCACCGCGAGTACGAGCGCCAGCTCGGACGCCGCATCACGCTCGTCGTCTGACCGGCACCGCACTCGCTCGCCCGGGAACCCTGCCCAGCGCGTACACCTCGCCGAGCCTCCCAAACCAATCTCGCAGAAGGCCAAGCAATGAACCCGTCACTCGTACAAGACCACAGCCCCGCGCCTGTCTCCGCAGACCATGTACCGCTGCGGGTTTCGGAACGCAATATCGAAGCTTCAGGCGTCGTCTCGCTGCGGTTAGTGCACCCAGCCGGCGAACAGTTACCAACGTGGGAGCCGGGTGCGCACATCGACATCGAGGTCGCCGGGGTGACCCGCCAGTACTCGCTGAGCGACGCCGAACCCGACCCGAACTCCTGGCGCATCGCGGTGCTGCGGGAACCCGCGAGCCGCGGGGGTTCCCGAGCGATCCATGACGCGGTGCACGCAGGGACGGAGCTGGTTGTCAGCGCCCCCAGGAACCGCTTTCCGTTGTTACCCGCGCAGAAGTACATCTTCGTTGCCGGCGGAATCGGCATCACGCCGATCCTGCCCATGATCGGCGCAGCAGCGAGGCGAGGCGCCGAGTGGTCCTTGGTCTACGGCGGTCGATCCCTGGACACGATGGCTTTCGTCGATGACCTCACACGCTATGGTGACCGCGTCACGATCGTCCCGGAGGACACCAAGGGTCGGGTCGACTTCGCGAAACATCTTCGGCACGTGCACGATGACACTTTGATCTACGCCTGCGGTCCGACCCCGTTACTCGATGTCCTCGCTCGAGCATCCGACCACTGGCCGACCGGGAGCCTGCACGTGGAGCGATTCGTCGCCCAGGATATCGATGCTGCCGGTGACGTCGAATTCGAAGTCGAGTTCGCGGCGAGCGCTGTCACGGCGATGATTCCACCGGATAGGTCGATCCTGGATGTGGCGAATGATCTCGGGTTGCCGACGCTGTCGTCGTGCGAGGAAGGGGTCTGCGGTACATGCCAGACCGCCGTGTTGGAGGGTGACGCGGACCACCGCGACGCGGTCATGACCGATGGCGAGAAGGCGTCCGCCTCGTCGATGTTCATCTGTGTGTCCCGGTCGAAAGCCGGCACCCGGCTCAAACTCGACCTGTGAGGACTGATGCGTCCACTAGTCTCGCACCGGCGTTGCACCTGACAACGACCCGGACTGACTTCCGACGTGTGCCCCGACAAATGCCACGCATCTTCTGGCGTGTCGAGACACGCGTCCCACTCTGACGTCGAATACACAGACCCTACGACCCGGCGCATCCGAGGAGGTTGCCGAAATGAGATTCTCGCAATCGTTCCGGCAAAGCACAGCAGTCATCGCCGCACCCGGCGATTGGAGGATGCGCCCTGTGTGCCGACGGAGTGACCCGTCGGTGTCCTTCGGCCCTGAGGGGAACGCAGCCGCGACCGTGCCCGCCGGAAGGACCAGGCACGCAGAGTTTGTCAGGGCTGCCCGCTCCTTGTGCCGTGCGGCAACCATGCCTTGACAACAGGGGAACAGTCCGGATGGGGGCGGCATGGCCGAAGCCGACCGCAAAGCACCCGCTGTCGGCAACGAATCAAGTGCCTACCACTTGCTTCCCCATCCGCCGCACGCACGGCCGGCGGCCACCCGTCTGACCGCCCGGAACGCCTGCTCCGGATCGACCGCCTTGACGCAGCGGGTTGCGGGAAAGTCGAAACCGACAGTAGCCTCCGCCGACAGTCGGCGTCACACAAGGGTTTTCCGCCCAACACGGCCGCGCAGTTGCTCTCATGTCCGGCCGCTGCGACCACTTCGCAGCTGAGTTCTCGTCGAGCGTCATACTTTGCCACGCTCACGCGGACCGTCGAGGGCCGACTTCAGCTGTGAAAACCTCGGCGCCGGCCTCGATGTCCGGCGACTCGACCACCCGCGCCACTGGCGGTCACAGACAACGGTCCCTGCGGCTCGCCGAGACCTGAGCCAGCGGCTGGCTCGGCGAGGCGTGGTCGCGAAAAGCCAGGGCGCCGTTTCCAACTCGATATCGGGGTGCCGCCGACCCCACGCAGACGCACTGCAGCGGTGGGGTTTCACCACACCCGGCGGATCGGTCTGTCGCGGCGGAGCCCGACTCAGCGTCGTGGTTCGATGAACAGACCTCTGGCCTCCACTGTGCGAGTGCCCTCACACTCGATCCACGAGTTCACCCATACTTTGCGGCCCGAGGCCGAATCGGCGGTCGCGTACAGGTTGAGCGGACGATTCAGGGGGGTGGGTGCCAGATACTTGAGTTCGAGCTGGGCGGTGACACACGTTCGGCCTGCCGACTCGATCAACAGCCCGAGCATGCAGTCCATCAGCCATGCCCCTAAACCACCGTGTAGGCAATCTCGAGGACCTTCGGCGAGGGCATCCGCTGTCACAGTCGCCGACGCCGTGGTCCCATCGGAGGAGATCTCCAACGGGATACAGGATGGATTGTGACGGCCGATCCACCGTGTTCGAGTGGCCGCGGTTGTCTCGGGGCTGGCGAACTCTCCGAGGAGCACGCCGGGTCTGAGCTCTTGTTCCACAAGTTCCGAGGCCTGGGCGACCAGATCCGCTGACCGCCGCAGGTCTTCGTTGCCAACGCCTGTCGTGGCCGCCGCATACATCAGCCGGCGCACGGATGCCACCAGGTCACGGTGCTTCTGCAGCCACTGGGCCGGGAGATCGGAAATGTGGGCCCGGTCCCGGGTGAGGTCCTCATCGAGCTGCTGCATCGCGTCGTGCTTCATGGCTGCTGGGGATCGGTGAGAGAGGGCTCGAACACCGGTATGCGGGTGTGGTTTCGGTTCTCGAAGCGCACCTGCAGGGCCATGCCGATCGCGAGGTCGGTCTGGGCGCAGCCGACCACGTTCGACATCATGGTGGGGCCTTCCGCGAGGCGCACCAACGCGACCGTGTAGGGGGTCAATGCTTCGAATTCACCGGCGGCGCGGCGGACCACACTGAAGGTCTCCAATGTTCCCGCACCGCTCGCCGTGCGCCAGACCACATCCAAGGATGCGCAGTGGCTGCAGAGAAATCGTGGATAGAACTGCCATTGCTCGCAGGTGCGGCAGTACTGGATGAGTAGTTCGTCGCGTTCACAGGCATTCCAGAACGTCGCCGCCGGATCCTCGTGAGAATCGACTGCCTCGTATGTTTCTTTCGGTGCCATCAGGCCCTCCCCAGGATCAGGAATCCGTTGTTGGCCAGCCAGCTTCCCTGGCCGTGTACCATTCCGAGTTCGGCGTCGGCGACTTGGCGCTCGCCGGCCTCGCCTCGAAGCTGTGTCACCGCTTCGACGACGGAGTCGAGAGCAGCACCCATGCCGGGGTGCCGGAAGGCCAGGGTCCCGCCGTGGGTGTTCATCGGGAGCGGACCGCCCAGTTTGATTCCGCCGTCTTCTACGAAGGCTCCGGCGTCACCCTTGTCGCAGAAGCCCATGTCTTCGAGAAGGATCAACGGTACGATCGCGGCGGGATCGTAGACCTCGAGGAAATCGATGTCCGCCAAGGTCACATCCGCCCGGGCGAGAGCTTGCCGCGTAGCTACACCGATGTGGTCGAACTTGGCGACGTTCGGTGCCTGGCTCAAGCTCATGAACGCGGCCGCTTCGCCGTACCCACGTATCTGGACCGCGCGGTCGTTGCGTGGTCGTTTCGTGACCAGGAACCCCTGTCCTCCGCCGGTGGAGATCAATGCCAGCATGGAGCGGGTCAGGGGGCTGCTGGTGACGGTATCGCTCAGTACGGACTCGACGGTGAGCTCGCCCTTGACTTCCGTGTGCGGGTTCCGCAGTCCGTGCTCGCGGATGGTCACGGCCAAGGCCGCCATCTGTTCGAGGGTCGTCCCGTAGTCGTGCATGTGGCGAGTGGCCATCAAGGCGAAGGCGGTCGGGATGATAGGACCGAAGGGGCGTTCGAAGGTTTTGTCGAAGCTCTTCATATAGAGGTCGATCGCACCGTCGATTCCCAGGGTGGTCGCGAAGTTGTCGGCGGACAGTACCAGGACGTTGGACGCGAGCCCCAATTCGATGGCTGCCTCGGCAATGTGGATGACGTCGATTGCGGGTCTGCCGCCGTATGGTGCCATCGTGGTGTATGTCGGTGTGATTCCGAGGTATTCCGCGAGTTCTGCCGGATTGCACTCGAAGGGTTGCGGAATCGACGAGGACAGCACCACACCGTCGACTTCCTTCAGATCGACTTGGGCGTCAGCCAGTGCACCCAGGGCCGCATCGACGAGAAGTTTCATGTACGACGGTGCTGGTCGGCCGCGGCCGACGATCTGCTGTGACACACCCGAGATGTAGGTCGGGGTTGCGTCTGTTTCGTTGGTTTTCATGTTTCCCACCTCCCTTGCTGGAAGACAACGCTTCCGGCGTCAGGCGTCCGAGTCCGTCATCGGGTTCGGATGCCGTTTGGATTTTGATGCGTGTGACAAAGCCTCGTGGCGTCGGAGCTGGAAGCGAACCACGACGATCGCGGTCGTCGAGAGGAGCGCGAGCAAGGCCGAGACTCGGAAGGCACCCTGATAGCTCCCGAGCCCGAACCGGCCGAACGCGCCGTCGGTAGAGGCATCGAAGACCACCGCAAGCCCCGCAAGCCCCAGACCGCCACCGATCTGTCCGGCCGAGTTGAACATCGCACCCCCGATCCCAGCGGAGTCGAGACCGACGAGAGTGACGACCAGGTCGCTTTGCGCGATGAAGGCGATGACCTGGCCGACGATCGCCAAGAATAGGGCAGCGAGATACAGGACCGCGTGTGATCGCTCGGAGAGGTAGGAGGCCGCGATGGGTCCGAGAGCGCATACTGCTCCCCCGGTGATGATGATGCTGTCTCGCGACTGTCCGCGCGAAAGGGCTCTGGCGGCGACTCGGGATCCCAGAAGCGCTCCGACGGCCAGTGGTGCCAGCCACAGCGCTGCGGAGGTCATGCTCAATCCGACAAGGTTTTGGAGTGCGAGCGCACCGAAGTAGTAACTGCCTGCCCATGCCGCGTAGAGCAGGCCCGTCGCGATCAGCACGCCGACAAGTCCCGGGACGCGCCACAAGCGGTGCGGGATCATAGGGCGCGTACTGCGACGTTCGTGGACTGCAGCACCTACCCACAAAACCCCTGCGAGGGCCATCGTCGTCAAGACGGTTACCTCTCCCCACCCGGTTTTCGACCCCAGCGTCAACCACGATGCTAAAAGCAAGAGCGCCGCCGAGATGAGTACGGCCCCCCAATAGCTCGGGGCGGGTTTGTTCGGCGCTGCTACTGACGGTAGCCGCCAGGCAAGGAAGGTAAGGGTCAGAACGACAACAAACTCGAAGACGAACACCGACCGCCAACCCAACGCGTCGGACAGGATGCCACCGGCGAGCGCGCCGGCTCCGAAGCCAATCGCGCCCGAGGCTGCGAAGGCAGCCAACTGGCGCGATCGACGGCGTGGATCGCTAGTCGAGACCGCCAGCCACGCCAGCCCGCCTGGGACTGCCAATGCCGCACCGATGCCTTGGACGATCCGGCCGACGATCAGCATCCACGCGGTTGGAGCCACGGCCGCCAGCGCGGCCCCGGCGGTGGAAATGGCGAAGCCTGCGACGAGGATCCGGCGGCTTCCCACCGCATCCGTCAGGCGTCCTCCCCACAGGACCAGTGCGCCGAAGACGATGGCGTAGGCCGACACCACCCATGACAGGCTCGATGCGCCGCCACCCAGGGTGCCCGCGACATCCGGAACCAGCAGGGGGCAGGCACCGATATTGATCGCGTTCATCAGCTGGGCGGCACACGCGACCGCGACCGACACTCGCGCGCTCGGTTTCGACCGTGGTCGATACCAGTGGTTGTCCGCGCGGTTTGACCGGCCTGGTACCGCTGGGCTCACTTGCGGGTCCGGGACCACTTGTGGATGTTGTTGCGTTGGATGGCGGACGAGCCGCCGATGATCGGCATGACGAGGACATCGCGGACATAGCGTTCGCAGTCGAAGTCCTTGACGTATCCGTATGCGCCCATGATTGTCTGGGCGTTCAGGACCACCGTTTTCGACGCCTCGGTGACGAATAATTTGGCCATCGAGGTTTCGACGCCACATTGGACGCCGCGACCGGCAAGCACAGCCGCATCGTCCAGAACGAGTCGGGACGCGTGGAGCTGAACTTGCATGTCGGCAAGCGTGTGGGCGATCGACTGGTGCTTGCTGATCGGAACTCCGAACTGCTCACGCTCCTCACTGTAGGCGAGCGCATCCTCGTAGGCGGCGGTGGCGATTCCCAGCGACATGGCGGCCACCTCGAGTTTCTCGATATCGAGGCCGCTGCCCGTGATGAGTTCCCAGCCGCGGTTCCACGCCTCCTCACCACCCATGAGGTTGTCGACAGGGATCCGCACGTCCGTGAAGGAGACGTCGGTTGTGTGCGTTCCCTTCAGCCCCATCGTGTCGATCTGGGTGATTGCCACGCCCTCGGCGTTCGACGGGATGACGAGCGTCGAGAGATTGTGGTATTTGGCGCCTTCTGGATCGGACTTTGCGAGTGTATAGATGTAGTCGCTCAGCCCAGCACCCGTACAGAACCGCTTGGAACCGTTGACCACGAGTTCATCACCTTCGCGACGGACGGTGGTCTTCACGCTCGCGAGGTCGGCACCGACATCGGGTTCGGTCCATCCGTACGCAAAGATCATCCGCCCTTCGGCGATTTCGGGGAGCCAGCGCTTCTTCTGTTCCTCGGTGCCGCACTCGACGACGGTCATCCCCGCGTAGCAGCTCGCCATGATGTAGGGGACTGCGACTGCCAGGCTTCGCTTGGAGAGTTCTTCGATCGTCATCAGGGTCGCCGGTATGTCTGCACCCGATCCGCCGTACTCTTCGGGGATCGCCAGGCCCATCACGCCCAACGTGGCCAGGCGATCGAACACCTCACGGGGAAAGGTGTTGTTCTTGTCCCATTCGGCGACGACAGACCGGGGCATCTGTTCGGCGACGAATCGACGCACGACGCTCCGGAGTTCGACGGCGTCGTCCGACAGGGCGCGTTGCGTATCGCCGGCCATCACTTGCCCTGGAACTTCGGTGTCCGTCCTTCACGGAAGGCTGCCACGGCTTCGGCGTGGTCGGCCGTGCGGTTGGACAGACTTTCGTAGGCCATGGACGTGTCCATGATCGAATGGGCCAGCTGCTTCAGACCGATGTTGGCCGAAACCTTGCTCCAGCGAATGGCTTTGGTGGCGCCGTTGCGCAGCCGACCGGCGAATTCAGTGACTCGTTCATCCAAGGCTTCACTGGGCACGGCGTGGTTGATCAGTCCGATGTCCGCGGCAACGCGGGCAGGGATCAAGTCTCCGGTCAGCAGGTACTCTTTGGCACGGGCGTATCCGATCAGCTGCGGCCAGATCACTGCGCCGCCGTCGCCGGCGACGAAGCCGACCGAGACGTGCGGATCGCCGATTTTCGCGGACTCGGCGGCGAAGATGACGTCGCAGAACAGAGCGAGGGTCGCACCGAGGCCGACAGCGTGACCGTTCACCTTCGCGATGATCGGCTTCTCCAGATCGAGCAGGGAGAAGATGATGCGCTTCGCCTCGCTGACTGTCTGCTCGAACGACTCCGGATCATCGACGGCTTCCTGCATCCAGTCGATGTCTCCGCCCGCCGAGAATGCCCGGCCGGCGCCGGTGAGCACGACCACGTCGACGTCGGCATCGCGCTGGAGATCGTCGAAGATGGTGGACAGCTCGGTGTGGAGTCGAGCGTTCGCGACGTTGAGCTTGTCAGGCCGGTTCATGGTCACTGTCGCAACACGGTCGACGACGTCGACGATGAGATACTGGTACTCGTTGTAAGACATGATGGTTCCTCCGGTCAGCGGGACTTGGCCGCGTCCTTGTAGGTTTCGCGGGCGATGATGATTTTCTGGATCTCACTGGTGCCGGCACCGATCTCGTGGTGCTTGGCATCCCGGTAGAGTCGCGCAGCCGGGTACTCCTCCATCAAGCCGTAGCCACCGAGAACCTGCACCACCTCTCGGGAAGCCTCGACCGCGGCCTCCGAGCTGTACAGCTTGAGGATCGCGGCGGCGCGGGTGACCACTTCACCGCGTTCGAGGGCCCTGATCAGGTGGTAGAACATGACCCGGCTCATTTCGACACCGGTGGCCATCCGGGCGATCTTGTCCTGCGTCAGCTGGTACTCCGACAGGGCCTGGCCGAAGACCTTCCGCTCGCTCGAGTACGAGACGGCGAGGTCGAGACAGGCCTGGGCGATTCCGGTGTTGGAGGCGCCCTCGAAGACTCGTTCGAGATCGAGGCCCTCGAGCATGTAGTAGAAGCCCTTCTCGGCTTCGCCGAGAATCTGATCGTCGGATACGCGCACGGAATCGAAGAAGACCTCCGCGGTGGGGGAACTGCGCAGTGACATCTTCTTGAGCGGGCTTCCCACTGTCAGTCCCGGAGTTCCGGCGTCGACGATGAAGCAGGTGCCGCCGTGTGCGCGCCGGTTTTCGCCGCTGGTGCGGGCGAAGACCAGGAAGTGGTCGGCGATCGGGGCGTTGGTGATGAAAGTCTTCGACCCGTCGATGATCCAGTCGGACCCGTCGCGGCGGGCGGTGGTGCGCGGGCTCAGCGCGTCGGATCCACCGTGCGGTTCGGTCAGACAGATCGATGCGGACGCCGTGCCTTCGATCAGGGGCACCAGGTATCGCTGCTTCTGCGCCTCGGTACCCCGCTTGATCAGATGCCGTGCGACCAGGCTCATGTTGACGAAGAGTGTGGCGTCCAGGCCGGCGTCGGCGCGGGCGGTTTCTTCTGCCAAGATGGCGCGGGTCATCAGGCTTCCGCCACCACCGCCGTACTCCTCGGGTGCGAACGAGCCGAGGAGGCCTTGCTCGCCCATCTTCTTCAACAGTTCCGCCGGCGGGCGCCCGTCACGCTCCATGTCCTCGACGATCGGCCGCACATGTTTGTCCATGAACTTCTGGACGACGTCCTGGAAGGCGCGCTCTTCCTCGGTAAGTAGCGACTGGGCCACTGACGTGGTCTGCATGGTGAAAGTCCTTTCAAAACAAGAGGTTAGAGGTCAGAGACCGAAGAGGGAACGGACACGATCGGCGTCCTTGTCGGCGAAACGCTTGGTGTAGCCGGCACGGCTCGTGGGCAGAAGCCCTCCCTTGCTGGTGAGATCCACCCGCATCTCGAGGGTCTTGAGGCCGATGACCAAGGCGTCGAACACCGGCACGTCCAGGCCCGAGACCTGGGTGTACCCGGCCGCGGAGGCGATGGTGCTCAGCCCCGCGCTGCCCAGGACGATGGCGGTGGCACCCTGGTCGACGAGTTTGTGGGCCTGCTTGTCAAGCTCGGCAGCAACCTTCTCCGGATTCGTGAAACCGTCCGTGAACGCTTCCGCGGAGGGAATGTCGATGCGCTGCACCCCGGCGCAGCGGCCGAGCAGCCCGCTCTTGGCGACCAGACTGTGGCATACCTCCGCCCAGGCACGATCTTCGACCGTGATGACCCCGAAGCGGTAGGCGTACATCGAGGCCAAGTGCAACGAGGCCTCCCACGGTCCCACCACCGGGACATCGACGAGGGTGCGTGCTTCGATCACGCCCGGGTCGCCGGTACAGGCGACCATGCAACCGTCGACACCGTCACGCCCGGCCTCGGAGATGTTGTGGACGACGTCGACGGCGTTGAGGGCATACGGGTAGCCGAACACCGTGTCGGCGGCGCGCTTGAGCTTGGCCCATCGATGAACGATTTCGGTGTCCGGCCGCTTGTACTTGTCGAAAACTTCGTTGACCAGCTTCGTGTACGACTCGGATCCCTGCTGGGAGTTGATGTGTACGACTGAGAGCTTCATGGATTCACCATTCTATCGAGCGACCGTTCGATTAGTGTAACCACGGGAAGGCCGTGGAAACAAGGGTCGAGCGGGCGGCAATCGGTTGTCAGTGCCGAACTACGTTGGGATTAAGTTGTTTTCGTTCACTTCAAGGCTCCGACCGACAGTCCGCCGCAGGCGACGAGCGTCTGCCCGGTGATATAACCCGCCCCGGGAGAGGTCAGAAACTCGACGCACGCGGCGATTTCTTCGGTCGTGCCGGCCCGGCCCATCGGAATCTTGGAGGTTTGTTCCTCACGGAACTCTGCTGGGGTGGACAGGAACATCCCTGTCGCGATGACCCCGGGTGAGACACAGTTGACCGTGATTCCGTGGCGGGCGAGTTCGATGGCGGCCGACCGCGTGAGACCTTCGATCCCGGCCTTCGCCGCGCTGTAGCTGATACCCGCTACTGTTCCGCGGGAGGCGATCGAACTGGTGTTGACGATGCGGCCGAATCCACGCTCCTTCATCCCGGGTGCGAAGGCGCGCAGGGTGTTCAGGGTCGATTTCAGGTGCGTGTCGAGAACGAGAGCGAAATCTTCGTCGGTGATCTTCGACAGCACGGCGTTGCGCACCGCGCCGGCCAGATTCACCAGCACCGTGGGGGCGGCGAACTGCTTGGTGACGTCCGCAGCGAGACCATCGACGTACTCGCGACGGGAGACGTCACCGGTGTGCGCGGAGGCGCTCAGTCCCGCGGCCGCCAGTTCCTTGGCCACCCGCTCGGCGCCGGAGGGGTCGATGTCGACCACGCATACGTGCGCGCCGGCGCTGGCCAGGGTGTGGCACACGGCCGCCCCGATGCCGCCGCCTCCGCCGGACACAACCGCGACACTATCGGATGAACTCATAACGGACTCCTTCATCGGCCCTGGTATTGCGGGGCTCGTCCTTCGAGGAAGGCAGTGATGCCCTCGCGGTGATCGTCGGTGTCGAACAGTGCGGAGAAGATGTCCACCTCACGTCGGTGTCCCTCGTCGAGCGAGTGACGAAGTCGGTGATTGGCCGAGCGTTTCGCGGCTTCCACGGCGAGAGGGCCGGCCTTGTTGATCCGCTCGGCGACCTCGAGTGCCGCCTCGACGACTGTTCCGGAGGGGCAGACCGAATCCACGAGACCGACCCGTTGGGCTTCCTCGGCGCTGATTCTGTCGCCGGTGAACAGCATCCGTTTCGCTGTACCGGAAGGGAGGGCGGTGAAGAGCATCTGGGTGCCCCCGGCTCCTGGGATCAACCCCAGCTGCACCTCGGTGACGCCGATTTTGATGTGTTCCTCGGCGATCGCGAAGTCGCAGGCGAGCATGAGCTCGAGTCCTCCGCCGAGGGCGTGGCCGTTCAACGCGGCGATCACCGGCACTCGGAGGGAGAACAGTTTTTCCTGCATGGCCTGTACCCGCAGCGCCATCCGGGCTGCACCGGCGCGGTCGATGCTGGTGAAGTACCGGATGTCGCCGCCGGCGACGAAACACTTGCCGAGTCCGGTGAGGATCATGGACCGGTAGGTGCGATCCTTCTCTACCTCGCCCGCGGCGCGGGCGATCGCGTCGGCGACATCCGGGTGCAAGGCATTGACCGGCGGGTTGTCGATCGTTACGACCGCGGTCTCCCCGCACCTTTTCACTGACACGTATTGTTCGATCACTTTTTCACCTGCTTCGAAGGGGGCTCGTGAGGGCCGTCTGTCTGGGATTTTCAGAGAATGCTCTTGACGAGGGAATCGGGGGCGATCCGCAGCACGAGTTCGAAGAAGGTCCAGGGCCACCAGGGCACGCAGGCGTCCTTTACTTCGTGTTCGATTGCCCGGACGAGGGACGCCGCACCGGCGGAGGCCTCGACCAGCAGGGGGTGCCGCTTCCCTGTCCGGTCCTGCATTTCCGACTCGATGTACCCGGGCCGAATGGTGCTCACCTTGATGGGCACCTGCTTGGCCCTGACGTCCGAGCGGATACCCTCAGCCAGATGCGCGAGCGCGGCTTTCGTCGCCGCGTACACGTTCATCGGTCCGGGCAGGCCACGTCCAGCGGTCACCGACGACATCACCACCAGATGGCCGGTGCCTTGACGGTAGAACAGCTCCATCGCCGCCTCGCACTGGGCGATGCCGGCAACGAAATTCGTCAGGGCGGTGTCCCGGTTGGCGGCGAACCGCCCGCCGCCGATTCGACCGCCTTTGCCGATTCCGGCGTTGACAATAATGCGGTCGAGTCCTCCCATCTCCGCGGCCGACTTCGCGAACACCTCGAAGACGGCGTCGTGGTCGGTGACGTCGAGTTGGTGCATCAGCACGCGTCTGCCCGGGGACTGCTGCTCGATCTCGGTCTTGACCTTCTCGAGCAGTTCTAGGCGGCGAGCGGTCAGAACCAGATCACAGCCGCGCGCAGCGAACGCTTTCGCCATGCCGGCGCCCAGCCCGGAGCTGGCTCCGGTGATCAGCACTCTCGTGTTCATGCATTCTCCTCGAGTCTGCGGTATTCGGGAGCGTCGCGCCCGATGGTGCGATCACCGGATGGGTGATTGATCGGGGCAGGTCGCTCGTCGACGACGGTCATTTGTTGCGGTGACCCGCCGCTCACAGCACCTCGACGATGGTGGCGTTCGCCATTCCGCCGCCTTCGCACATGGTCTGCAGGCCGTAGCGGCCTCCCGTGGCCTCGAGGTGGTTGACGAGGGTGGCCAGCAGCCGTGTTCCGGATGCGCCCAGTGGGTGGCCCAGCGCGATCGCTCCGCCTCGCGGGTTGAGCTTGGCCGAATCCACGTCGAACTCGCGCTGCCAGGCCAGGGGCACGGGTGCGAATGCCTCGTTGACCTCGAAGGCGTCGATGTCGTCGATGTTCAGACCGGATCGTTTGAGTGCCAGTTCGGTCGCCGGGATCACGCCGGTCAGCATCAGCAGTGGATCCGATCCGGTGACGGCGAAGGTGTGGAAGCGGGCGCGTGGTGTCAGACCGAGTGCCTGCGCCCGTTCTTCGCTCATGATCAGTGCCGCGGAGGCACCATCGGTCAGTGGCGAGGAGTTGCCGGGTGTGACCGACCAGCTGATCTCCGGGAACCGCTGTTCGAGGGCGGCGTCGAAGAAGGACGGGCGTAGCCCGGCGAGGCCTTCGGCGGTGGTGGATGCGCGCACGGTTTCATCGCGCAGGTGCTGGGTGGTGTGGTCGTCGTCCGTCGCTCGGTCGATGGGAACGATTTCGGTGTCGAAGGCGCCGGAGGACGCGTGGGCGGCGGCCCGTTCGTGTGACCGCGCCGCGTAGTCGTCCAGTTCGGTGCGCGACATCTTCCACCGTGCGGCAATGAGTTCCGCGCTTATGCCCTGGTTCACCAGTCCGTCGGGATAGCGGACGCTCAAGGGTGCGAGCGGGTCGCCGCCGTGCATTCCGGAGAACATCGGGACGCGGCTCATCGACTCGACGCCACCGGCGATGACGACGTCATAGGCGCCGGCGAGCACACCCTGGGCGGCGAAGTGCACCGCTTGCTGGCTGGAACCGCACTGTCGATCGATCGTCGTTGCCGGGACCGACTCGGCGAAGCCGGCGGCGAGTACCGCTGACCGGGCGACATTGACGCCCTGGTCCCCTACCTGACCCACACATCCGATGATGACGTCTTCGATCACGCTCGAGTCCACTCCGGTGCGGGCGAGGAGCTGCCGCATGGTGCTAGCCAGGAGGTCGACAGGGTGCACTGTCGACAGCGCTCCTCCAGGCTTTCCTTTTCCCGACGCGGTACGGATGATGTCGACGATCACTGCAGTTGGCATGTGTTCCTCACAGAGGTGGTAGGCGGTGCTGGCGTTCGGTGACGGCGGCGCGGGTTGGCTTCGCGCTCAGTCGATGCCAGGGGGTCGGTGATGGCTGCCGCGGTCATCGGGATACTTCTTGGGAGATGAAACAGTCGACGGCGGTGCGGAGTTCCCGCCACTCCTCGAGTGGGGGGCTGTCGCGATTTTCCACGAGGAGATTGATCGCCACGTGGTCGGCGCCGGCGTCGAGTTGCGCGGCGACACGGGAACGGATTCCGTCGGTGCCCCATGCAAACAGTTCGTCGATCAGGCGGTCACTGCCATTTCCCTCGAGATCGCTTTCGGTGAAACCGAGGCGTCTGAAGTGCCGCACATAATTGGGCAGCTCGCGGTAGAACCGCAGGTAGGTGCTCGCGATCTTCCGCGCCTCACTCTCGGTGTCGGCCATGATGGCCGGCTGGGTGACGGCGAGGAAGGAATGCGCGCCCAGCGCGGCCCGGGCGCGCCGGGTGTGATCGACGGTGGCGTTGTAGGTGAGTGCGCCGCCGGCCGCAGATCGTGCGAGGTGCAGCATCTTCGGGCCCAGGGCGCCGAGGATTGTCAGCGCCGAATCGGGTACCTGCTGTCGTTCGGGTTGGTGCGCGATCTCGGTCAAGTACGCCGTCATCGCGGGGATCGGGGGTCCGAAACTCTGGCCTCGGCGCGCCACGAACGACTGGTGGCTCACGCCCAGCCCGAGCACGTAACGGTCCCCGTACAACTCCCACAAGGCCCGGCGTCCGCTTGCCACCGACCGTGCGTCGCGTGCGTAGATGCTCGCGACCCCGGTTCCGATGGTCAATCGTTCAGTGGCCGCCAGATAGGACGAGGCAGCGACGAGTGCGTCGCGGCCGGCGTCGCCCGGTAACCACAGCGCCCCAAAGCCCTGTTGTTCGATCTGACGGGCAACCTCGAGTGCGCGTGGTACCGGCAGTGGATCCAGCGTCGAGGTCCAGATCCCGACGAGCCCACCCGCGAACGACCGGCACTGCCGGTCGTTCTCCTCGCGAGTGGGCGGTTCGCTCATCCGCCGACTCCTACCGGGCCGCCCTGTGCGAGCTGGTCGGTCAGAACGAACTTCTTGATCTTCCCAGATGGGGTGCGCGGAAGGGACTGGGTGACAACCAATTTCTGCGGCCAGAACTGCTTCGACATTCCTACCTTCTCCAGGTGCTTGACCAGATCGTCGAGGGTCGGCGCGGGACCGGCGGGCACGACGACGGCACACACACGCTCACCGAGTCGTTCATCGGGGTAGGCGACGACGGCGGCTTCCTGTACGTGCTCGTGGGAGAACAGCGCGTTCTCGATCTCCACTGCGGAAATGTTCTGGCCGCCCCGGATGATGATGTCCTTCGTTCGTCCCTCGACGCGGATGCCTCCGTCGGGGGTGATCCGACCGAGATCGCCGGTGTCGAACCACCCGTCGGCGGTGAACGCCGCCGCAGTCAGCTCAGGCTGCTTGTAGTAGCCGGCGAAAACGCTGGGGCCGCGGACCTGCAGGCTTCCCGTGACACCGGTGAGCACCGCTTGACCATGTTCGTCGACGATCCGTACGTCCTGCCAGGGAACCCGGAAGCCGTCACTCGCCCCGAGGGTGTGCACATCGGCGCCGAGTTGGTGGATCGAGGCGATTCCGGTTTCCGAGCATCCCCAGAGCGAGACCAGGCTGGTCCCGAACAGCTCGTGCATGGACTCTGCCAACGAGGCGGGGATCGCGGCCCCTCCACAGGCGAAGGCCCGGAAGGTCTGCTGAGTCCGGGGCCTCTGCTTCTGGGTCTCGATCATGTCGAGCGCGAAGGTGGTCGCCGAGAGCGTCCAGGTGATGCCCTCCACGGCGATCGTGTCGAGCAATCCTTCGACGTCCCACACGTCTTGGTAGACGATCTTCTGCCCGGTCGACAGTGGAACCAACATGCCGTGAATGAAGCCGGTCAGGTGGCCGAGCGTGGAGGCCATGAAGGCGACGTCGTCCCCGGTGAGTTCGAGAGCACGGGTGACCACGCGGTGATAGCCCGACCATGCCGTGTTGTAGGTGTGCATGGCGGCCTTGGGCGTGCCCGTGGTTCCGGAGGTGAATACGAGCATCGCGATATCGTCGGAACCGGGACGGCGCCGATCCAGTGCCTCGCTTACCTCGGCGTCGATCTGGCCCGACGATCCTAGGAACGTCTCCTCGAAGGACGAACACCCGGGCGTCTCCCGCGACGCGTTGAGCACGAAAACATGTTCCAGGGTGGGCGTTTCGGCTTTCAAGCCCTGCGCCATGGTCGCATAGTCGTACCCGCGGAATTCCTCGGGCACGAACAGCACCTTGGTGCCGGCGTGGGCGAGCATGAACCGGAGTTCACGCTCGCGGTAGATGATGGGGATCGGGTTCGGCACGGCGCCCACGCGCATGGTCGCCAAGGCCAGGGCGGCACCTTCCCATCCGTTCGGGACCTGAATGGTGACGACATCGGACGGCTGCACTCCGAGTTCGAGTAGCTGCGCCGCGAAGCGATCGACGAGTGCGGCGAGTTGACCGTACGTCACGGTGTTCGGAAGCACGGTTCCTTTGCTGTACGAGACCACGGCCGCCTTATCGGGATGCCGACCGGCCGCGACCAGGAAGTCATCCAGGAAGGTTTCCTCACGCCAAAGGTTCGCTACCTCGAACTTAGCCACGTCGTCCGCGTTGAACGGCCGCAGCGATGACTCGAACACCGCGCCCTTGTGCTGCCGCATCCGCATTTTGCCTCCTCGAAGCGTATTCAGCGCTCTCGCTCACTATTCGAGCGGTCGCTTGATTTAATAACTGTATGACGCCGCAGTGCTGTGGTCAAGGGCTCTGGAACGCCTCCGCCGGAAATCAGTTCCACACCGATACACGAACCCGGTCGTGTCGGTGGCGATCTGAAGTTCCCCCCGTGGACAGAGAAAAGAAGTGCCGCCGAACCCGGCGCCTTCGCCGGTTCAACGTGCGCCGAACGCCGGGTTTCGTACCTGAAACCCGGCGTTCGGCCTGTCATCACATTCTCGGGGCAGTGCCCGTCAGGTGCGAGTAGGGAGTCCCACCATGCGGCGCGCCAGCTGCACGAAGTCGGCGGTGATTTCCTCGAGCCCCAACGGTCCTTGGGGGTCGTACCAACTCGACAGAGCGGTGATCATCGAGAGCATCGAATTCCGGGTGATAGTCAGGTCGACGATGTCGAATCGGTTCAGCACGGTGCCGTCCCGGAGAATTTCGTGCAGTGTGGAATCGAATCGGTCCCGGAGTTCGACGTAGGACTCGTGACGGGCCCGGGACAGCGCCCGGGTCTCAATGGAGGCGATGAACGTCTCCTTGTGGCGCGCGATGTGCCATTTGACGAGAATCCGAACGAAGGTCTCGAGCCGGGACTCGACGTCATCGGGGTCGATCTCCCCTAAGCCCAGCTCGAGATCTGCGACGATCTCCTCGAGAAGGTCGATCAGCAGTCGATAGAGAAACTCTTCCTTGCTGCGGAAGTAGTAGTAGAGCGACCCTGACTTCAACTCGGCCGCCTCGGCGAGCTGACGGGTGTTCATTGCCTCGTAGCCATGCTCGAAGAGGAGCTCGACGCCTGCCGATCGAACTCGTCTCCAGGTCTCGTCACGACTAGAGCCCGCCGTCCTCAAATCAAACCTCTTCTCATGTTCGCGTCCTCTCACGTCCAGGCCGCGCCCACCGGCGGCTGCGCCGCAAGTGGGCGACCTTCACGTGCATTTCTCGATGTGGTCGCCGAATTTCCTCAGTCTAGCGACAGCTTCGACGGCGCCCGATCACCATTGCCGAAGGTCAGCGCAACAGCCGGTGACTTGAGCCTCGGTTCGATGACAGTGATGTTGATGAGTTCCTAATGGCCCTGCGCCCGCACGGGGGGAGGCGTGATGAGAGCAAGGTCCATCGGCTCGGAGATGAACCATCGACTAACCACTCGCTCGTGCAGTTTCCACTGCCCGTCTCGGCGTTTGCACTCGTCGTCGTACGTTGCGGCCACCAGGCATGGACTGCCCTCTGCGGTGACGCAGATCGCGAAGGAGTCGCTCACCGTGCGGGCAAGGTCCGGCGAGTCGAACTCGATGATGTGGTTCGTTGTCCAGTGATGAGTGCTCACATAGCTGTTCGCGACGAAGTCGAGTGCGCTCGCCAACTCTGCCAGGCCCTTGAACCGACCGTTCTTGCGTCCCACGACGTACTCCGCTTCCTCGTGCCAGATGGACAGGAATACGGAGGGGTCCCGGCGATCGATACCGAGGCAATATCTGGCACCGAGTTCCAAGATCGCGGCACGACTGTCCAGCTCGTCGATCCGGCGTGAGAGCTCCGTCGAGTCGGTCATCAATTGCTCCTCGGGGCCGTGGAGTTCGCGGGTTCACGTGACGGAGCGCCGGCGTCGGCGGCAGTGACGCGGTCCAGCTGGCGTCGGCGTTTGCCGATCCAGGATTTGCTCTGCACCGGAAGGAGGTCGAATCGGTCTCCTTCGCCGAACTGGGCTAGTTCTTCTCGTGCGGTCACTGGCCAGGATGGGTTGATGAGGGCTTCGCGACCGAATGCCACCAGGTCGGCGGCGGCCGTGCGAATGACGTCGTCGGCCTGTAACGCATCGGTGATGAGCCCGACCGCAAGTGTTGGAACCTCCGCGCGCCTTCGGAGCTCCGCGGCAAGTTGCACCTGATATCCGGGCCGAATCTGATTGTAGTAGGCGCCGATTCCGCCCGAGGAGCAGTCGATGAGGTCTACTCCGACCACTTTCAATCGCCGCGCCAGCTCGATCGAGTCCTCGATGGTGATACCGCCTTGCTCGCCGTCGATGACCGAGATACGTACTAGCAGTGGACGCTCGGCCGGCCACACCTCACGGACAGCTTTGGCGACGCGCAAGGGAAAGCGCATGCGCCCTTCGAGATCTCCACCGTATTCGTCCGCTCGGGTGTTGCTCAGAGGCGATAGGAAGCTGTGGAGCAGGTAACCGTGCGCTGCATGGATCTCGAGGACGTCGAACCCGGCTTCGGCCGCGCGCTTTGCTGCCGATGTCCATGCGTCGAGCTGCTGTTCCAGATCGGCAACGGTAAGGGCAGAGGGTCGTTGCCATCCCGCGGAATGCGGTTCTTCGGTTACCGAATAGATGTCCCACCGGCTGTCGGCCGGGCGTTCCTCGTCGGAAACCCATGGGGGGAGTGTGCCGGCCTTCGCGCCCGCATGGCCCAACTGCAGTCCGATTCGGGCGCCGTACGCGTGCGCGAAGTCGACGACACGGCGCAACGACGGAATCTGAGAGTCATCCCATAAGCCCAGATCACCATAGGTAAGCCGCCCCTCGGGACTGATCGCCGTGGCCTCGACCATGACCAGGCCGAACCCACCGAGAGCGAAACGGCCGAGATGAACAAGATGGTAATCATTTGCGATACCCTGGTCGGCCGAGTACTGACACATCGGCGAAACGACAGTCCGGTTCCGGAAGGTGACGCCGCGAAGGGTCCACTGGTCGAAGAGCCGATCAGGCTTGCCTTGCATTTTCGGATCCTTCCTCTCTTCCACATCGAACAGCTACATGGACGGGCTGTCACGTAGCTACGCCGCTTCCGTCAAATTAATCGATCGAATGATTGATTTATTGGTAAGCTATGCCACAGCGTCCGGAAGGTCAACGGCGAACCCGTCAAGCCGACGCATCAACGCGAACATCGCCACCCCCTGTGAAGCGATGCCTACCCACCAGCGCAGGAAGCCGAGAGATCGTGATTGCCGAGTCAGAAGAAACGCAGAGCGCGTCCACCTCGCGCCCGACGATCGGTGTCGTTCGGGAATCGAACGACGGTGAGCGTCGCGTGGCGTTGGTGCCGAAGGTCGTGGCGTCGTTGATCGCCAAGGGCGTCGACGTGGTGGTCGAGTCGGGTGCCGGATTGGGCGCGTTGATTCCGGACGGAGCCTATAAGGACGTCGGGGCGTCGATCGGGGATGCGTGGTCGGCGGATGTGATCGTGAAGGTCGCGCCGCCGTCGGACGAGGAAGTGGGCCGGCTCCATGCCGGGCAGACGTTGATCGGGTTCCTCGCCCCCCGCAATCAGGACAATCAGGTGGCCGCGCTGAAGACGGCCGGGGTGCAGGCGTTCGCGGTCGAGGCGATCCCGCGGATCTCCCGCGCCCAGGTGATGGACGCACTGTCGTCGCAGGCGAACGTCTCCGGCTACAAGTCGGTGCTGCTCGCGGCGTCGGAGTCGACCCGGTTCTTCCCGATGCTCACCACCGCCGCCGGCACCGTCAAACCGGCCACGGTGCTGGTCCTCGGGGTCGGTGTCGCCGGCCTGCAGGCCCTGGCGACGGCGAAGCGGCTCGGCGGCCGGGCCACCGGCTACGACGTGCGCCCCGAGGTCGCCGACCAGGTCCGCTCGGTCGGTGCCCAGTGGCTCGATCTGGGGATCGACGCCGCCGGTGAGGGCGGCTACGCCCGCGAACTCACCGAGGCGGAGCGGGCGCAGCAGCAGCAGGCCCTGGAAAACGCGATCAAGGGGTTCGACGTGGTCATCACCACCGCCCTGGTCCCCGGCCGGCCGGCCCCCCGGTTGGTGACCGCCGCCGCGGTGGAGGGCATGAAACCCGGCAGTGTGGTGGTCGACCTGGCCGGCGAGACCGGCGGCAACTGCGAGCTCACCGAACCCGGTCAGACCGTCGTCAAGCACGGGGTGACGATCTGCTCGCCGCTGAACCTGCCCGCCAGCATGCCCGAGCACGCCTCCGAGCTGTACTCGAAGAACATCTCCGCGCTGCTGGAGCTGATGCTCGTCGACGGCG